>JBKBKL010000129.1:0-12217 GCA_046294665.1 Runella sp.
TTCGAGTAGTAAATAGTCCTTAAACTGGCGCAGTTCGGTTTCCCACATAGCTTACGGATTCTCCATTTTTGGTTTGTGGGTACGGCTGTGTTTGGAACGACCGAAGAAGTCGAAACGGTGGCCGAGCTGTTCTTCCATATCGCTCAGTTCGATTTTGAGGGCATGAATAGAAATCGAAATTTCCCAAATCGAAAGTCCTAAAGCTACAATTTGTAACAGTAGTGCCAAAAAAAACAATGTTTGGGCAACTGCTTGGTATTGGAGATAGATACACAACATCGAAACCGCACTCAAAAACAAGCTACATACAATGATAAACTGTATGTTGCGAATGATATGCACTCGACGGTGCAACTGCTTGATTTGATCTACATAGTTTTGTTGGGGATTTTTCTGAAACCGCTCGTGCAAATCTCTGATCAGATTGGCGATGGCCAAGTAGCGATTGGTAAAGGCAATCATCATCAACGAAACCGTCGAAAATAAAAGCGCGGGAGTGGAGATAGTAAGTTCCATGAAAAGAATAGTATCAAACGATTGAAAAAATCAGATATTTACAAGTTACAATTTATTTTAGCCCATGCCACAACACGTCTTTGACTCACACAAATTTAACCTTTGGAAAGGCCGTTTGGTAAAAAATGGCCTAAAAATTCATCATGTCGAACATATTTACACCCGCCACAACCATCAGGGAGAAGCTCTGTTTTCATTGCTGATGCTCGATGCCACCACGCCCGAAGGCCACAAGATTCCGCCGATTTGTTTTTTGAAAGGCGAGGTAGTTTGTGTTTTGGTGGTTTTGGTAGATGAAGCCACCCGACAAAAATACCTTTTATTAGTCAAACAACGCCGTATTTGTGATGGTTCAATCACCTACGAACACCCCGCCGGTATGCTCGATAGCGAAGCCGATGCCGCCAAGGTAGCCGCCAAAGAAGTGTGGGAAGAAACAGGCATCGAAGTAGCACAAGCGCAGTTGGTGCCGTTGCTGGATTTTCCGGCCTACCCGTCGTCAGGTACAAGCGATGAGGCCATGTATTATTTTTATTGCGAAATCACCCTCCCTTACCACAAAATCATGGCCTACAACGACCGATTCATGGGCGAAGCCTCCGAACATGAGCGTATCGTTACGGAGGTGCTGCCTTTTGTAGAAGGCCATCGGCGCATTACCAATGTCAATGGGATTTTGCTGGATTTTCTCTACCTCAAAGCCGTCGAAGATTGGGGCTTACTGAAGCAGTTATGAAACATTAGACAATAAACTTTTATCAAATCATGACTTCTGTACTTGACCGTTTTTTGCATTATGTGCAGATTGATACCCAGTCTGACCCACATTCCAATACCTATCCCAGCACCGAAAAACAAAAAGATTTGGGTCGCATCCTTGCCAATGAGTTGTTTGAAATGGGGCTGAATGATGCCTCCATGGACGACTACGGCTATGTCTATGCTACCTTGCCGAGCAATACAAGAAAATATACAGTACCCACGATTTGTTTTTGCGCCCATATTGATACTTCGCCCGACTGCTCTGGCAAAGATGTAAAACCATTGGTACATAAACAATGGGACGGCAGCGACATCGTACTCCCCGACGACCCTACGCAAGTATTACGCCTCAGCGAACACCCAGACCTCAAAGCCCAAATCGGCAACGACATCGTAACCGCCAGCGGAACCACCCTGCTCGGTGCCGACAACAAAGCAGGTGTAGCCGAAATCATGACGGCTATCGAATACCTACTCTCCCACCCCGAAATCAAGCATGGTACGATCAAAGTTTTGTTTACACCCGATGAAGAAATCGGTCGTGGAACAGCTAAAGTAGATTTGAAAAGGCTGGGAGCGCAGTTTGGCTATACGATAGACGGAGAGTCGCTGGGGACACTCGAAGATGAAACCTTTAGTGCCGATGCCGTGCATATCACGATTCATGGTGTAAGCGCACACCCCGGCTTTGCCAAAGGCAAGCTCGAAAATGCCCTCAAAATAGCGGGAGATTTGCTGGCTGCCTTGCCCAAAGACCGCCTATCGCCCGAAACCACCGAAGGCAAAGAAGGATTTATTCACCCTACACACCTTGAAGGTATCCAAGAAAAAGCGACCGTCCATTTCATCGTTCGAGATTTTACGACAGAGGGTTTACATGAAAAAGAAAATTTTTTGAGGGCTATGTTGGACCAAGTTCTTACTCAATATCCACGTTCAAGGGCAGATTTTGAGGTCATTGAGCAATACCGCAACATGAAAGAAATCCTCGACCAACACCCACAAGTAACCGAATATGCCCTCGAAGCCATACGTAGAAGCGGCTTACAGCCCATCAGAAGGAGTATCAGAGGAGGTACAGATGGCTCGCGGCTGTCTTTTATGGGACTGCCCTGCCCCAATATCTTCGCTGGTGAACATGCCTTCCACTCGCGCCTCGAATGGGTATCGGTACAAGACATGGAAAAAGCCGTAGAGGTCATCGTCCATCTATGTCAAATCTGGGAAGAAAATGCTTGATAGAATTTGAAACTCAGATGATTGCTAGATAGCCAGATAGTTTGCGTTTGAAACGCAAACTCACACAAATTCGCGTTTGAAACGCAAATCATCAAAGGTAACGATTTGTCAGATTTGCGTTTGAAACTAAAGATAGTTTGCGTTTAAAACGCAAACTCACATAGATTCGCGTTTGAAATGCAAATCATCAAGTAAAAACTAAAGTTACATTACCTTTGAAACGCAAATCATCAAGTAGATTTGATAACATCAACGTTTTTTAAAAAAAATTAAAATTGTTTATCTTTCCGATTCAAAACAGATTTTTCACTCTCAAAACAAGTTGAAACAATGAAACCTTCTCGTCGTGAAATCTTGAAAATGGCAGGAGCTACGCTGGCTACTACTGCCTTCCCGTCTATCATCGTCCCCAAAAAGGCTTTTGCAGGTACCAATTCCGATACGCTCAAAGTAGGCTTGGTAGGCTGTGGCGGACGTGGTTCGGGAGCAGCGATGCAAGCCCTCAAAGCCGACCCCAACGTAGTACTGCACGCCTTGGGCGATGTTTTCCCCGAACGCTTCAATACCTGCCTCGAAGGACTTAAAAAAGTGCATGGAGCCAAAGTTCAAGTAACCGACGAGCGTAAATTTTTAGGGTTTGATGCCTACCAAAAAGTGATAGATTCGGGTGTGGACGTGGTACTTTTGGCCAGCCCCCCCCATTTTCGCCCACAGCATTTTGAAGCTGCCGTCAAAGCCGGCAAACACGTATTTTGTGAAAAACCCGTAGCCGTAGATGCACCCGGTGTACGGCATATTTTGGAAACAGCCAAATTGGCCAAACAGAAAAATCTTAGCGTAGTTTCGGGTTTTTGCTGGCGTTATCACGAACCAAAACGCGCTGTCTTTGGCAAAATCAACGACGGCAGCATCGGCGAAGTGATGACTGTTTACAACACTTACTATACCAACGGCTTGTGGTCGTTTCCGCGTCAGCCCAACTGGGGTGATATGGAGTTTCAGCTTCGCAACTGGATATACTACACTTGGCTTGCCGGCGACCATATCGTAGAGCAAGCGGTACACAGTATAGACATGATGTCGTGGGCCATGGGCGATGTGATGCCCGTGGCTGCCATAGGTACAGGCGGCCGTCAAGTACGTACAGATGCCCTTTTTGGACATATATTCGACCATTTTGCCGTAACCTACGAATACGCCAACGGTGCTAAAGGCTTCCACGTATCGCGACAGCAAGAAAACACCGAGCGCAGCTATTTGGTCGAAACCTTCGGTACCAAAGGCCGTGCCATGGCCAACTGCTCACGCAATGAGCATACCATCAACGGCCCCAATCCTTGGGTGTATGCAGGTGTACAAAATGATATGTATCAAACCGAACACAACGAACTCTTTGCCTCCATCCGCAAAGGTAAACCTATCAATGACGGCGAATATATGGCAAAGAGTACAATGCTGGCTATCATGGGACGTATGGCTGCCTATACCGGCAAACGCATCACTTTCGAGGAAGCTATGAATTCTACCGAAAAATTGGGACCAAGTAGCTATGGCTGGGACGTACCCCCTCCACAAGTAGAAGTAGCCCGACCTGGATTTACGGCTTTTTATTGAAAATTTGATGTTTTGAGTTCGATACTCTTGGTTTTGCATTTGAAACCCTTGATGTTTTGCGTTTGAAACGCAAAACCAAGAGATGTGCGTTTCAAAAGCGCATCATCTTTTCAGAAACTTTCTAACAATCTTCTTTAACCTTATGCAAAGACGCGAATTTTTAATCAATACTGCTGCTTTGGCCACTTCGGCAGCGGCAGTCGGCTTCAATGCTAAAGCAGCTACCGTTCAGCCTCCCATGATCAAGAAAAGTTTGAAGTTTGATATGGTCAAAGAATCTTTGTCTATCATGGACAAATTCAAACTTTTAAAAGATTTGGGGTTTGACGGGGTGGAGTTGGACGCGCCCAGCGACCTCAACCAAAAAGAAGTTTTGGCAGCAAGAGATAAAACAGGGCTGGAAATACCCGGAGTCGTCAATTCGGTGCATTGGAAATCGCCGCTGACTGATGCCGACCCCAAAGTACGAGCCACTTGCGCCAAAGCCATGGATACAGCCCTCCAAGATTGTAAAGCCTACAGAGGTACGACGGTGTTGCTGGTACCGGGGGTTGTCAATGAAAAAATAAGCTACCCACAAGCCTACGAGCGTGCCCAAGTCGAAATCAAAAAAATGATACCCATGGCCGAAAAAACGGGCGTGAAAATTGCTTTGGAAAATGTCTGGAACAATTTTCTCATCAGCCCAGTAGAAGCGGCTCGCTTCGTGGACGAAATCAATCACCCACTCGTAGGCTGGTATTTTGATGTAGGCAATATCCTGCGTTATGGCTGGCCTGAACATTGGATAGAGGCTCTCGGCAAACGCATCATGAAACTCGACATCAAAGAGTACAGCCGCAAAAAAATGCTCAACGAAGGGCTTTGGAAAGGCTTCGATGTAGAACTCATGGAAGGCGATTGCAACTGGCCTGAAGTAAACAAAGCTCTGACCAAAATCGGCTATTCGGGCTGGGCTTCTGCCGAAGTACCCGGTGGCGACCGCAAACGCCTCCAAGTCATCAGCGAGCGGATGGACGCTATTTTTAAGGCAATTTAAAAGTATATTTGTTACTTTTTTTTGAAATTATTGTCTTAACATTGGCAAGCAGTCAAAAAAAAAGTAGCTTTGGGCTTTGCTAATTAATCGTTTCACTCAAAAAACCTCTTTTCAATCATGGGATTAATGTCATTTTTCAAAGGCGTAGGTGAAAAACTCTTCGGCAAAGAAACCGAAGCCGCTCCGCCGGCACAACAGGCCGAACTGAAAGCGAGTGCATTGCTCCAGCACGTCAAATCTCTGGGCTTGGCTTACAACAAGCTGACTGTCAAAGTATCTGGACACACCGTCATCTTGGAAGGTGAAGTAGCTACCCAAGAAGATGCCGAAAAAATCGCACTCGCAGTAGGCAATGTAGAAGGTGTAGAGGCAGTCGAAAATAATATGGTGGTAGAAACCCCCGCTCCCGAAGCACAGTATCACACCGTAGAGAAAGGCGACTGGCTTTCTAAGATTGCTCAAAAATACTATGGCGATGCCACCAAGTACAACATTATTTTTGAAGCCAATAAGCCCATGCTTACTCACCCTGATAAAATCTATCCAGGGCAAGTATTGCGTATTCCACCGCTTCAATAGTCAAAAGACTCTACACAAAAAACGCCCGAAAGAGATTCTCTTTCGGGCGTTTTTAATTTTGGGTACTGATGTTATGCTTCTCCGAAGCGTGGTATATTTTTGGGTATCCTTTTGAGTGCTACAAATGTTTGGCTTCTCCGAAGCTATACCTCAAATTCCCCTAAGCCTCGGAGAGGCGCAAGATTTGTAGAGATAATCCCTATTTTAAATTTGGGTCATAAAAAACAAATTTGACTTTAAAACGCCAATGGCACAACAAAACTGGCAGTATCCCATTTGAAAGTAAGCGAACTGTCGGTTACATCAAAAGTAAGTTTTTCGACAGGCTCTTTGAGAGCTACTGCTGGGACAGTTACACGCAACACATCTTTATCTTGTTTGTAGCTGTATGCCCCCCATTGTTTGGCTTCACTATTTAAAATAACCACCCATTCTTTCTCTCCCGGAATAGTAAAAAGGCCATATTCACCAGCTTTGACAGCTTTGCCACCAAAAGAACCATCTTTTTTGAAAGTGATGACAGAGGCTTCGTTGGCACCTGTGCGCCATACTTTGCCGTACTTTTCGAGGCTTGAGCTGCTCTCAGGTCCAAAAATCAAACGTCCTTTTTTGGAAGGCTGACCGTAAGCAATCGTAACGTTTTGACTTTCAGCCGTTACACGTGGGCTGGCTGGAGGTTTTTGACTACAAGCAGAAGTAAAGGCTACAAACAAAATGAGTAATCCGAATACCGATGTTTTCATAATAGTATAAAAAAATTAAGTTTGTTGGACGAAAATGAAACGTATATACTTCCCAAAAGTTGTAGAGGGATTCCGAAAATTTTAGAGAGAATCGAAATATCGAAAAATCTCAATCAAATGCTGTTCGTTTTTGAGATTTAATCCTCTGGCAGTAGCATAGGTTTGAACCTCCGTACGCTTATCGCCAAAAAGCCGGTAAGTGCGTTTATCATTAGAAAAAAGGCAAAGTTTTTTACCTTGCCGCCAATAATATTTGGCTGATTTAACAAAAACCCCCTCATATTCACTTTCTGAACCCGATGATTCGTAGCCTATTCTTTGAGAAGGTTGCTTGAGTTCGAGTTGGCACAAATAGAGTTTCATTAGGCTACCCTTTTGACCTAAATAAATAGGCTCATAAAATTTATCGTAAATAAGCTCAAAAGTATGACCTTCGAGCCAAAAACGGTTGGGCTTATAATTGATAGCCTCCTTCATTGGGCCTGTAGAAAAATAAACCTCCGAACGCTCGATATTGTAGGCCATCACAAAACTCAACTCGCGCCCCTGTTCATTCCAAATTTTGCCTTTATACCAACCATTTTTGAAAAAAGGAGTGCCTTTGTAAAGTTTCGACAAGTCATCGTTCAAGATATTGACTACATCTTGGGTTTTATAAGATACGAGCATCACAGTGTCCCCTTTTTCATTGACTTTGATTTGAAAATCATCGCTGGCTACGCGGGTTTGCCGCATAAAATACTCTGTTTGAACATTTTGTGCTGTGCCCATTATTATTTGCCCTAAAAATATTCCTGTCAATCCCAGCGTTTTCATGTTTTTAATCTTTAAAATTAATCGCTGACTATATTTTTCAAAAAGCTATCTTTGGCTCACTTTACTACCTTACTTTCATTTTTTTTTATGCAAGGTTTTTGGGAATTATTACGTTCGTTTGCTCATAAAGTTGTCGCTCCGTTTGGTATAATGGGACAATGGTTCAAAATATTATTTTTTAAATTAACAGTCGGTATCTTTGGTCAAGAACGGGTCAATAAAGTGCTGGGTTTTTATGAGCAGTATCATCGTCGGTTTTGGGATACTTACTATCAGTATGTGGACACCTCCTCGCCTTATTATCGCCCTGTAGTACGTGTCTGGAAAACTTTTTTCTATGGTTTCATTGCATTTCTATTTTATATTTTTTGTGTCCAATATAACTTTTTGTGGCTGAGTGGCAGTATGCCTACGGTCGAAGAACTCCAAAAAGCCCGTGCGCCACAAGCCTCCGAAATCTATTCTGCCGACGGCAAACTCATCGGTAAGCTATTTACCGAAAACCGCAGTCCGGTTGACTATGACAGCCTGTCGCCCTATCTAATCAAGGCACTCATTGCCACAGAAGATATACGTTTTTATCAACATTCGGGCATTGACCCGCGCGCGCTGGTGGGCGTAGCGGCAGGATTGCTTACAGGAGGCGATAGAGGAGGAGGAAGCACCATTACCCAGCAGTTGGCCAAAAAACTCTTTCGTACCCGCCGCCGTACAGCGCGGGGGTTATTGGGCAAAGTACCCCTCGTCAGAACGCTCATATACAAAACCAAAGAATGGCTGACAGCGATACGGCTGGAGCGGAATTTCTCGAAAGAGGAAATCCTAATGATGTACTTCAACACTGTGGACTATGGCAACAATACCTACGGCATCAAATCAGCAGCGCGATATTATTTCAATAAATCTTCGTATGACTTAAGTATTGAAGAAGCTGCGGTTTTGGTAGGATTACAAAAAGGAACGACACTTTTCAACCCAGTAAAAAATCCTGAACGCTCCAAATCTCGTCGAAATACAGTAATAAGTCAGATGGCTAAAAATGGTTTCTTAGATAAAAAGAAGGCGGATTCGCTCTGTAATTTGCCCATCAAACTTACCCTCACCCCCGACCGTATCAACAACGAAGACAACGAATATGCCATTTATCAGTATTTTAATGGAAGTGTAGAAGAATTTATGAAAAAATGGGGCGATGAAAATGATTACGACCCCTATACTGATGGCCTCAAAATCTACACTACCCTCGACTCCCGAATGCAAAAATACGCAGCAGAGGCGGTATCGGAGCGAATGGGAATGCTTCAGCGTACATTTGAAAGTCATTGGCTCAACCAAAACCCATGGCGCGATGAAAAAGGGAAAGAAATCCCTAATTTTCTGACGGATGTAGCCAAGCGTACTGACCGCTACAAACTCTTGGCAAGGCGTTTTGCCTCGCTCGACTCCACGGCTCGTCAAGATTCTATCTGGCGATACATGAACAAAAAAGACACCATGACGGTCTATGATTGGCGTACAGGGCGTGAGAAAAAAGTAGTGATGAGTCCGATGGATTCGCTCAATTACTACAAGCGTATCTTGCGAGCGGGTATGATGGCCATGGACCCTTACACAGGTCATGTAAAGGCTTGGGTAGGTGGCCTCAACTACAAATTTTTCAAATATGATGCCGTGCAGCAAGGCAAACGTCAGCCGGGTTCTACCTTCAAACCTTTTGTATATTGTGCCGCCATTGATAGTTCAGCCTTCGATATGAGTCCTTGCGATAGAATGAGAGATGAGCCTTTTCAAATAGAAGTCAGAGAGAAAGTAAGAGGACGGGATACCACCCGGGTCTGGCGACCCAAAAACTCTACGGGAGGATTTACCTATGCCGAACTTACGCTGCGGCGTGCTTTGGCACGTTCTATCAATTCTGTTACGGCACATCTAACTGCCAAAATCGGAGCACAGTCGGTAGTCAATTACGCCCGAAAACTGGGCATTACTACCACTCTCAAACCCGTTCCTTCGATAGGTTTGGGGCCCTTCGATGTTTCGCTGTATGATATGGTCAAAGCCTACTCTGTTTTTCCGAATCATGGCCGCCGTACCGAACCTATCGTTGTGGCTCGTGTTTTAGATGCCAACGAGAGCGTAATCGAAGAGTTTGTACCCCATAGCCATCAGGTCATCAGTGAAGAATCAGCTTTTTTGATGATACACATGCTCAAAGGGGGTATCGAAGAACCGGGCGGCACTTCGCAAAATATGTGGACTTTCGGGAGCTTATTTAAATCTGGCTTTGAAATCGGTGGCAAAACAGGCACTACCTCCAACAACTCCGACGGCTGGTTTATGGGCGTTACCAAAGACCTCGTAGTAGGGGCATGGGTCGGTGGCGACGACCGTAGTATTCACTTCCGAAGCACCAACTTGGGCGAAGGAGCCAAAACAGCTTTGCCGCTGGTGGGGAGATTTCTCGAAAAAGTATATGAAGATCAAACCCTCGGCTATCAGCGTGGGCCTTTTCCCAAACCTACGATTACGATCGTAAAGAGCTATCGAGATTGTGCGCCTTCCTCTCCAGTTGAACGTGAGAGCGATTCTTCAGAGCAAGATACACTTTACATGCTTCCAGAGTCTGACGAAAATATCGAAATCCCAGAAGTACCCACCGATACCTCAAAACTCCGTTGATTTTTCACCCTCTTTTAGCTTATCATAGACGGTTGGACAAAATTTTAAAAAGTATTTTTGCAACATCTTAAAGGAGGCAGGTATTTTGTTTGTTAAAAACATATACTTAAACCTCATAGGTTTGCGAAAAATTAACAATGTAACCCATTGATAATCAAACGAAACATATCAGGTTTTTTCGCAAATCAATTTTGAACGAGTATAAAACTCGCTCAAAGTGTAGCGAGCTTATGTTTTACATTTTCTTTTGAGTATGCATACTTTAGAAATTAAAACCGATGTTTAGCCCTGGTTCTGGGAAAATGAATTTAGACCATTTGTCATCTAACTGTTTAAATCCATTGGGCAACTCTGTATGATATGCACGGTGAGTCATACATACTGAAGGTTGAAAGAAAAACCTATCCTTAAGTAGTTTGATATGATAACCCACACGGTATGAGTTGAAAATTTGAAAACCTTTGTCAATTTTCTTTCCGTTGTCATTTACAAAAACTTGATAAGTCGGCATCACATCAAGTTGTGCATACAATCCTTTCCATAAAAACCGTTGATAAGAGGCTGTGATGCCAACCTCACGCACATACCCCGGAAATTTTTCTTCCGGCTTTTTATAGGCTTTATTTAAAAATGGGTGAATACCATTGGGCCAAGCATATTTCCAAGTTTTGGGGGACAACCTAATTATATCTTTTCCGGTAATACGATACCCTATATCAAGTTGAGCAAAGTTGGGTGGGTTTTCTCGGTCAAAATTGCCCAATACCACAAATAAAGAAGTCCCAATAAACCACCTCTTGTACGAAAGGTCTGTTTTTTCATACTGAGCATTCACCTGTAAACTGCTCGCCAACACTAAGGCAAGTCCAATCCAAATTATTTTCTTTTGCATCTCTTTTTTTAATTTTTGTGAAACGATAGAGCAAAAGTAGAGTAACGAGATGCCTTTATTCGTTCACTAAAGTTAAGAAATGCGTATCAGCTCTTTTTTTCAAGAATCCTTGCCCTTAATCTACTCAATGATTGTGGCTTAATACCCAGATAACTCGCCAACTGGTGCTGAGGAACTCGCTGAATAAGGTCTGGTCTTTTGTGTAGTAAGTTTAGGTATCGTTGTTCGGGCGATGAGGTCTTAAATTCGTCGAAGTCTATTTGCTTTTTCGCTAACAATTCTTCGGACAACATTCTACACATTGTATCAAACTTTGGAAAGTTACGGTTTACTTCTTCTGACATATCTGTATTTGAAACCAAAAGAATACAGTCTTCAACACAACTGATGAAATAATCAGAAGGCAATTTATTGATAACACAATGCGGTGTTAAGGCTTCCAGCTCTGTGTAGAAAGCGGTTGTTTTTTCTTCTCCGTCTATGATGTAATAAACCCGAATACAACCTTTTAAAACAAAGTAGGTATCTTTTGATTTTTGTCCTTCTTTGAGTAGTGTAGTTCCTTTCTTTACCGACCGAAATAGGTCTAAAGATATGATTGCGTTCTTTTCATCTTCTGTCAGCGAAATGTATTTTGATATAAAATCAAATAATATGTCTTGCATTCTATTTTGCTGTTACGATTATACATACCAAAAAAGAGGCTATTCCGTCGGGATAGCCTCTTTTATTTGGAGTTTATGCTTATTTTTATTCCAAACGTCCTTTATTCAACTCATCTTGCCATACTTTGAGTTTTTCCCACTGGCCGTCGCGGGCTAAGGCTGCTTGATCGGGCCAAGTAGTAGGGTCATGGATTTGGAATCGTGGCCCTGCCGCCACCAATATTTCTTTGATTCGCTCGGCAGAAGTATTGGCCAACTGTGCAAAAGTCATAATACCGGCTTTGTTGAGCAGTTCTTCGATCATAGGGCCAATGCCTTCTACAACTTTCAAATCATCAGGGACAACGGGAGCTACTACTGCTCCGCCAGCACCTACCACCTCTACTTTGCTACGGCGGCAGTCGTCAAGTTCGGAGCGTTTGTCATTGATACTGGCCTGAAGGCCAGCGATTTGAGCGGCCAACGTACGACGTGCTATCCACCATCCAATATATGCGGCTAAGGCCAGCAAGATGATAGCTTCAAGCACCGCTATCCAAAAATTTTGGCTCAAGGCCGAGGGAGCTACTTGTAATATAATCATGGTATTGTTCGGGTTTAAAGGGTACAGTCGTGATTGTTGTAGGGCGTTGTTTATTTGATAATTAAAATCTTTTTTTTTTTAAAACAGGGC
>JBKBKL010000130.1:0-12025 GCA_046294665.1 Runella sp.
TAACCATGACTTAGTGGTCAACAATCAGGCTATCATTATACGAAATCAAGAAATCATCGTCAAAAACCAAATCAATATCATTCGTAATCAGCAGCATATTGTTCAGAACCAAGTGTCGCTCGATGTGATGCTCAAATTACAAGCTCAGATTTTATCACTTCTCAAAAAATTGAATGGGCAGGAAGAAACCCTCCAAAAAATAGAGGCTACTATTGAAGAAATGAAAATTGTTTCTCAACAAAACCTTCGTTTTGATTTTTTCAACAAAGGAGAACCCCTTTCTTAAATTTCAATATTTTGTCAAAGATAGATGCAGGTAGCCACAGGATAGGTAGAAATAGCAATGAGCCTAATTTTGTGTCAAAAAGGTTTTAGCGACAAAATGAAACTCCCCTACAATACCAACTTTCCTTCGATAGACGACCTGCGTAACAAAGCCCGCCGACGAATTCCGAAATTTGCCTTTGAATACTTAGACGGTGGGTGTAATGAAGACGTAAATCTCCACAAAAACACCGCCGAACTCCGTGAGGTAGAACTCAAACCCTACTATCTAAGCCAACATCGCTCCTCCGACCTCAAAACCGAGCTTTTTGGTAAAATTTACGATGCCCCCTTTGGTATAGCTCCTATTGGCTTACAGGGACTTGTATGGCCTAATGCCCCCGAAATTTTGGCCAAAGCTGCCGTAGCTCATAATATTCCATTTATTTTAAGCACTGTTAGTACATCGAGTATAGAGCGGATAGGCGAAATCACCGAAGGTAAGTTTTGGTTTCAACTCTATCACCCTACCGAAAATGCCCTGCGCGACGACCTGCTCGACCGCGCCGAAGCCGCTGGCTGTAAGGTGCTGGTCATCTTGTGCGATGTGCCCAGTTTTGGCTTCCGCCCACGCGATATCCGCAATGGCTTGGCCATGCCTCCGCGTATGACTTTATCCAATATGCTACAAATCTTGGGCAGTCCGATTTGGGCATTGAACACCCTCTATCACGGCCAGCCGGGTTTTGCAAATATGAAAAAATATATGCCCAAAGGCTTGAATATGAAACAATTAGGCTTGTATATGAATCAAACTTTTTCGGGACGGCTCAGCGAAGAAAAAATCGCACCTATCAGAGAACGTTGGAAAGGCAAACTCGTCCTCAAAGGCGTGGCTTCCGAAGAAGATACCGAGCGGGCTATCAAACTCGGCCTCGACGGCATCATCGTATCCAATCACGGTGGGCGGCAGCTCGATGCAGGGCAATCGTCTATCAAATCGCTGATGCCGATTGTAGAAAAATATAAAGGCCAAATTAAACTCATGATTGATAGCGGCTTACGTTCGGGTCCCGACGTAGCACGGGCATTGGCTTCGGGAGCGGAGTTTACCTTTATGGGACGTACTTTTATGTATGGCGTAGCAGCACTCGGCAACGAAGGCGGAAATCATACCATCGGTATGCTCAAAACACAACTCAAACAAGTGATGGAGCAGGTCTGTTGCCAAAAAGTCGAAGATTTTCCTAAGTTTTTGGTCAAATAAACCATAGAAACGAAATTAAGTTTCTATTTTCTGACAACGGTTTTTTGTCGTTTTCAAAAGATTTTGAGTTACTTGCAGTTGTTTAAAGTACTATCGGAATATTAACAATAATACTTAACTAAAACCATACTACATTGTTTATTAAGTTTTTAGATGTTTTTCCTAAAGAGAAAAGTATTAACAAATTTACCAAACAGTGTAATACGCTGGTGTGATTAATTTGTGAATATTTTACCTATTAACTGATGTTATGCTTCTCCGAAGCGAGATGTGATTTGGGATACTACTTAGAGGGCTACAAACGTATGGCTTCACCGAAGCTCTTTATTGATATATTCATTTCGTAAGACTTCCCCCAAGCCTCGGAGAGGCGCAAGGTTTGTAGCCGAGAATGATGCCCCCCAAGTCCCCCAAGCCTCGGAGAGGCGCAAGGTTTATAGAGAAATTTCTAATAGTGGATTAAAACCAAATTTGCGTAACATCAGTTATTAAATCAAAAGCGATTCTTTCGCTGAATCTTGCAAGGCACTTCAATCTTGCTCAAACTTCCTTATTCTCCAATGAGCTTGAAAAAAAACTACGTTATACTTCTTTTGCTGCTGTTTTTAGGTAGCTCATGCACGCGCTATTTTATCGGTCAGCCTCTACAAATGAAGCCGGTGGTTGTGAGCGATACTACTACCGCACCCACTACGGTACTTTCGCAGCAAATTTCGAGTTACTTGCGCCCCTACCAAGATAGCCTGCAAGCACAAATGAATACAGTGCTGGCCAACTCACCCAAAAGAATTGGCAAAGGCCGACCCGAATCAGAACTGGGGAATTTGTTTACAGATTTGCTCCTTCAACAAGGCCAACAACGCTATGGCAAACCTATCCATGTCATGCTTACCAACAACGGTGGCTTACGTACCGACCTACCTGCCGGAAACATAACGCTCGGTCAGGTCTATGAGTTGATGCCATTCGACAATGCGCTCGTAGTGCTGACCCTTTCGGGACCTACCATGCAAAAGGCCATGCTCTACATCGCCCAACGACAAGAGCCACAGTCGGGGCTTCGATTGAGGTTTAACAAAATGACCAATCAACTCACTGAAGCCCTTGTCAATGGACAACCCTTCGATGCCAACCGTACCTATACACTCCTTACCAGCGACTATATGGCCACCAGCACCGATTTTGCAACTATCGCCAAAGAAGCCCAGCAATACGAAATACTCAACTACCTTATGCGCGACGCTTTGGCCGATGGACTACGACAGCAAGGCCAATCCAATCAGCCCCTCAACCCTCGACTTGACGGTAGAATCATCATCGAATAAAATCGAAAAAAACATGAACAGACGACATTTTCTCCGATATACAGCTTTAGGCGGTGCGGCTACGCTATTAGATTGGCCCCTTGAAAGTTGGGCAGACATACAAGCCAAAAACTTAAATATTACAATCCTACATACCAACGATCAACATAGCCGCTTAGACCCTTTTCCACCCAACGACCGCTTGGCAGGTCGTGGAGGAGTGGCCAATCGGGCGCGCATCATCGAAAAAATTCGTGCCGAGCAGCCTCATGTACTGCTGTTTGATGCCGGCGATATTTTTCAAGGAACACCCTACTTCAATTTTTACAAAGGCCGCCCCGAAATCGAACTCATGAGTCAAATGGGCTACGATGCCGTTACGATGGGCAATCATGATTTTGACGGTGGACTCGATTTGTACGTTGAGCAAATCAAAAAATATGCAAACTTTTCGGTGTTAGTTGCCAACTATGACTTCCGTAATACCGTCATGGAAGGGTTGGCCAAACCTTATCAAATCTTCAAAATCAAAGGATTACGCATCGGGGTTTTTGGGTTGGGAATAGACCCTAAAGGCTTAATTCCCGAAAAACTCTTTGGGGGTACTGTCTATCTCGACCCGGTGAAAGTAGCCAACGAAACCGCCTCCCGCCTGCGCTTCGACGAAAAATGCAGTTTCGTAATATGCCTTTCACATTTGGGTTATAAAATGAGCGAAGGCGAAATCTCTGACCTCACGTTAGCTCCCCAAACTCAAAACATAGACCTTATCATCGGTGGGCATACACATACTTTTCTCGACACACCCACCGTACTGAAAAATCAAATAGGAAAGCCCGTCCTCATCAATCAAGCAGGTTGGGGTGGAGTGAGTTTGGGTCGTTTAGATTTTACTTTCGACCGAGTGGCCAAAAAAGTGTTTTATCAGAGTCAAGAGGTGAAAGTGGGGTAGGGGGGTATCGAGGGAGCAAGGCATTGAGGGAGCAAGGCAAAGGAACAGAGGCGAATGAGGACATACACTGATGCTTCGCGTTTCAAACGCGAAGTAAGTGAGCTTTGCGTTTGAAACGCTAAACATCTACAAAAACGGGTAGAAGCCTTGTCATAAACATCACGAGGCGGAATCTCGCGCTATCTGTGAAAATTATTTTTCAAAAAAACATTCAATTAAAATAAATTTAACACCAAAAACAGCATAATTAAAAAATATTTATTCCTAAATCTTTACAAAAACGTCAAAGTAGTATTTTGCGAAAAAACAAAAATATGTATTCCAAAAACCAGCTTTACGTTTCATCCGAAACCGGTACACTCCGCAAACTCCTCATACATAGCCCCGACCGTGGGGTAGGCAAGGTCGTCCCCTCCAAAGCCCAAGACTGGCTTTTTGAAGACATCGTCCATTTAGACACCATGCGCCGTGATGAGTACGATTATTATGTCAAAATTTTGCTTTATTTTCTCGACCCCGAAAAAGTAAAAGGTAAAATAGCTGAAATTGATGCCGACTCCACCCGCCAATTCTTCAAGCCCGACAGCCCGCAATATTTCAACTCTGACAAAGTCATAGATATTCAAAAATTGTTGGCCGAAATCCTTGAAGAAGAAGGGGTTCGTACCAAACTCATCGCTTCTATCTGTGCTGTTGAGCGGTGTTCATTTCGGGTGCAGCAACAACTACGCGAATTTGTTCCCGTCGAATTGGCCAAAATTCTGATTTCGGGGTCGTTGCCCGACAAAAAAATGATCTTTGCGCCTTTGCCCAATTTCATTTTCACGCGCGACATCGGCATAGTCATTAATGACCACATACTTCTCAACAAACCTGCCAAGGCTGCCCGCACCCGCGAATCACTGCTGACACAGTATATTTTTTTCTACCACCCCTTATTTGAACCTCACCGTGACAACATCATAGAAATCCCCGACAATGAGCATCATTTTCTACTGACCGACGACGAACTTAAGAGCGACTATCACCGCTCCACCCTCGAAGGCGGCGATGTGATGATGGTAGCACCGCGCCATCTGCTCATCGGCTGTAGCGAACGTACCACTCTTTATGCAGCTCACCAAACGATGAAGGCACTGTTTGAGAGAAAAGTAGTGGATAAAATAACGGTCGTAAAAATCCCGAAAAAGCGTGATTATATGCATATAGATACGGTTTTTACGCAAGTAAAACGCAATGTATGGGTGCTGCTGGGTTCGATAGCGCGCCAAGGCGATGAAGCCAAAAAACGTGATGTATTACACTTTTTTGCCCCAAAAGAAGATCCTGAAAGGCTCCAAATCATGCAGTTTCGGCGAGGTGATGAGCCTCTTACGTTTGAAAATTTAGAAGATTTGCTTATTTCTATCAGTAAAGAGGATTTGGGCTGTGAAAAACCAGTTGAGTTTATCTATTCGGGCAACAACGAGTTTCCCTTTGGCGCACGTGAGCAATGGACTGACTCCTGCAATCTTCTGGCGCTCAAAGAGGGTGTAGTCATCGGCTACGACCGCAACGACAAAACCCTCGAAGCCTTCCGTCAGAAGGGCTTTCGGACTTTGCATGCCAAAGAATTATTGGAAGAATTCGAAACAGGAAAGACATCGCCCGAAAATTTAGAAAATACCTTTATCATGCTTCCTTCTGCCGAGCTTTCGAGGGCGCGGGGCGGGTCGCACTGTATGAGTTTGCCGCTTTGGAGAGAGGGGTAAAAAGGATTTTTTGTAGCGACAAAATTGGAAGTAGAATCAGAATCTTCGTAAATTTGTCAAAACAACCAAAATCAGAAAACCTACCCACTTTCGATATGAGCTACAAAATGCAACCCCAGTCCACATCGCATATCTTAATGATTCGGCCGGTGCGATTTGGCTACAATGCCGAAACTGCCGAAAGTAATGCCTTCCAAAATGCCGATATAGCTGCTCGTACCAAAGAAACAGCACAGATAGAGGCATTGAAGGAATTTGATGAAATGGTAGCACAACTCAGAGCGGCTGGCGTTGATGTGATTGTATATGAAGATACTCCAGAGCCTCATACACCAGATTCTATTTTCCCCAACAACTGGGTATCCTTTCACCAGAGCGGCAAAATTGTGCTTTATCCCATGCAGGCTGCCAATCGTCGCCTCGAACGTCGTATGGATATCATTGACGATTTGAGAAAAAACTTTCATGTCGAAGAAATCATTGATTTGACGCATTTTGAGGAGCAAGGACACTACCTCGAAGGTACAGGAAGCATGGTACTCGACCGTCGCTACAAAGTAGCTTATGCTTGTCTTTCACCACGAACCAGCCCCGTAGTTCTCGATGCTTTTGCCGAGGCTACAGGCTATAAAATCGTGAGATTCGATGCTTTCGATGCACAGGGTAAGGCGGTCTATCACACCAACGTTGTGATGTGTGTAGGGCATATATTTGCGGTGGTATGTTTGCAAGCCATCAGTGACCCCGACCAACGCTTGAGAGTACGCCAAGAATTGGAGCAAACAGGAAAGCATATCATCGAAATCACACTCGAACAGATGAGTCGTTTTGCGGGCAATATGCTGTTAGTCAAGAACAAACGCGAAGAAAGAATGTTGGTCATGTCCACCAATGCCTATGAATCTTTGACAGATAAACAACGCGACGAAATGGACGATTTTGCGGTTTTGATGCACTTCGATCTTTCGATGATAGAAGGCAATGGCGGCGGCTCTGCTCGCTGCATGATGGCAGAAATTCACCTGCCCGAAAAATAGTATTCAACAACTACCTTATAATAATTTTTTGGCTTGTTTTTTGCCGTTAGGTCAATAATTGCCTACTTTAAGGGCGAAAAACTCATTATACGTTGATGCTAACCAAAAGTGAAGCCAAAAAATAAATCATTTTTGAGGCTTATTCTAAGTCTAAAAGCCCTGTACATCGCAGGGTTTTTGGCTGTATTTAGCTATTTGAATAGCTATGCACAATTTTTGTATGGTGGTAGTTTCCAAAGACAACCCTCCGTTACCCTTTCTGGTACAGATTTTGCTTACAGAATGGTCTGCAAATTTTATGCCGATGAAGCCGGGAAAAATGCACTGCCTCCACAACTTCGCTTCAAAATCATACGTAAACGTGATCACCAAATCGTAGGTGAATTTTGGGGGCAAAAAAGTAGTGAAGTCCATCAGAAAACCATCTTCAATGAATGTGCCTCTGCCAATACTTCTACCCAATTTACCTACTTTACGGTCAGCTACGAATACGAGCGAATTATCAATCCCATAGAATTTAGTGATAACGAAGGCTATTACGTCGTCAATGAAGCCCCTCCTGTACCACGCAAAGCCACGGCTAACATCGCTTCGCCCAAATTGGTGCTTTACCATTGGTTTTCGCCTGCTTACATATTTCATCAACTCGACAATGCCGACCAAGGCCGCGCCACCTCAAGCCTCGACGGCGAGTACTCCTACATCTGCCGAAATGAAGGACGAGTCATACCCCTACATCTGACGGTTTGGCCGAGCGTGCGAGTGTTTGACCCTCGCGCCTTGGATTTATCGGCCCGTACTGCTGTACCACTCACCGAAGGAGGTTTACCTTTTGCCGAAACTGAATGGAAAGCAGGCTTCAGTCCTGTAAAACCCATAGGCGAAGATTTGTTTGTAAGCAACTCAAAGCCCAAGTTTGACAACAACTCCGAAAATAGTCAGTTTCAGGCATGGACAGTACCTACTCAAGATGGCCTTTATTCGATGGCTTTTGTGAGCGAGCAACGCCTCAATGGCGTAAAATTGGCCGAAAACTCACTCGAAATGTTTGCCGAAGTAGGCGAATGTGTGAGGGGAGGGGGCGTATCACTTCGCATCACTCAAGTAGGTAGCAATCAACCCGCCAACCCGTATTTTTGTATTGATAAACCTATACAACTCAATGCCGTATCGTCCGAAAGGGGACTGACTTACCAATGGTACAAAGAAGGCAGCCCTATCCCCAATGCGACCAATTCTACCTTACAAATTACCGAAACAGGGCGGTATTTTTTACGTGCCAAAAAAGAAGGCGTTTGTGGTGAAAGTACCACCCCTACCATCAAAGCAATAGCAATAGACTGCCAATCCAAAGGCGACCCTGCCATTTTGGGCAACAATATGTACGACCTCACCAACTGGGCAGGCGAAACGCCCACAGGCTACATCAATGACCACGGATTTCGGGCGGTTTTTTATATTCCAATGGCCGATTTGCCCAAAATGCCTACTGTCCTCAAAGCCTCTATCTATCGCAAAAGCGACAATACTCGTATGGACGAGTTGGTGATGCGTCAAAACTATTTTGCCAACGAAACCAATACCATCGAACGCCTTTGCGACAACGGCCTCGATACCGTTTTTCAAGTAGTCTATGATGCTTCCATAGAGTTTTCCAATCGCTATAACGACCCTCAAGGGTATTATGTGGCTACCGAACCCCTCTGCTGCCGTGCCGATGCCGACAATCTCGGACGACGTGGAAGCTCAGTCGTAGCCTACATGGAAGTAGGCCCCGCCAATCAAGTCAAATCACACAGTACTATTTTGAGAGGGCATAGCGTGGACTTGATGCTGCCCTTTACGATGCGCGCCTGCGTAGGTCAGCCTGTGCGGGTTTTTGCCTACACTGGCAACCGTGAGAATATCACAGCCTCATTCGGTGGTTTTGCCGAACTTGTCAGTGGGGGAGAACCTAACCCCACTTTTCGACAATTAGCGTGGGCACCGGGTTTTACGGCAGAAAACTTCACCGGCAACCAAACCAGATTTACCGTAACGCCCCGTCGAAATGGCATTATCGTCATGGAAGGTACGCCCGAAAAGCCCGGCGTGTTTGTGTATCGCTTACGCATTGACGGCCTAAGCAATGGCAAGGTGTATAGTAGTGTTTTTCAAGAGTTTAGATTGGTAGTAGATGATTGTACACCCCCACCTACCCCTGCGATTGTGGTGTCGAAAGTGGGAAAACCCAATCTCATCGCACCGACCGAACTATGCCAAGATAGCTTGGTACAACTCAATCTAAAGAACTTCAGAAGTTGGGGTAAATTGCAATGGTTTTTCAATGGCCGTCCGGTAGCCAATGCCACTGACTCGGTGATGGTCATTGCACGCAACCAAATGGGTGATTACACCTGCCGTATTCAGATGCCGCGCCAATGCCCCGAATTTATCACAACCGCCCCCCTCAAAATCACTTTCCGTCCTCGCCCTGTGGTCAATGTCAAGGCTGCTAAAGACTATTTTTGTGAGGGGCAAAAGGTACAATTGGAAGTCATCGCCTCTACTGCTCAATCTTTGGAATGGCTACGAAATGATGTAGCGATTGATAAAGAAAATGCAAAACTTCTGACGGTTAAGGAAGTGGGTATTTATCAAGCGAAAGGGACTGACGCGGTAGGCTGTCCGGGTTTCTCGGCACCTGTTTCTATCATGCAACGACCCCTTCCGACTGCCAAAATTCAAACACCGGCCACCCAGTTTTGCGAAGGCCAATCGCTCTCACTTTCCGCTCAAACCAATGCCGAAAAGCCGCAGTTTGAGTGGCAATGGGAAAATTCAGCTTTGCCAAATAGCAACCGTTCTACTTACGTAGCCCAGCGAGCAGGGGTTTACGCCCTCAAAATTACCGATGCGTATGGCTGTATCTCTGAAATAGCTACCGAAAAACTCATCGTCAATCCGCTTCCACAAGCTGTTATCAATGCTCCTAAAGATTTTTTCTGTGAAGGTAAAAGCCTCAATATCAGTGCAAATGTGTCAGAAGGATATGGCTACGAATGGTTTTTGAACGGGCAATCGCTTCAGATTTTTACTCCCGAACTGGAAGCAAAAACAGTGGGCAATTACAGTGTAAAAGTTACGTCGGCTCAACATTGTTCTCAAACTTCTACTCCCAAAACGATACATTCAGTCAAAAATCCAATAGTAACCATTGCTGCTTCGCGTACTCGCTTTTGTGCCGGCACAATGCTCCCATTGACGGCTTCCGGGTCCCAACTTCAAACTTTCTATTGGACCAAAGACGGAGTAAAAATACCTTCCGAAACACAATCACATTTTTTGGCAAAAGAAACCGGCAATTATAGTGTAACAGCCACCGATGTCAATGGCTGTGAGGCCGCGTCTGCTCCTCTTAAAGTAGAGGCGGTAGAGGCGGTAAGGGTCAAAATAGATTCGATAGCGGAGTTTTGCGGCATAGCTCATGAGGCATTGAAACTCAACGGCAGTCCGGCAGGAGGTATTTTTGAGGGGCAAGGTGTTAGAAATGGGTACTTCTCACCACGTACAGCAGGACTGGGACTGCATACCATCACTTATACCGTGAAAAATGAATTGGAATGTTTGAGCGGAATTGCCCGGCAAACGGTGAGGGTGCGTGCTGCTCCTTCACTTTCGCTGGGCAAGGAACGTGAAATATTCAGGGGAAGTACTACACGGCTTCATGCCGATATGGGAGCCGGCTATACCTATACTTGGACACCCGCCACTTGGATAGACGATGCCAAGTCAGCGCGCCCGCGTATTGCCCCCGATAGCACCACTTATTATCGTGTCATCGCATTAAGTCCCGACAACTGTGCCTCTGAGGATTCGATCAGAATCATCGTAGTTCAGCGGGTTTTTATGCCTGAGGTATTTACGCCCAATGGCGACGGCCACAATGATACTTGGCAAATCATCGGTCGAGAAGCCTATCCAGAAATCGAAGTAACGATTTATAACCGCTGGGGCAATGCTGTTTATTATGCTAAAGGTAATAATCAACCACCCTTCGACGGAACTTACGACGGCCAACCCTTGCCCGAGGGGGTGTATATCTATGTAGTGCGCGCCAAGCCCGACGGCCACATAGACCGTGGGCAAGTGATGATCAGTCGGTGATTTAAACTCTTTTTACTAACCCGTCAAATTCTCCTACAAAACGACGGGTGATATTTTTAGCTTTTTCTATGGTTTCAGCGATAAGTGGGTCTTGAGGCACATTCAAAGATTCGATGACTTCTTCGATCGTATCTTTAAACAAAAATTTGATAGGTAAGGCATACTGCTCCTCCGCGCTCAATTTTAAAATCAGTTGGGGAAAAACTCGACCCGAAGCCGAGAGTTCGCCATATTTTTTTCGGGCTTCTACAAAACTTGCTTGGTGAGGTTCGATGATGACGCTTTCAGAAGTAGCATCTCTCAAGTTTTTTTCGATACGTTTGTCTAAATCTTCGAGCAACGCCCTAAGTCGAAGTGTGTCCTTACCAGTCCGAATACGTTCGCGGAGCGATTGGCGAATCAGATAAGTAATGGCGTGCGTAACGTCCAAACCGATTTCGGCCATTTGTTTGAAAATCAGTGAGGTAGGCGACATTCCGGGCAGTGTGTTAGGGTCGTGAAGCAATACTTTCCCATCGGGTGTCAGAAAGCCGTCAATACGCGCTACGGTATTCATGCCCAATTTCTCAAAAACCAAAGCAATGTTGGCTTGAATTTTTTGGTTGTTTTCGAGCGAAGTCCGAACGGGTATGAACTTGCGCGTTACGTTGAGTTTATACTTAGTTTTGAAATCGAAAGTTTGGTTTTCGTCTGCTTTGGCTATTTCGGTGGGGGGGAGGGCTACCACGCGCCCATCATTGTCTTGTATGACACCACACGAAAACTCTTGACCTTGCATAAACTCTTCGAGCAAAACTTGGTCTTCTGCATTGAGAGAGAGTAGTTTGACTACTTTGTCGCCTGCCTCCCTGCGTTGGTCCAAAACCTCGATTAGGTCAGATGGGTGATAGACGATTTCTTTGGTGGACTCGACTTGTATCGGAAACCCTATGCTTTCATCTAAGTTGGCTATACGCTGTGCGAACTCCCTTTTTTGGTCGTGAGTTTTGGTATGCCATTCTTCGGTATTGACTTCCAAACAAAAAAAGCATTGATTCATCGCTTGCTCAAAAGCCTCCAAACGGTTTTCTTTCACAATCGAAACCCCAATCGAAGACCCTTGATGTGGAGCTTTGACCACAATCGGTAATCCCACAACTTGTTTGGCCATTTCAAAAATGGTGGCGTGGTTATCAGTTTTCCAGTCTTCCCAGCGTACTACGGTCATCTTTTTTTGCTGACCGTTGGCGCGGGCTATTTGCTCATTTTGAAGGATTTTATCAATACTCACCGCCGACCCTAGCAGACCCGGCCCCATATAAGGA
>JBKBKL010000131.1:0-11968 GCA_046294665.1 Runella sp.
AGTATCCATATAAAAGCCTTTTTAATAAATCTAATTTCTTAAACACTAACGCCTCCACAGGTCGAATCCGACTAATAATAATCGTAGGAATAAGCAAAGCCACTGCAATCAATGCCAATATGCCGAAATTGAGTAGCAGAAAAGAGAACCAATCAAATACCACAGGTACGGTATTCATAAAATAATTGACGGGGTCGAGCGGAACGAATCTGAATTGATACTGAAGCCAGCACAACCCCAGTCCTACTAAGTTGCCAATGAGTAAGCCTTTGAGGGTGAGCCTGATCCCCACAAAGAAAAAAATACGTCTGATTTGGGTATCGGGGCTACCGAGAGTTTTGAGAAGTCCCACCATGGGGGTACGCTCCATCATCATCACGAGCAGTACAGAGGCGATGTTGAAGCAGGTAACAAACAAAACCAGCACCAACAGAATGGTGGTATTTTGGTCTAAGAGTTTGAGCCATTCAAAGAGTGGGCGAAAACGCTCCGTAACACTTTCGAGTTTCATATCGGGAGCGAGGGTTTGGTTGAGGGCTTTGGCGGTGCGGTCGAGGTCGTCGAAGTTTTTGACAAAATACTCATAGCTGCCCACCGAGTCAGCGGGCCAGTCGTTGAGGCGTTGTACCAGTCGAATATCGCCCAAAACCAACTGATTATCAAACTCTTCGAGGTGCGTTTCATAGATGCCTACAATATCGAGTTTGCGTACACGAGGAGGGTTTTGAACGAAGTACATCAGTACTTGGTCGCCTACTTTGAGGCGAAGTTTGGAGGCTATTTTTTGGCTCAAAATCAACTCATTGGAGTAGGTGGAGTCTGAAAACTTGATAGCTCTCCCAGCCACCAAACTCTGCGATAGCATCGGCCAGTCGTAGTCGTGGCCTACGCCTTTGAGTAAGGCTCCTTGCAGTTCGTCGGGAGTTTTGAGTATGCCCGCTTTGTGAGCTACAGCCTGTCGGTGCCGAAGGCCAGCTACTTGCTGCCACTGGTCGTAGGCGGTGGTATGCAACGGTATGGGAGGTTCTTCAAAAGACTGATTGAGTGAGAGTTTATGCACTTGTAAGTGCGCCCCAAACAAAAAAACTTTCTGATAAATCACCTGCTTAAACCCAAACAATACCGCCAATGCGATGATACCCGTAGCTACACCGAGGGCAATCGTAACCACGCCTACCCGCGCTACCGTGGCTGAGAATGTAGTACCAGAGGTATTTTGAACACGGCGCGCTACAAAAAATGGAAAATTCACTTGCTTTTTTTTGTTTGAGAAAAACGTACTTCGTAAGTTTGAATACAGACTACAAAATAACGGTATCTGACAAGAATCATAGTAAGTGCAGTGCGAAAACTTTTAAAGTCATGGAAGATTCTTCAAAAAAATGGGTTGACCAAGTTTCAAAGCAGTATAAACAACAAGATTATGAAACCTCTTGGAAAGATAGGATCAGAAGAAAATGTACTGATCGAATTTTTATGATCAGAGCAAAAGATACCACTGGCCGTCAAACTTATTACTTTTTGAAGGTACACCCCTACAAGAAATGAGCCTTTTTTGCGTCTTGGAAGCGAGTCTTACAATCTCGAAGACTACGGTGAAGTCCTTTATAGTGCTTATGGTACGGAAGTACCCTAACATATCCGCAAAATGTTGAATGAAAAATACGGGATTGATTAATTTGGCAACAACGATAATTTGGAATTGCAACCAAGCATAAACGAAAAAAACAACAAAATGAAATTTAACACAGCGATATTTTACGACATAGAAAACCTCTTAAAGGGCTATGGTTTTGGACAGCGAATAATACAAGGTTTGTCTCTCAAAGAAATTTTTAAGCAAATTCAGTCAACAGAAGCCATCGGGAAAGTTGCAATTCAACGTGCTTATGCAAATTGGAGTGATGTTAGATTGGGTTTTATGAAAAATGAACTGTTAGAGTTAGGAATAGAACCTATACAGGTTTTTGGCTTTTCGTATGGTGGCACTAAAAATGTAGCAGATATTCAATTGGCGGTAGAAGTAGCGGACTTAGTGCATACACACCCAACACTTGAAACTTTTGTAATCGTTTCAGGAGATGGTGGTTATGCTTCACTTGCCAAGAAATTGCACGAATATGGTAAAACTGTAATAGGTTGTGCATACGAGAAAGCGACAAACAAAGTCTTTGAAGCCGTTTGCGACAACTTTGTATGGATTGAAGACCCAGAAGATAGTGGGGACGATGCCTCAAACATTAGGATTACAGATAGCCGTGCATTAAGATTGATTGATAAAATATTCAAGATAGATGCATCGTATTCGGAAACTGATATTTGGGCAAAGATTAAAGAGATATTAGTTGTATTTCAAAGTTCAAGTGAATATAAACAAGAGTTAGAAGTTGGTTTAAATCCCGCAGCACTTAGAGAACTAATTAATGGAGTCATAAGGGGTTTTGACCATACAAAATTAGGGTTCGGCAAATTTGTTGAATTTCTCAACAAGGCTTTTGAAGGGACAGATTTGTCTGTTTATACAATTCCACCTTCAGAAGTAAAAGTAGCATTCAAAAACCGTAAACTCACAGGTTACACCTTGCTAAACTCTGCAAATTTAAAGCAAATTGCTAACTATGCAGATGTGCAAGCGTCAGACCCAAGAGTACAAAGAATGCAAAGGAAAGTACAAAGCATAAAAGCAACAGAAAGCCAAGATGTTATTCTTAAAAAAGTTAATGAAGTTATTAGTTGGATTGAGAACGATGCGGAGTTTAGTTCTGATTTGAGAATTTCGGGTTGCAGTCCTTCCGTACTCAAAGATGCAATCAATGTTAGTGTTATTGGTTTTGACCCGATTAAGTTTGGGTATGCGAAATTTTTAGAATTTTTACGATTTGCCTTTACAGGCACGTCTTTAGGAATTTGGCAGAGCGAAAAACTAAGTTCTGATGTAAAAGTAGGTTTCAGAAAAAATAGCATAAGAAATCATACATTAATGCCAGACTTAGAACCAAGAGATATACACTCTGTTTATTGCTACAAATCTGTTTTGGGTAGTGGTTCGCCTATTTTCAGACTACCTGATTATGATACAATGAAAATAGTTGCTATTACTTTACAACATAACCCAATAAATAATCTTGTTTTTGGTGAAGCATTTGAGCAACTTATGAACACCCAAGAGTTTCAAGCAGACCAAGAAAGTGTAAAATTGGCATTCTCTTGTTTTATTTCAGCGGAGTGCTTTAAGAGAGAACCTGAAACGGTAAGACTTTCAGAACAGAAACTCACTTTAAAAGAAGAATATAGTTCCTATGAAAAGATGATGGAAAAACTAAAAGCAGAAATGCAAAAGAAAATACTTTTTGTATTGGGCGACTGCAAAAATGAAGTGTTTGAACAAACATTGCAGTAGAACGATAACGCCAGTCTGCAATATTGCTTTTGTGGCAAGGCAGACAGACGTACAAAATTGACTTTTATGAGTTCTATTGGCTTTCTTGCATTTGGAAACGAAAATGCTAATAAAGCCTACACGCACAATTGCTTTTTTAGAAAATGATGACACCAATTAGGGCCAACCTCCCTTTTGAGAAAGCAATTTTGATGAAAATCTAAAAAAACAAGCAAACCTAAATCCAACAATATGACCATACTCTGCATCACTTGTTACTTCAAAGGCGGTGATTTCATGCGTGCAAGCAAAGCTGCCGGCAACACAGTTTATTTACTTACCGCCAAAAAAATGGAAGACAAGCCGTGGCCACGAGAGGCCATAGATGAGTTTTTTTATTTGGAAGACGACTCCAATACGCTCTCCAATTTTGATACGATGCTCAATGGCTTGGCGTATGTGATGCGTAGCCGCAAAATAGACCGTGTAGTAGCCCTCGATGATTTTGATGTAGAAAAAGCCGCACTGGTACGTGAGCATTTTCGGATACCAGGTATGGGACAGACCACGGCCCGCTATTTCCGCGACAAGCTCGCCATGCGCGTCCAAGCACGCGATGCAGGTATCAAAGTGCCTGCTTTTTCGGCTTTGTTCAACGATGTCGAAATCACCGAATACTTGCGCTCTACTACACCACCGTGGGTCATCAAGCCACGAGCCGAAGCCTCTGCAGCAGGTATCAAAAAAGTACACAGCTTCGACGAAGCATGGCAGAAAATTCATAGCTTGGGCGAAGAGCGACATCTATTTTTGATTGAGCAGTTTAAACCCGGTGCCGTATATCACGTGGACGCATTATCGCTCGACCGCAAAGTGATTTTCCAACGAAGCAGCCAATACCTCGACACACCCTTTGAAGTAGCTCATGGAGGGGGAATATTTCGCTCTGTTACGGTGGAGTTTGACTCCAAAGATGCCAAAGCTCTCAAAAAAATGAACGAACAAGTGCTCAAGGCTTTCCACATGAATTTCAGTGCATCGCATACAGAAGTCATCAAATGCCATGAAGACGGAGAGTTTTATTTTCTCGAAACCGCCTCACGGGTAGGCGGTGCACATTTGGCCGAAATGGTAGATTTTTCGTCGGGGATTAATCTATGGAGGGAATGGGCTAACATCGAAACAGCCAAGGCGCAAAATAAAACTTACACCCTGCCTGCTGTACAAAATAGCTATACCGGCATCATCATCTCGCTGGCGCGACAGCAATGGCCAGATACTTCCCCCTTCAACGACCCCGAAATCGTATGGCGCATGAACGAAGAATACCACGTAGGACTCATTGTAAAGTCTGATAGCCGCGAGCGAGTATTGGAGTTGATGGACAAATATGCCCGTATGATTCAACAAGACTACCATGCTTCGGCACCTGCCAAAGACAAGCCGACGCATTAAATAGAGAAGCGAATGTTTGACAACATTTTAAAATGTTGTCAAACATTCGCTTTCGTCCGTTTTACCTTTAGGGGGTAAACGCATTAAAAATTTCACTTATTTTGCTACTATTGTTATACTTTCGAGAGTTTCAAGATGCGTTTGCCCAAAACATAAGGTACGGCACTCAAGCCCATCAGACACAAGCCACTCACCACAAGCGTAGGCAAATGGGTAAAAAAAGAACCCGCCGAAAGAATCCCTAAAATAAGTAGCGTAGAAAAGGGGAGTGAAAAGGCCAATACCAGCACCGAAAGTTCTACATTGAAGGTACGTCGGTCTTTGGGAATTTCGGCCTTATCTTCCTTACGATTGAACGCAGAAATATGGGCAAACGGCCAAAAACTGGCCGAACTCAACGGCAAAACTACCGCCAATAGCACCAATGTAGGCTCATGAATACCCAGCAGGCCAATCATCAATGCACTAAATAGCATCGTAAAACCCGCCCGAAAAAGTAAAATCGAACTTACGATACGTTTGTTGCCCTCTTTGAATTGGACAGCTAACCCGATGAAAATCAGCACTAAGGGGGTCATCATAGCACTTGTTTTATCAAATAATTCGGTCATCAACGACGGCAACCCTTTATAGCTTACTCCAAAACTAAGCAAAATGACTGCCGCAAGAATGATGACATTGATAGGCTCTTTGAGCAGATTGATTAGCAGACTCTTGATTTTTTGCGAAACTTTGGTGGACTTGCCGTTGGTTGTAGCCAAATACATATTTAGGGCAGCTACGTAAAGAAAAATCAAGACAAAGAACTTATTGCCTACATCGGCCAGCGCAGCCATGGCCAAACTATTGCTCCCCAAAAACTCGGCAATAAACGGAAAGCAAGAAAGCCCGGGAGCCAAAGAAGGCAGCAGCATCAACAAAGTACGCCCGGTAGCACTGTGCCGCTCTATACCAAAAAATGGCAGTACAAATGGCAGTGTAAAATAGAGGAAGAAATTGAATGTCAGCGTCAAAACTGGCACCAAAAACAGTTTGGCATCTACGTCCACTTTCATCAAAGCTATAAAAATAGTAGATGGTAAAGCCACCGACAGTACAATTTCTTTCAGACCATCGGTTTGTTCTTTGTTTCTAAACTTGAGTTTGAGCAATAGCCCCAATCCAATCAAAAGGAGCAAGGTCAGTGTTTTTTGTAGAGCGTCGTTCATAGTCAATAATCATACAGGGGAGGGCTATTATGGCCCTCCCAAAGTGATATAAATAAAGAATACGGTATTTTAACTAATGCTTTCTAAAGCACTTACGAAGAGCTTCATCTCGTCCATAGTCCCCATACTTACCCGACACCACGGTTTGTTCTGAATATCATAAGTACGTACCATCAATCCTTTTTCAGCCATTTTTTGGAGGAGTTCTTTACCTGTCATCGAAATCGGGAAAATGACAAAATTGGTATATGAAGGTACATACTTGTAGCCCATACGCTCAAGATTGGTACAGAGGTACATTTTGGCTTCGTGGTTGAGTTTGCGTGTCATATCCTGAAACTCCATATCATCAATGGCTGCAATAGCCCCTGCAATAGACGTTTGTGTCAGACCCATACCACCACGAGTAATCTTCTGTATGTTGGCGAGTGTTTCGGGCAAAGCCGCAATATAGCCCACTCGAAGCCCGGCCATACCCATTATTTTAGAAAAAGTACGAGCGATAATAACGTTTTTCTTTTGCCCCAGCAGCGATACCATACTTTGCGTGTTGGCTCCTACCGCCAACTCCAAATAGGCTTCGTCCACAAACACAGGTACACGCTCAGATACCCTTGCGCAGAAATCCATGAGGGCTTTGCCGTCGGTGATACTGCCCATAGGATTGTTGGGGTTGCAGATATAGACCATTTTAGTATCTTTATCTATGGCTGCTTCCATGGCCGCCAAATCGTGCGACCAGTCAGCTTTAGTGGGTATCGCTTTCCAAGTCGCTCCTGTGGCCTTGGCTACTTGAATCAACGACATATAAGTAGGGTCGGCTGACACTACGTTGCCACCATCTTTGAAAAGGACCAGTGCTACTTTTTCGAGCAAATCAGACGAACCCGGCCCCATCATAATATGTGCCGGGCTTACCCCTTCTTTTTTAGAGATTTTGCCGATGAGCTGCTCCAACTCACGCCACGAATAACGACTCCCATTGACTACCGACTCGGCTACGGCCTTTCGCGCCGACATCGGCGGACCATAAGGGTTTTCGTTGGCATTGATACGAATCATCGCCTTGGGAGCTTTGCTATCTTCAGTCAAAAAATGCTCGCGTACACGCGGACTACGATAGATGCGATTGGAAGCGTCGAGAGGTAGAGCTTCATGGGCAAATGCCCCCGTAATAAGATGGGGAGCAGCAGCCGCTCCTCCGAGGGTCATTAAACCTGTTTTGAGTAAGCTACGGCGGTTGAGTTTCTGGCTCATGAGAAAATATTTTTGGTTAATGTAAATGAAAACGATACCACTCAAAATGAAACAAACGCTAAAATCATACCATAAATATAGTAATCTTTGGGAAGACCTGCCGAATACAAATCAAGCACTGAGGTCACCAATCAAATCTACGGTAAATAGTTTGTTGATGAAATGAAAAAAAGACCAATCCAAAGATGATGGTTTTGAATTAGCAACTGTGTAATAGAAATACCAGAAGATTTACGATACAATAACAGGGGCAAAATTAGAAAAAGATAATTTTAGTGCAAATATTTTTTTAAAATTATTAAACTAATTATTCGTAAAAAATCAAATAATTAAACAAAAACAAACAAATATTAAACAAAAAAAATCATTTTTACAATTAAAATCAAAAAATACTATTCTTTTTAAAGAAGGAGTAATTATTTGTAACTGTACTTTAAAGTCAAATTTTATGTTGATAATTAGCCTATATTCAGAATATTATTTCTTTTAACTGAGAAAATATTGTAATATTTTGACATTTTTGAAAAAAAATAAAAAATTTTTAAAAATTAACTTGACTTGTAACTTAAATAATCATAATTTCGGGAAAGATTTACGAAAAAATACAATTTCTACACTTTAGTTTTGCTTCTCTATCCGCACTTTGGGAGGCAGCTAAAAGGGAGGGCAAAATGCTCTTATAGTTGTTTTATATCAACCACCTTAACAAAAATTTACGAAAACTAAAGGACAGAGATACTACTGACCTTAGTTGGGATTGCTTAGAAGAACTTTCTTTATCTAACACAGAATGTTTACGCTTGCCCGGTTGCGCGCTTAGGCATGGCCACTTGGTGCGGCTTGTGGTAGGGTTGTCTATGTGGCAGCCGGTGCAAGATGTAAACTACCTTCACAAACCAAATTTTTCGATTACTATGAAGAAACTTTTACTCTTGTCAGTCTGTCTGACAATGGGTTGGGTAGCTTATGCCCAACGCATGGTCACGGGGGTAGTTACCTCCAAAGACGAAGGCCCTCTACCGGGCGTAAATGTCTTGCTCAAAGGGAGTCGTGTGGGCGTAGCTACCGATGCCTCTGGTACATATAAAATCAGTGTACCCAACGATGAGGCTGTTTTGGTCTTTAGCTTTATCGGATACGGCAACCAAGAAATCATAGTAGGCAGTCGCTCTACCATCAACATAGACCTGATACAAGATACCAAAGCACTCCAAGAGGTAGTAGTTACGGCGTTTGGTATCGAAAAAGAAAAGAAAGCATTGGGTTATACAGTTCAGGAAATCAAAGGAAGCTCGATTGTAGAAGCCCGCTCCAACAACGTCGTCAATAATCTTTCGGGGCGTGTCGCCGGGGTTCGGGTATCGAGCAATGGCGGACCCGGAAGTGGCTCTACGATTCAGATTCGGGGGACATCGTCGGTATCGGGCAACAACCAGCCCTTGGTCGTCATAGATGGTGTACCTATAGATCAAAGTACTTCGCAAAGTATGACCAGTGGCGAGAAGCAGTTTGGCGGTGGTCTATCAGAAATCAGCCCCGACAACATCAAAGACATCAGTGTACTAAAAGGCCCCAACGCTGCGGCTTTGTATGGTTCTCGTGCAGCCAATGGAGTTATTTTGATTACTACACGCAATGGATCTGGTACGAAGGGCATCGGTGTAGAGGTCAATTCTAATATGACTTTCGAGCGGCCATTGGTCAAGCCTCAGTTTCAGAATACTTACGGCGGTGGCAACGGCTACCGTACTTGGTACTCTGATGGTTGGAGCGGAGCTATCACGGGCGATGCCATTGCCCAATACCGGGCGGCTTATGGCCCAAACGCCCCTCTTTTTGGTACAGATGGTACCGACGAAAGTTGGGGAGCACCTCTTGATGGCCGTTTGGTGAGGCATTGGTGGTCAGGCACACAAGTAGCTCCGCTTGTACCTATGCCCAACAACTGGGAAGAATACTGGGAAACAGGCCAAACCAATACCAACAATGTAGCCCTATCTGGAGGAAATGAAAAAGGGAATTTCCGCCTTTCGATTGGACGTATGGATCAAACAGGCATTATGCGGAGCAACGATTTCTATCGCAACAACTTCAAACTCAACACGGGCTATAATTTTACGACCAAGCTGAATGTTACGATTTCGGCAGAATACATCAAATCAGGTGCTAAAAACCGTGGCTATCAAGAAGGGCAGCAGTTTATTTGGTCGCATAGGCATATATCGTGGGAGCAGCACAAGCGTTATGACGAATACGCCGCTACGCACATACAGCGTGCTTTGCCGGGCAGATTGGCCGATACCGACCCACCCAACTGGCAGCATACCTTTTTTACGAATCCGTTTTTTATACAAGACAAACTGCCTTTGGGCAACGAGAAAGACCGCTTAGTGGGTAATATCGCCCTCAATTATAAAATTGCGCCTTTTTTGAGTTTGATGCTCCGCTCAGGAACTGATTTTTGGAGTGATACGCGCATCAATATCATCAATTTTGAGCGGGTACGCAACGGCAACCGTACTCCAGGGCAGTATTCGGAAGAGGTACTTCGCGCCCAAGAAACCAACTCCGACGCTATCTTGACCTTCAACAAAAACGTAACGAAAGACATCGCCATTACCTCACAAGTGGGAGGGATTTTGCGGAGTAATTACTACAAACGCAACTTCACTCGTGTAGGCGAACTTGTCGTGGATGGCCTCTACAACCTTTCCAACTCTGTACCCAGCCTCAATGTCGTACAAAGTCGCATCGAAGAAACGCAAATGCAGTCGTTGTTCGGGACTTTTCAATTGGGCTGGCGCAATGCCCTGTTTTTAGATTTAACGGCCCGCAACGATTGGTCGAGTACGCTTCCTGCCGATGCTCGTTCGTACTTTTATCCCTCGGCTTCGGTGAGTGCTGTATTGACTGATTTACTTCATATTCAAAGCCCCATTTTGAGTTTTGGCAAAGTACGTGCCAGTTGGGCGCAAGTAGGCAACGATGCCCGCCCCTACCAGCTCAACCAAGTCTATCAATCGGGCGGTGCGTGGAATGGTACCATTCCGCAGTATTTTGAAAGTACGACTATCCCCAACGCTGGTCTCAAGCCCGAAATCACTACTGGGATAGAATTGGGTTTGGATATGCGTTTCTTGCGTGGAAAAGTCGGATTAGACGTAACCTACTATGACCAAACCTCCCGCAATCAGATTTTGGGCGTAGAAATCTCCAAAGCCAGTGGTTACAACAGCCGCATTCTGAACGCAGGCGAAATCACCAACAAAGGCTTAGAAGTAGTACTGAGTGGTACTCCGGTCAAACTACCCAACGGTTTTACGTGGGATATTGCCGTCAATTTTGCTCGCAACCGCAACAGGGTCGTAGCTTTGGCCGAAGGACTCACTACATTCATTTTACACCAGCAGCGAGGACTTAATTCTGAAGCACGCGTAGGAGAGGCGTATGGGGCGTTGTTTGGGATTGGATTTGAGCGTACTACCGACGGTCAAATTATCTACAGCAATGGCTTGCCCGTCATCTCTACTACGCCACGTATTTTGGGCAATATCCAACCCAAATGGACAGGTGGCTTGAGCAATACTTTCACATATAAAGGGATCTCTTTGGCTACATTGATAGATGTACGCATGGGGGGCGATTTCTTCGACGAAGGTACAGGTACTGCCCGCTGGACCGGCCAATACCAAGAAACTGCACTGGGGCGTGAGGAAGGGGTCATCGGCAAAGGAGTGAAAATCGTCAGTCGTAATACCGACGGTACGCCTGTATATGCTCCCAATGACATCATCGTGCCTGCTACGCAATTTTATGGTTATAACAACCCGCGTCGCTTCCATGAGGCTGCCATTTTTGATGGCAGTTATATCAAATTCCGTGAAATGTCGTTGGGGTATTCTATTCCTGAAGTATTCTTGAAAAAATTGATGATACGCACTGCTAAAGTATCGGTCGTAGGGCGCAATTTGGCCATTATCTTCAGCAATCACCCCCATATAGACCCCGAGGTTGATCGCTTCGGTGGCAACCGTCAGGGCTTCGCTTACGGCGAATTGCCCAACTCTCGCAGTGTAGGCTTCAATTTGACCTTAGGTTTCTGACCTCAAGCAGGGTGAGATTCCCTTTGTTCTTTCCCCTGTCAATGTCCAAAAAAGTGTTTCACAAAAACATAAAAAATCATGAACTCCCAAAATATATTTTCCTTCCGCCTTACAAGAAAGCCCCCTTCGGGGGTTTGGGGGCTGGTATTGCTCATGCTTCTGTCCACTTCTTCATGCACCGAAAAGTTTGATGCGATGAATACCGACCCCAACAATCCTACCAAAATCAGTGCGCAATATTTGCTCCCTTATGCTCTTGAACGCTCCATAGACCGCTACTGGGGAGGCCGTACTCGCTTCGAGCGGCTGAATCTCGACGGTGCCATGCTCTGGATGCAGTATTTATCACGTAATATTTACTCCAACGAAGGCGACAACTACGGCATTTCGCCGGCTTTCCAAAACAACAACTGGCAGTCTTTTTACATAGAAAGCCTCACCAACTTTCAGCGGATTATTTCTATTTCGGGGCCGCAGGGGAGTGCCCCAAACGCCAACTACGAAGGAGTAGCTCTGGTGATGCGCTCGTGGGTATTTTCTATCATTACCGATTTGTGGGGTGCTAT
>JBKBKL010000132.1:0-11968 GCA_046294665.1 Runella sp.
GCGGCTTAAAGCCTTCTGATAATCAGCACGAGGCCGAACCTCGCGCTATCGGCTCTTTAAAGTCAAATCTTCAAAATCGTAAACTCTACCCGGCGGTTGAGTTTACGATTTTCTTCGTTGTTGTTGGGGGCAATGGGCCGAGTAGGGCCATAGCCTTGTGTTTGAACTCGTGTTGCCTCAATGCCTTTCGATACCAAATACCGCTTTACCTCCTCTACTCTATCTTTCGACAGTTGAAGATTGGCTTCAAAATCGCCTACGTTGTCGGTGTGTCCTTCGAGCAATATTTCCATTTGAGCATTGTCGGTCATAAGTTGGGCGATGCGGTCGAGTTCTGGCAATGAAGACGGGAGCAAATCAAATTTACTTTGGGCAAAACGAATGGTATTGAGGGTGATTTTGCGCCCTACTTCGATAGGCGACAGTACAATCTCTCGGCGGAGTTCTTGGTAGTTGGTTTCTTTGGTCAGGTCTATGATCTGTGCATTGGCTTGATAGCCTTGCTTTTGGGCACTTAGGCTATATTGTTTTTGCGTATCCAAGATGAGTTTGAAATCTCCGACGGCAGGGTCGAAATCCAAGCGTTGGGGGCTTTGTTTTTGGTCTAAGTCTTCGAGCAACACCTCGGCCTCAATGGGTTTTTGGGTGGCTTGGTCGAGTACAATACCCCGCAAAATAACCGTAGGTACGGGGCGAATATTGGCAGGGAGTTTGACCCTAAAAATATCAAACTCTCCGAAGGAGTTTTCGGACGAACAAAAATAGGCGTAATCGCCTGAGGCCGGAATCGTAAAATGCGCTTCAAAATCGCTGGTATTGAAGGCAGGGCCGAGGTTTTCGGGTTCGCTCCATCGTATCCAAGTATCATCGAGGCGGCGGCTGACGAAAATATCGGTTTCGCCATAACCACTGCGGCCATTGGAGGTGAAATAAAGACTTTGATTGTCGGTAGCCAAAAAAGGCGTGAGTTCGTCGTCGGCAGTATTGAGTTGGTCACCCATGTTGAGTGGGGGTGTCCAGCTACCGTCGGATTGTTGAAAAGATACATACAAATCTGCCCCTCCAATTGACTGCCCATTTTGGAGCGAGAGTATCATTACTTTGCCATTGGGACCTATGTAAAAGCCCGAAAACGGGTGGGTATTTTCGTAGTTTTGAAGGCGTAAAGGCTGTGGAAATTCCCACCCGTCTTTATTTTTGCGACTTACCGATACGCCTTTGGTCAGTGTGCCGTCGGGGCGATAAATATTCATCAACAAAGCGGTGCGGTCGTCGGGCGAGATATAACAAATGGAGTTTTCTTCTGTATTGTTGATAGGCTTGGCGATATTGACGGCTTTTTGCCAAACTCCATTTTTTTCTTCAGCATACCAAATGTCGTAGTCTTCTTTGGCTTTGGTGTTTTCGGGGTGGTCGAATCGGGTGAAATAGATTGTTTTGCCATCGGGCGAAATAACGGGGGCTACTTCATTGGCACTTGAATTGACATTGACACCCAGGTTTTCGGCTTTGAGTTCTTGGGGTACATTTTTGGCCAAATGTATGGTAGCCTCTATGGGCTTGTCGCTGTCAGAGATACCGATGGCATCTATTTCGCTCCAGCCTTTCACACGTCGTGTGTCGAGTACTACTTTGATAGCTACTATTTTGTAAGGTGTTGGTTTTCCCAACCGTATCCTTAGCATACCAGCATGGCGAGCAGAGGTTTTTTCAGTATTTCGATACAGCAGATACTCTTTGTTTTGACTATCATAAGCAAACACCTGTACGACACTCCCCGCCCCAAAGTTTTCGGCAATGGCAATTTGACGTGCTGCTGTGGGTGTATCAAAACCTACCTTGATCCATTCTTGGCCGGCATCGGGCTGGGCGGGTCGCCAAGCCGAAGCCCCGCTTTCGCCTTGAGGGAGTTTGTTGGGTTTTCCCAGTACTTGAATGGCGCGGTATTGCTGCCCTTGCCCCCCCAAATATTCAGACGACACATCGAGTACCTTTGTTGCCCAAAAAATGGATTGACATTGGCCTACTGAAGCTACAAACATTAACCAAAAAAAATAGCGAACTGTCATATTATCAGACGTTTAGGGAATGTTCACATATTTTGTGCCAATTAAAGCAATTCTGTGGTAGGATTCCAAAATAATTTGTCAAAATCTATTATACGGTCGTTTTCGATACGTATTCCTTCGGCTTCCAAAAGTTCTTGCATAGCTGTAGGACTGCCAAAGAAATGTTTACCCGATAGCATACCGTTACGATTGACTACTCGGTGGGCGGGTATATCGCTCATGCCATGGCAGGCGTTCATGGCCCAGCCTACCATGCGTGCGCTTTGCTTACTCCCCAAAAACGCTGCAATAGCCCCATAAGTTGTAACTCGCCCCGGCGGAATCTGCCGCACTACTTCATAAACATCATCAAAAAAAGTGGGGGATTTCATTTTTTGGTCAGATGGGTTATTTCTTGCGCTTGTTCCTACCCTCGGATTTGCCGGCGTTACGTTGGCGGTTACGCTCGTTGATGGTAGCTGCTACATTGCGAGCTGATTTGGCTTCTGCCAGTACCAAGTCCATACTTCGGCGGGCGATATTGGTTTCTTTTACTTTTACTTTGACAGTGTCGCCAAAGGTATAAAACCGCTTAGTACGCTTTCCTACGAGTCGGTAGTTTTCTTTGTCGAGGTCGTAGTGGTCGTCGTTGAGGTCATTCATACGAACCAGCCCCTCGCAAGCCGTTTCGGTGATTTCGACAAAAATTCCAAACTCTGTAATGCCTGTGATAATACCGTCCCAGACGCGAGAGGGGTCCATGTTGGCCATGAACTCAACTTGTTTGTATTTGATACTGGCGCGCTCGGCGTTGGCGGCCAGTTGCTCTCTTGCGGAGGAATGTTTGCAGGCAGGCTCGTATTCGGCACGGTCGGGGGAAGGCAGCCCATCGAGATAATGCTGCAACAACCGATGCGCTATCATATCGGGATAGCGACGAATAGGCGATGTAAAATGTGAATATCTCCGAAACGACAGCCCAAAATGGCCGATGTCTTCAGTACTGTATCGGGCTTTGGCCATGGTTCGTATGGCGAGCTGTTCGAGGGCGTTTTGTTCGGGTTTGCCTTCGAGGTCTGCCATGAGTTTGTTGAGTGATTTAGCCGCTACTTTTTCGTTTTCAATTTTGAGTTGATAGCCCAGCCTTCCGGCAAAGGCCGAGAATACGCGTAGTTTTTCGAGGTCGGGTTCTTCGTGAATCCGATAAATCATGGTATTGGGTTGTGTCTTACTTTTCGATTTTAGGTGTACAAATTCAGCTACCCGTTTGTTGGCCAAAAGCATAAATTCTTCGATAAGTTTGTGGGCATCTTTGCGTACATTCTGATAAATACCAAGTGGCTTACCGTTTTGGTCAAGTTTGAATTTAACTTCTACGGTTTCAAAATTGATGGCTCCTTTGGCAAAACGTGCATCGCGTAGTTTGTGTGCCAATCCGTTGAGCAGCAGCAATTCTTGACGAAAAGGTAACTCGGCGGCAGTATCTGCGGAAGCATCAAGTACCTCTTGTGCTTCCTCATAAGTAAAACGTTTGTCGGAATGAATGACTGTTCGGCCAAACCATTCATTGATGATTTTGCCGGCCTCATTCATTTCAAAAACAGCCGAAAAAGTAAGTTTATCTTCGTTGGGGCGAAGGGAGCAGAGATTGTTGGAGAGTTTTTCGGGTAGCATAGGTACAGTACGATCTACCAAATACACCGAGGTAGCGCGGGCGTAGGCTTCACGTTCGAGGGCGGAGTCAGGGCGTACATAGTGTGTTACGTCGGCTATGTGTACTCCGATTTCGTAGTGGCCATTGTCGAGATAGCGTACCGAGAGGGCATCGTCGAAATCTTTGGCATCGAGGGGGTCTATGGTGAAGGTAGTGATACCGCGCATATCGCGGCGGCGGGCGATTTCGTCGGGTGAGATGACTTCCGAAATGGCTTCTGCTTCTGTTTCTACTTCTTCGGGGAAGCGGTAAGGGAGGCCAAATTCGGCCAAAATAGCGTGCATTTCGGTATCATTTTCACCGACTTTACCCAATACTTCGGTGATTTCGCCTTCCATTCGCCGCGAGCGAGCGGGGTATTGGGTCAAGCGTACCAGCACTTTGTCGCCGTCTTTGGCTTCTTTGAGTTTGGTCAGCGGCACATATACTTCTTCATACATGCGGCGGTGGTCGAGGGTTACGATGGCGTAGTTGGGCCAGAGTTCGAGTTGGCCTACCCATTCGGTGCGGCCACGCTCCAGTATTTCTTCTACCCGCCCTTCACGGCGACGGCCAGCGCGGTAGTCGCTGAAAAGGGCCACGCGCACGGTGTCGCCATCGAGTGCTCCGCGTAGGTCTTCGGTATCTACGCGTATATCTTCTTGGTCTGGTAAGATTATGAAAGCATAGTTTTTATTGACGTGTTCTACTTTGCCAGTAAGTACGTTGGCGTTTCGATTGTGTTGGTATTGGTCATTGGAGGTACGAAGCACTTGTCCATCTTCGACGAGTTCGGCCAATAGGCCGTCGAATATCAAGCGCATTTTGCCATCTTCTGCGTCAAAATGCTCATAAAGTTGCGGTAGGTTGTGCGACTGTTCGTTGTTAATTTCAAAGAAAGTAGCAATTTCTGATTTAAATTCTTCCAAAAACGAAACGGCGTGGCGCGTAGCTTTTTTTTTGGTGGTTTTTGGGGCTTTGGTGTTTTTTCTTTTGTTCATAGCAAATATTGACAATACTGCTATATAACACTAAAAAATTAGATTTTGGCATAAAGACCCGAAATAATAATGTACTTTTCATTTATGGCTCAGCTCAAATACCCCTCTTTCACAGGTATTTATTTTATAATTTTGTGTTTATCTTTGTTTAAATTTGAAACAAAATTTCCTATAAAATACTGAATAACAAAGTCTTACAATCTTTGTTTCTAAGATTGTTAAAAAAGTTATATTTATGGAAACCTACGGAAAAATCCTGCTGATTGCGATGCCTGCCTTCTTAGTGTTGGTATTGATTGAAAAATGCTATGCGTGGTGGGTCAAAAAAGAATCATTCAAAACGATGGATATGCTTTCGAGCATGAGTTCGGGCTATACCAATGTGGTCAAAGACGTGTTGGGTTTGAGTGTTTCAATTATTTCATACAGCTACATGGTAGAACATTGGGCAATTTACGAGGTCAAGTCCACTTTTTGGGTGTATGCCATTGCTTTTGTGGCTTTGGACTTTTCGGGTTATTGGGTGCATCGGTTGAGCCATCAAATCAACTTTTTTTGGAACAAACACGCCATTCACCACAGTAGCGAGGAGTTCAACTTGGCCTGTGCGCTGCGGCAGAGTATTTCGTCTTTTGTCAATCTGTTTACATTTTTCTTGTTACCGGCAGCATTGCTGGGTGTACCGGCACAAGTGATAGCCGTAGTGGCTCCGCTGCATTTGTTTGCCCAATTTTGGTATCATACCACTCACATAGGCCGTATGGGATTTTTGGAGCATATCATCGTAACTCCGTCGCATCACCGCGTACATCATGCTATTAACCCCGAATATTTAGACAAAAACCACTCACAGATTTTTATTATCTGGGATAAGTTATTTGGTACTTTTCAAGAAGAGCTTCCACACGTACCTCCCGTGTATGGTATTACACGCCCAGCGCGCACTTGGAATCCTATCAAAATCAATTTTCAGCACTTGTGGCTGCTCATCAGAGATGCCTACCGTACCCAAAGCTGGTGGGACAAGCTGCGTATCTGGTGGATGCCCACCGGATGGCGGCCTGCCGATGTAGCCGAGCGGTATCCTGTGGCCAAAATCGAAGACCCCTATCACTTTGAGAAGTATGCTCCCCCTGCCTCCGGGTTTTTGTTGGTTTGGACTTGGATACAGTTTCTGTTTACGTTTGCGCTTATCAACTATTTCTTTCTTTATATCGCCAAAATCGGAACACCCTACATCTTCATTTATGGAGGTTTTATTTTTTTGTGTGTTTTTGCCTATACTGAACTCATGGATCGCAATCCTTACGCCCTCGCTTGGGAATCTCTCAAAAATGTCGTAGGACTTTGTCTGATTTTTTACAACGGCTGGTTTGGACTTGATGAGATAGCTCCTTGGGCAGTTTATGCGTTGGGAGGGTATTTTATCATTTCTACATTGGTGGTGGGGTGGTTTGTTGGCATTGATTTTCGGAAGCCTATGGCAGAATCTTCTCAACTGAAAGCAGCGGTGGTTTCGGTATCCAAAGCATTGGAAGAAAGACCAGTTTTGTGATAAGCGACGAAATGGCTTGAAGTGATTCGGCCGCTATCCATAACTAAGAACAAAAACTATTCACCATTTGTGTAAATTTGTAGTTTGTTTTGACATGACTTTTACACCAAACTATATTCACATTACATTTTTTTTGATGCGACACCTCCCTGCTTTATGCACCACCATTTACCTTTCTTTGTGGTTGATTTCCTGCAAAAAATCTGACAATCAAACGGCTCAAACGCTTGAAAGTTACCAAGTTACCAGCCCAATCAGGATTGATACTTCCTACAATGTGGACTACGTAGCCGACATCAACTCGATTCGTAATGTCGAAATCCGTACCCGTGTCAAAGGCTATATTGAGCAAATTTTTGTGGACGAAGGCAAGCCCGTGCGCAAAGGGCAAATATTGTTTGGTATTTCCAAAAATGAGTTCAAGGAAGAGCTTTACCAAGCCAAAGCCTTGCTCAAAAGTGCCATAGCAGAGGCCAAAGCCGCTGAACTCACACTTCAAAATACCAAACTGCTGGTCGAGAAAAATGTGGTATCCAAGACCGAACTCGAAATGGCACAGGCCAAGCTCGATGCGCTCAATGCCAAAATAGACGAAGCCCGCTCCCACGAAGCCTCTGCCGAAATCCGATTGGCGCGTACCGATATTCGCGCTCCTTTCGACGGCGTGATAGACCGTATCCCCAACAAAATCGGTAGTCTCGTGGACGAAGGGACACTACTGACGACTATTTCGGACAACAGCGAAATGTATGCTTACTTCAACGTATCAGAGAAAGAATATTTGGAATATATCAAAAAAGAAATTCCGAATCGAGAAGTATCGCTGATATTGGCCAATGGTGAGCAGCACCGCCACAAAGGCCGTATCGAAACGCTGGAGGGCGAATTTAACGAGCAAACAGGTAGTATCGCTTTTCGGGCGCGCTTTCCCAATCCCGAAAAAATATTGAAAAATGGTTCTTCGGGCAAAATCCGTATCGTCAATCAAATTGAAAATGCGGTCATCGTACCCCAAAAATCTACTTTTGAGATACAAGACAAAACCTACGTCTATGTGGTAGGTTCAGATGGTATTGTAAGGGCGCAGAGTTTTACACCAAAACTAAGGATTCCGCATTTGTACGTTTTGCAGTCAGGGCTTAGCCTCAAAGACCGATTTGTTTTTGAAGGAGCGCAAAACCTTCGGGAGGGCATGAAAATCAACCCGCAGTTTGTACCACTCAAAAAACTGCTCAAACAAATCATCAAAGAATAAGCATTAGAACCATTGAGCGTATAGGTAATTGCGGGTTTTAAATGGCTAATCCACCAAACTTCCCCTGAAAATATGTTCCAAACTTTTATACATCGGCCGGTACTTTCGATTGTGATTTCGCTGGTGATTGTGCTGCTGGGGTTGCTGGCATTGACTCAACTACCCGTAACCCAGTACCCTGACATTGCTCCGCCTGCCGTATCGGTCATCACCAAATACACTGGTGCCAATGCCGAAGTATGTGCGAAGGCCGTCGTAACACCACTCGAACGCGCCATCAACGGTGTACCCAACATGACCTACATGACTTCTACATCGGGCAACGACGGTACGAGCGTGATTCAGGTCTATTTTAAAGTAGGTACTGACCCCGACGTAGCTGCCGTAAACGTACAAAACCGCGTTTCGACGGTACTCGACGAACTCCCCGAAGAAGTCATCAAAGCGGGGGTAAGTACCGAAAAAGAAGTGAATAGTATTTTGTTGTACATCAACCTGTTGAGTAAAAACCCTAAAACCGAAGAACAGTTTTTATTCAACTTTGCCGACATCAACATTATCCCCGAACTCAAGCGTATTGACGGTGTGGGCTTTGCCGACATCATGGGGCAGCGCGAGTATGCCATGCGCGTATGGCTACGCCCCGACCGCATGACGGCCTACAAAATCTCAACAGATGATGTCATCGCAGCCTTACGCAATCAAAACATCGAAGCGGCTCCCGGCAAGATTGGCGAAAGTTCGGGGCGGCGGCCACAGTCGTTGCAGTACGTTTTGCGTTACACAGGCAAATTTACCCAAGAAAAACAATACGAAGACATCGTACTAAAGGCCAATCAAGACGGGGAGATTTTGCGCCTAAAAGACATTGCCGACGTGGAGTTTGGCTCGCTCGATTATGACGTACTCTCCAAAGAAAACGGACGACCCTCGGCAGCGATACTGCTCAAACAACGCCCCGGTTCCAATGCCAGCGAGGTCATCTCCAACATCAAAAAACGCATGGCTGAACTCAAAGCCACCACCTTCCCGACGGAGATTGACTACACAATCAGCTACGATGTGTCGCGCTTTTTAGATGCCTCTATCCATGAAGTCATCAAGACCCTCATCGAAGCCTTTATTTTGGTGGCGTTGGTGGTGTTTATTTTTCTCCAAGATTGGCGTTCTACGGTCATACCGGCCATAGCGGTTCCGGTGTCGTTGGTGGGGACATTTGCTTTCATGCAGTTGTTTGGATTTTCGATCAACTTGCTCACGCTCTTTGCGTTGGTATTGGCTATCGGGATTGTGGTGGACAATGCGATTGTGGTCGTAGAGGCAGTTCATGCCAAAATGGAGGCACTGCACATCGGATCGAAGGAAGCTACCATTCAAACCATGGACGAAATCAGCGGGGCTATCATCGCCATTACGTTGGTCATGTCGGCGGTGTTTGTACCAGTGGCTTTCTTGTCGGGGCCAGTAGGGGTATTTTATCGGCAGTTTTCGATTACGATGGCTATTTCGATTGTCATTTCGGGAGTCAATGCCCTGACACTCACCCCTGCGCTGTGTGCCATCATGCTCAAAAATACCCATGCCCAGCCCAAAGCCAACGATTGGCTCACTCGTTTTTTCGGGGCGTTCAATGCACGCTATGATCGGCTTTCGGAGCGATACAAAAAACTCTTGGACAGTATCGCCAACCGGCGGGTGATTACCTACGGCCTTTTGATAGGTTTTGTGGTAGCCACGTGGGGGGTCAATGTATTTTTGCCTTCGGGTTTTATCCCTACCGAAGACCAAGGCACGATTTATGCCAACGTAACTACCCCGCCCGGAGCCACTCTCGAACGCACCGAAGCCGTAACTGATGCCATTCAAAAAGCTGCCGAAAGCATCGAAGCTGTGGAGTCCACTTCTACATTGGCCGGATACAGCATGATGACCGAAGGTTCGGGGGCTTCTTTTGGTATGACGATGTTGAGCTTAAAACCCTGGAGCGAGCGTAGCCAATCAGTGGACGATGTGGTGACCGACATGACCCAAAAAACCCAACACCTCAAAGATGCCAATATCCAGTTTTTTCCACCTCCTGCCGTACCCGGCTATGGCAATGCCAGTGGATTTGAAATCAGGATTCAAGACCGAACAGGTACAGGCGACTTGCAACGATTGGAAAAAGTAGCCCGCGAGTTTTCGGAAGCACTCAACAAACGCCCCGAAATTCAAAATGCTTTTACGAGTTTCAATGCCAGTTTTCCACAATATCTGTTGGAAATTGATAACGATAAGGCCGCCCAAAAAGGAGTGTCTATCAATACTGCCATGGACAACCTCCAATCGTTGATAGGTAGCTACTATGCCACCAATTTTATACGATATGGGCAGATGTACAAAGTCATGATACAATCCTTGCCGCGCTTCCGAGCACAGCCCAACGATATTTTGGGACTTTATGTCAAAAATGACCAAGGTGAGATGGTGTCTTATGCTAACTTTCTGAATATCAAGCGAGTATATGGTCCAGAACAACTCACTCGCTACAATATGTTTACGGCGGCGATGATCAACGGCGAGCCTACCGACGGCTACAGCAGTGGCGATGCCATCAAAGCTATCCAAGAAACTGCCACCACAAAACTCCCCAAAGGCTATACTTTTGAGTGGTCAGGTATGACCCGCGACGAGGTACTCTCCGGCGACCAAGTGATTTATATTTTCTTGTTGTGTTTGTTGTTTGTCTATTTATTGTTGGCGGCGCAGTACGAAAGTTTTTTGCTGCCGCTACCAGTGATTTTGTCATTGCCGGCAGGGGTTTTTGGGTCGTTTTTCTTGCTGTGGATTTTGGGCTTGCAAAACAATATTTATGCTCAAGTAGCCTTGGTGATGCTCGTGGGGCTATTGGGCAAAAATGCCATTCTGATAGTCGAGTTTGCCATTTTACGCCAAAGCGAGGGGCTTTCGCCTTTAGAGGCGGCTATCGAAGGGGCAGTATCGCGCCTTCGACCTATCCTGATGACTTCTTTTGCGTTTATTGCTGGTTTGATTCCGTTGATGGTAGCCTCGGGGGCAGGGGCTATCGGAAACCGCACCATCGGTACTGCCGCTGCGGGAGGTATGTTTTTTGGTACACTTTTCGGGATTGTGATTGTCCCCGGTTTGTATGTGATCTTTGCAGGTATAGGTAAAAAGAAAAAACCGATTCCGAAGGAGGCCGTAGAAGTTTAGCTTTGTACTAAAAGTCAATGAAATAATTCATTATAAATGAGGGATTTGAACGTGAGATTGCAACCTATTTTTATTTCAGTTTTTTGTTTGTTGCTGCTGTTTTTAGGAGGGTGTAAAGCCCCATCTACTGTTTTTCAAACATCTGATTTTCAGCCAATCCCAAGTGTATTTCCGGAGGGGAATGCTGCCCTCAACAATGCCGCTGTACCGTGGGCTACTTTTTTCAAAGACACCAATCTGGTATCGCTCATCAATACAGCCCTTTCACAAAATTTTGAAGTAAAGAAACTTGAGCAGCGTATCCTGATGGCCGATGCCCAAATCTTGTATGCACGAGGGCAGTTGCGGCCTTTTACTACCTTTGGAGTCAGTGAGGGAGTCAAGCGGTTTGGCAAATACACCATTGACGGCGTGGGCAATTTTGATACTAATTTCTCCAACAATATCTCACCCGACCAACGTATCCCACAGTTTATACCTGATTTGTATTTGGGTACGATGAGTTCGTGGGAGATAGATGTTTTCAGAAAACTCCGCAGCCGCCGCCAAGCGGCTATTGCCCGATACATGGCTTCGATGGAGGGGCGGAGTTTGTACATCACCAACCTTGTGGCTGATATTGCCGGCTCGTATTATGACTTGATTGCTTCCGATTTGGAATTAGACTTTATCCGTGAAACGATTACCCTCCAAAAAAATCAACTCGACATCATCAAACTTGAAAAAGAAACAGGGCGTGGTACAGAACTGCCCGTACAGCAGTTTGAGGCACAAGTGCTTAATTCACAAGGGATAGAGCGCGAGTTGGTACAGCGCATCAATCTGGCCGAAAACCGCATCAATTATTTACTGGGTCGTTATCCTCAGCCTATACGTCGCGACAAAAACACTTTTCTGCGTGTACAGCCTCAAGAAGTTTTTACGGGGATTCCTTCGGATTTGTTGCGAAACCGCCCTGATATTCGTCAGGCCGAACTGGAACTTACTGCCGCTAAGGCCGACGTAGCGGCTGCCCGTGCTGCCTTTTTGCCTTCCTTCAACATCGGCTTAGGGCTTGGACTCCAGTCGTTCAATCTCAAATATTTTTTGAGTCCAGAGTCTTTGACATTGGATTTGCTGGGAGGACTCACGGCACCGCTCATCAACCGTTCTATGATTAAATCGGAGTTCAATGTAAGCAAAGCCGTACAATTTGAAGCTCTT
>JBKBKL010000133.1:0-11716 GCA_046294665.1 Runella sp.
CTTTTTTTCAAACCTATGAGGTTTAAGTATAATATTCAAACTCACAAAATTAGTTTTTAACTCTCAATATTAGCCTTGATTTTATTTAACTTTTTCAAGGCTAAGTTTTTTTTCAAGGGGTACAAAATTTTTGAGTTTCACTACTGCCCTACAACCTTTTTGGGGGGCTGTTTCATATTCAATCTTACCGTTGATGATTCGTAGCCGCCCCTCGATACTATCAAGCCCCAATCCGGGGGAAGGATGCTTTTGTACTTGTTCAAAATCAAAGCCACGTCCATTGTCTTCTACCAACAATGCCAAATCATTTGGAGGCAATGACAACTGTATGTGAATATTGGTAGCGTCTGAATGTTTGAGGGCATTGTTGATGAGTTCTTGGGCTATTCGATATAGCATTAGTTCAATTTTTGGTTCTAAGCGGTAGTTGTCATCACCGGTGCAACCAAAAGTAATGCGTAAAGTATGATTGGTACCGCTTTTGGCGGCAAACTCCTGTAAGGCAGCCGGTAGCCCGAAACGTTCGAGAGTTGTAGGCACTAACTCGCGACTGATACGTCTTACATGACTGATGGTTTCGTCGAGCGACTCGCGCACTTGCTGTGCTAACAACTCCGCCTGCTCTCTCGACACCAAGTAACCATATAAGGCATTGAAAGTCAGCTTCGTAACTGACAGTAGCGCGCCTATATCGTCGTGTAGGTCTTGGGCTATACGCCGCCGCTCGGCTTCGGTAGAAGCCATCGAAACTTCGAGTAACTTACGCTGAAACTCCGCCTCCATTTCTTTGACACGGATTTGCTGCTCAATTTGCTTGCGTTGATAATACACCACAAACAAAATGACAAACAATGCCATGATGAGCATCACACCTGTACCAATGACGATTCCGTAGCTATCCATTTGACCCACTTATCGGTAGGAATTTGAAATCTAAAGCTACAAAAAAAATACACAGTTGGGTGTATATTTTATTGAACGGTATCATCGGAGGGCTTCATATACCATACTGAGAGTGCCAAAAACACACTAAAAACCATAGAAAGAAAAGCCTCTATCATCCAGTATTGCTGGGCAAGTTCTACGTTGGAGTTGTGAAATGTGTATTTCAAAAACAAGTAAGGAAACAATGTACCCGCATAATATAGCAACCCTCCGGCACTAAACCAAAACAGCGGGTATCGTGTGAGAATAGGTACAGTGAGCTGCTGGAGCAAGCGATAAAAAAACAATAAAAACAATACAATGCTATATACCCGCGAGAGCATAAAAGCTACATCGCTAAATTCTTTGGCATTTAAATGAAGAATAGTATCAGGCTCAAGTAACGCTACTGCATACACGCTTACATTGGCTAATACTAATCCCCATTGATAAAACTTCTCTTTGAAAAACTCAAAGAATATCCACGATAGACAACTGAAAGATAAAAGATTATGCCAATTATAAAAGAAAAGATTGTAGAGCGGACATTGGCACAGTTCACGAGCAACTTCAAGAGAAACAGCTGCTATATTTCTTGCTAAAGTGATAAATATAAAAAATACAATGATTTTGTTTATTCCTGATATGTATTTAAAACGATGTAACAAATAGATACATGGTAACAATATGCTGGCATCTGACAATGAACCTATGTATTGCCAAGTATTCATTTTATTCTAAAACGGTGGCATAGGCTTACCGTTGCCGGCACCTCCAAAATCTTCTTCTACTTCTTTCCAGCCTTCTATTTGTAGTTTGAAAGTTTGGGCTTCGTTTCGGTTGGTAGGCTCGCCGTTGGCATCTCGCTCTACTTTGACAGGCACCAAAAACAAGCGAGGCTGTGGTTTGCCTCCTTTGGCTACGATATTGTTGTTTTCGTCTTCATGGGCAGTGCCATAGTAGATAGCCAAGCCGTCGCAGTCTTCTATATTGAGGAGTTGTTCGATGATGTTGCGGCTAAAAAATTCTGCTTGACGTACATCAGCAGCTTTTCCTTTGGTGAAATTGGCACGAAATTCTGAAATTTTCTCCTTGGTGTAAAACCGCCCTGCTCGTACAGGTTTTTTGTCGGGTGTTTTGTGATCATTCATTGTGATTGTAAGATTTAGATAATGAATAGCTGAAACTGCCGGCAAGTTGGATAAAGACCGACACGTTTGCAAACCGAAAAATAAATGACGACGCTATTTTTTTTTAATTTCGCAAAAAAACACGTATTTCTACGCTAAAATATTCCAACCTTAGCTACGACCTTTGTTGTGGGTTTGGTTGAATTAGTATCAGCAATGATACACAATTTTTCTCATAGGTTAGGTTAGGAAGAAAAAGCCACAGGCAGTTGCCGATGGCTTTTTTTGTTTTTGGCTTACTTTGAAAAGCTATTCTATTTAACTTCCTTTGTTTTACGGTTTTCACACATTTCAAAATATCCTACTCATGAAAAAGTTTCTTTTGGCTGGGTTGTTATTGGGGTTGATGGCTTTCGATGGTTTGGCACAGCGTGCCTCTCGCTTGCGCAATTTTACGGAAGTTGGGGCTGGCTTTCAAGACAAAAGGGGAATGGGTGTACTTCAATTCAATCAGTACCTTCAAATCGAACGTAGGGGTGTACTCCAGGTCGGCTGGGGAGGGAGAGGTGCCTTTTTTTCGGCTCGAGATGCCGATTTTATCACCGCTCCTGCTCGTCTTACTCGTGGTCAATCGGGCTTTGCCGCTTTGAATGCCCCTTTGCTACTTCGTAATATTGATACCCTTCAAATGCCGCGCGCTACTTTTACGTCTTTCAACTTTAGCCTTCAAATACAAATTTCCCTTTTTGAACGCCTTGATATTGGGGTCAATACCGATTTGCTGGGCTTTACGCTGGGTAGCCGCCGAACAGGCTTTTACTTGGGGTCGCGTGGCTTTAGTTTTGTGGATAGCCTCAATGTGCATCGTACCTATCAAACAGCAGTCCCCACTCGTGGCAACTTACAAATATTGGGCGGTGACAATGCTCATGGCAGCCTCAATAGCGAAATTTATGCCCGCTTGATGCTTTCGCAGCGTGTGGCTCTGAAAGTCAGTCATATTTTTAATACCAGCGAATATCGCACTGACAAAAGGCTGGCCGACGATAACCGCCGCTTCCGACTTCGCTCTCCAATGTGGTATGTGGCGTTGTGTATTCCGATTTATAACTAAAAAAAATACCGACAGCAACAAAAGATGCTATCGGTATGATATAAAGGGGTAAAGTGAAGCCTTAGTCGGGTGTACCGTCGTCAATGATGTTGGGTTCGAGTGTATCGAGCAGTGCGTTTTCATCTTCGCTGACTTTGGCACGTATTTTTGCTTCCAACTCCTCCGTCAATTCAGGATTGTCTTTGAGGAGTTGTTTGACGGCATCGCGGCCTTGCGAGAGGCGGTTGCCCTCATAGCTAAACCAAGAGCCTGATTTTTTGACGATTTCGAGTTCTACGGCCAAGTCAATGATTTCGCCTACTTTCGAGATGCCTTCGCCATACATGATGTCAAACTCAACTACTTTGAAGGGCGGTGCGAGTTTGTTTTTGACTACTTTTACTTTGGTGCGGTTGCCGGTGATGTTGTCGGCACTTTCTTTAATTTGGCCAATGCGCCGAATATCCAAACGTACAGAGGCGTAGTACTTGAGGGCATTGCCACCGGTAGTAGTTTCGGGACTACCAAACATGACTCCGATTTTGTCGCGAAGCTGGTTGATAAAAATACAGCAGCAGTTGGTACGGTTGATGACCCCCGTCAGTTTGCGTAAGGCTTGCGACATCAGCCGTGCTTGTAAGCCCATTTTGCTATCTCCCATTTCGCCTTCTATTTCGGCTTTGGGTACAAGTGCTGCTACGGAGTCTATGACGATGATGTCTATGGCTCCAGAGGATATAAGATGCTCGGCGATTTCGAGGGCTTGCTCGCCATTGTCGGGCTGTGAGATGAGGAGGTTGTGGGTATCAATACCCAATTTTTGGGCATAGACACGGTCGAAGGCGTGTTCGGCATCTATGAAAGCCGCCAAGCCTCCTGCTTTTTGAGCCTCGGCGATACAGTGCATGGCCAAGGTGGTTTTGCCCGAAGATTCTGGACCATAGACTTCTACTATTCGGCCTCGTGGCAAGCCTCCGATACCCAAGGCTAAGTCTAAACCTACCGAACCAGTAGAGACGACTTCTACGTCCATTACTTTGGTGTCGCTGAGGCGCATTACGGTTCCTTTGCCATAGGCTTTGTCCAATTTTTCGATGGTTGTTTGCAGGGCTTTAATTTTCTGTTCTTTGTTATCTGCCATTGTGTTTTGGTGCTATTGCACAAGTTATAAATTATTGATTGTGAGATATTTGAAAGAGATTAAATAAGATTCTCTTTTTCTGATTGTTTTCATGTAAAATTACGTTTTTTCCTTCTTTCTACCAAGCCTTTTTCAATAATTCACCTCCTTTTTTAGTATCTCTTTGTAGGCTTCATTTACCGAACCAAAACACCTACATAATTGATTGATAGAATGTTATTTTTACTTTTTGAGTAGTGTCTCTCATTGGTTGTTTGTTTGTTGAAGGTTGAACCAAACTTTGGATATTTGGGCTTTATTGCTGTACCTTTGTTCCAAAATTTCGGGCAAGTTCTTTCTCTTGCTGTTTATTTGTAATCATACCCACAGACTGAATGTTAAGTCGAAGACATCTGCGTATCAAGGTATTTCAGGCATTATACGCGCTTCAAGCAGCGCGCGAAGCCAACTATCAACTGGCTTTGGATTTTATCACGGAGTCTTTTAAACCCGATCTAAACTCCATGACTCCACAAGACCCTGTCAGATTGGAAGGTATGCGAAAAATAGCAGCTTTACTTTTAAGTGAAAATTATCGCAAAGGGCAAATCACTGACGAGAGCGATACCCCAGCCGATGCTTTGGTAGCTGCCCGAAATGCTTTACGCTATTACCAAGATTTACTCCAAAAAGACCAGCAGCGCATAGCCAAACAACTCACCCCCGAAGTAGAAAAAATCTATTCTTCTTATTTGTTGCTTCTGTATTCTTTCATAGAATTGGGTAAACTCTCACAGGTAGAGCGCGAACGCCAATATGACGACCCTGACACCGAGCCATTGTCCAAAAAGGCGGGTTTTGACACCAATAAAGTAGTAATAGCCCTCAACCAATCAACATCACTACAAGATGAATTGATACGACACAATATCAGCTCCTCGGCGGTAGTTTTGGTAGCATTGTTGAGAAAAGTTTTTAGGGAGGTTTTGCGTAAAGATGAAACCTATCGGGCTTATTGTAGCCAAGCCAAACATACCTCTCAAGAAGATTTGTTACTTATTCAATATGCCCTGCGTGAAGTATTACTCAAAAACGAAGAGGTAGTCGGTTTCTTTGAACTTCATGATTTATACTGGAGCGAAAATGGCGAACTGGCGCGCAAGATGGCCAACAAAACCCTCAAATCGGCCATAGAAACCACAGGACTTCAACTCTCTCCTCTCACCGACGACTGGGAAGAAGACCGTTATTTTATGGAAGAACTCTTTGAACAAACCGTCAGAGGCGATCTTGAATACGAGGCTATCGTAGCCGAACCTCTCAAAAATTGGGACCTGGAACGCCTCTCGGCCACCGATTATCTATTGATTAAAATGGGGGTATCAGAAATGATCAACTTCCCGGCGATTCCTGTCAAAGTAACCATCAATGAAGCCCTCGAAATAGCCAAAGAATATAGTACACCAAAAAGTAGTAAATTTGTAAATGGAATTTTGGACACGTTATCCAAATCGCTGGTCAAAGAAGGCAAAGTGCGTAAAAGTGGACGTGGCCTATTGGACAATAAATAATCAGTAGGTGTGCGTTTACATTACATTCATCATTCTAAATTCATCATTTTTAATCATGAGCAGTTCATCAAAAACCTTAGTTGCTTTTTTGGCCGGAGTAGCCACTGGTGCAGTAGTCGGTATTTTGTATGCCCCCGACAAAGGCGAAGTAACCCGCGACAAACTCTCGTATAGGCTCTCCAAATATCGTGAGCAGTTGCAGGGACTTATCTCTGATTTGCTGGAAGGGAAAGAACTCACCGAAAGTTTGGCCAAAACAGAAGGCCAAAAAGTAGTAATAGATGCTCGCGAAAAAGCCGAACGCCTCCTCGAAGATGTGGACAGGCTTATGGCACAAATCAAAGGTCAAACGGCTTGAGCAATGATAAAGCGTTGTTTTTTTATCTTGTTTTCTACGTTGCTTTTGGTAAGTTGTGGTAGCAATCAAGACCAGTCGGCCACAGGTAGCTTAGACGACAAACTTCCACGAATGGAGTTTTTGGAAGACATCAAAAACTTCGACTTTGGTACGCTCAAGGAAGGCCAAGAAGTAGAGCATAGTTTTAAATTCAAAAATACGGGCGATTTTCCGCTTATTATCAACAATGTGAGTGCCTCTTGTGGCTGTACTATACCACAGTGGCCACGCGACCCCATAGGTCCGGGCGAAGAAGCGGCTATTTTGGTTCGGTTCAATAGCCGAGGGAAGGTAGGCTCACAACTCAAAACGGTATCTATTTTTGCCAATACCAACCCTGCCACTACCGATATACAATTCAAGGCGCAAGTAGTGGCATCACAGGATTCGACCATTCAATGATTTTTTTACCCTTATAAACCTAACACAATGCACACGATTTTAGCCCAAGCTCAAAGTAGCCAAACCTCCATGATTTATCAGCTCATTTTGTGGGCAGGTATCATAGGCGTTTTTTATTTTTTTATGATTCGCCCTCAGCAGAAAAAACAAAAAGAACAAAAGAAGTTTTTGGAAGAACTCAAAAAAGGCGATGAAGTCATCACCATCGGAGGGCTGCACGGTACTGTCGTATCTGTTTATGAAAGCACCGTTACGCTTGAGGTAGATGCCAAAGGCACGAAGCTGAAATTTGAAAAGTCGTCTATTTCGCGCAAAGCAACCACCGAATCATAAAGCACTGGATTCATTTGTTTTCAAAAAAAGTGGCTCAAGTATTTACACCTCCTCCCCCTTCGCGTACACGCACCATGCTGCTGTGTTTGCTTGCGGCTACTGTCATTTGGCTCTTCAACCAACTCAATAAGGAAGACTACAAATTGCAGATAGATTACCCCATTGCCTTTACCTACAACGACTCCCTCTATATCTCTGTTCGCCCGTTGCCAAAGAGTGTGAGTGCCACGCTCAATGGCAACGGGTGGGCTTTACTACGAAACTCCTTCTCTTTTACGGTTGAGCCTGTGGTATATCCCCTGACCAATCCCTTGGGTACTCGTACCCTCAACTTGGCTACCCTCTCTACCTTGATGAATGAGCAGGTCAAAGACGTAAAAATCTCCAATTTATCTCTCGACAACTATTTGATTGATTTTGAGGAGCGTACCGTCAAAGACGTAGTACTCAAAATAGACAGTAGTGCTATTGATCTTTCTCCTCGTTTTGTGATTTCGAGCTTCATCAATGTACGACCCAATACTGTGAAATTTGAGGGAGCAGCCTCATTGATAGATGACCTGCCCGACACGATTTTGATTCGTATCCCCTCCAAAAAAATCAGGGGAAATTATGACGAAGAACTCCCCATTCGCTACCCACAATCTCCTCTGCTCAAAGCCAGTTCCAGTAAAGTTTTCGTCAGTTTTGAAGTAGCTGAATTGTTGAAATAGGGGAATTGGTTGGTTGCAAAAAATCTACTTCAACCTTACTATCAATATGCTTAGAGTAGGAGTTACAGGAGGCATAGGTGCCGGCAAAAGTTTAGTTTGTCGAGTGTTTGAGGCTTTGGGAGTGCCTATTTATACCGCTGATGAGCGCGCCAAATGGCTTCTCAATCATGACTTAGCATTAAAGGCCGCTGTTCGACAACTACTCGGCAGCGAAGCCTACCTGCCCGATGGGCAATACCACCGAAATTGGGTAGCAAGCCAAGTTTTTCAAAACCCCGATTTACTTCAACAACTCAATGCCCTCGTTCATCCACGAGTCAAGGAAGATACCATCGCTTGGGTCAATCAGCATAGCCTAAAGCCCTACATCATCAAAGAGGCGGCTATTATGGATAAGCCCAACGCTCAAAATCAACTCGACTGCGTAGTAGTGGTACATGCGCCTGTGGCTTTACGTGTGGCACGGGTACGCCAGCGCGACCCTCACCGTAGCGAAAAAGAGATTTTGGACATCATAGCCCGCCAGCAGCCCGATACCGACCGCCTTGCTATCGCCGACTACATCGTCTATAACGACGAAACCCAACTGCTTTTGCCCCAAATATGGTTACTGCATCAAAAATTTATTAATTTAAAATATTGATATATAAAAAATTTTTATATTTGTTTTTTTTATATGCAATAAATTATTTTTTTAAATCTTATGAAAGTACCATTCATCTTCATATTGGTCTGCTTTTCGTTTTTTTTTATTAAAAGTTGCGCTCAAAAAAAAAACACTTCTCCAGCAGTAGTAGTGATTCATTTCCAAAAGCCAGCTCTACAACACGGCACTTATATCACTAATCAGAAAAGTGCTGTAAGGAAAGTCATGCTTGATTCTATTACTGTTCGTACAGATTCGGTAGGGATTTGCTTATATACTTTCGATATTAACAAAACCATAGTAAAGCCTATCATTTTTTTTCAAGATTCGGCATCTGTTATACCCCAAAACTTTTTTTTGCACCCTGCCGACACCTTGGTTTGTTACGAAAAAGGGGGAAGATTTCGATTTGAAGGCAATGGTAAAATGGCTAAAATCAATCGTTTTTTGTACCAAAATGGCCTTACAGGTTCTGACTCTCTGCGCCATAGACCTTTGATGCAAAAAGTGTCCGAAGACCTCTATGCCAGCCTTATGCGAGATTTAGCAGATGAAAAATGGCAACTGTACCAAAATACCCAAGATACGACCGATACTTTTCAGAATGTATTTGTTCGGGCATCACTCGAAGGTCAGCAATACTACCGTGTTCACCATTTTTTGGTTACCAAAGACTGGACAGAGGAGCAATTTAAGCAAATACCCAATAACTTGACTTCGATCTTTCTCAACGACCATTCCAACTTCTTTAAACCTCCTTTTCGCATCGTTCCTCACGAAGATGCTATTTTATCAAACGATTATCTGACCGCTTTGACCCATTATTTGGGAGGAAATTTGTGGTTTTATAAGTTTCCTCCACAAATAGTAGGGAATGTGGTTGATTTTTATGATGCCATAGATCGTTATTTACCACATCTCCCTCGAACCCGCGAAAGATTGATGACCCCTATCTTGAAATATAATACCTCTGATGAGGTAGGCCAAACTATTTTCAAACGTTTTGAGCATGATTTTCCAAATTCGCCCTCACTCCCACAGATTCGTTATCACTTCTGGAATCGAAAGATTGAAGTAAATCAATCGCTACCATCACTTCCACTGCTTACTGCTGATAGTTCACGAGTTTTACTGACGGAATTACCGACCTCGTTACCTACTTTATTGCTACTATGGAATACGTGGGAAGATAGCTGCCAATTGGCATTGGCTGAAGCGATAGCATTTTACCAAAAACAAGGAAAGGGGAAATTTAATCTGTGGACGGTTTGCGCCCGCAACCGATTTGATAGTTGGAAAGATACTCAAGAAGCCATTTTTCCAATCTCTCCTTTTATTCGTCATTTATATGCTGATTATGCCGAAACAGGAGTACTGGAAGGAATGTTTGGCCGCAAACGCCCATTAGTCGTATGGATAGACAAAATGGGCAAATACCAAGGCCAATGCAGCCCATTTGAGCCCCTTAAACTCAAGCAGTGGCTGGCTACCCAACGTTGATGAGTTTAGCATACTACTTGATACGCCGATACATCAAAGGTGTATCGTAGGGGGTGATGCGCTTGCCTTCTTTTTCGGTTAGTTCCATTACCTCCAAAAAGCCATCACCGATAGTTTCTTCGAGCGTGAAGCGAATTCCTCTGGGGAAATCATTGGGAGCTTTGATATAAAAACCTCGTTCGGTTTTGGTATAAGCAGCGGGTTTGAACGAAGGCGATGGTTTAAGTTCTTGAAAATCAAGTTCCCAATCAGCGTTGGCATTTCGAAAAGTATTTTTATCAATACGTTCGGGTATGGCCATAGAGTGCAAAACAATCTGCTGCTGGTCGTTTAGTTCAAACTTAAATATGTAAGGCTTGATAATCGTATCCTGCCCGGGGTATTTGTAGTAGCTTTCTTCCAAGACAAAAACCCCTTTGAAATCTGTCGGTACGTTTCGGACACGCTCTGTGATGATGCGCGTTATGTGTTTGGCGTAGGGGTGTATCTGCTTGCCGGCTTTCTGCTCGGCTTCTACTTGGGCGCGATTGTCGAAATCGCCTGTGAGATAGGAAAGATAAAGGTCAAAATCTGTCATTTTTTGTGTCTTTGGAGTCGTTATACAACTTACCGCCAATAGGCTAAAATAAAATATGATATTGCTCATGTCAGCTATGGTCTTCGATTTGGCAGATTTTATCATTTTCAAAAATAAAAATTGATTTTCCTTGCAGAGAAATTTTTTGATCTTCTTCAAACCCTCCCACTTTCATTTTGAATACCGCCTCGTAGTCTATTGTTACTTCTATCGAATCGTCGGCTTCGTTCCAAGAAGTGGGCCGTTGGTGGCGTGTACTAAAAAATATACACGCCTGCTGGGCTTGCTGTCGAAAGGCTTCGATACCTAAAAGTTCGAGCGTAGTTTGTCCATTAGATACATTCCTAAAAATTACATTGGGAGTTAAATACAGGCACATGGCTTCGGGATTAAAGGTATTGTAAGCCGCTATGTATTGTTCTACTATTTCTCGTCGAGTCATGTAGTTTTGGGTTTATTGACAAAAAACGTAGCCACTGCTGCCAAAGCACACAGCAGCATCATCATATTGAACGCACCGTCAAAGTTTCCGTTGGCTTTGCGCATATTGCCCAGTACAATGACCCCGGCAAAACCTGCCAGCGTATCTATCATACTCACCACCCCCAAAATACTGCCGTAAGCCTTGCCACGATAATACTCCGCTACCAAAATCTGAATCATCGTAAATGCCGCACTATACCCTATACCGTACAACACCGCAAAAGCATATATCCACTGGATTTTTTGTAGGCTCATTTTCATCGAAAATACCCCCAATAAAAGCGTTATGATGGCAAAAAGCATTACTTTTTTCTTGTCAAGCCGATCGCTCAAATAGCCAAATACGATTTTTCCTACTACTGCAAACGAAAAATAAATACCGCTGATTCGACCAGCTTGGGCAGGGTCGAGGCTGAGGTCTTTGTAATAAAACCCTTGACTCGACAAAAAGCCGGTAATACAAAACCACAAAACTCCCGTAACGACCGTCAGCAGCCAAAACCCTGGAAAACGCATGGCTTGTCGAAAGGAAACGCCTTCAGACATTGGTCGGGTAGTAGCATGATGCTCGGCTCCATCAGCCACTTGACCGACCTCTGAAGGGCGTATTTTGAGCCAAAACAATGGCAAAAGCAAACAAATCCCTCCCACGATGCTGATGTAAAGCGCAGCAGTTTGCCAGCCTTGTGCTTTGATCAAACTCCCCGCCCACGGAGCAAATACCGCCCCCCCCAAACTCGATGAGTTGAGGAATAAACCAACGGCTATTCCCAATTTACGATCAAACCATTGTCTCAAAATATACATGCTCGTAATGATGCCCATCA
>JBKBKL010000134.1:0-11478 GCA_046294665.1 Runella sp.
TTTTGTAAACCATGCCAAACTCTTTGTTGAAAATCCGTCCCTACCAAAAGCAGTGGCAAGTCAAAATCTTGGCGTGTACCTGCAAAATATTCTTCGAGTTGTTGTTGAGTTTGACTCAAAAGCAGCGTTTCTTGCTCAACATATTCCGCTTTGAGGGCTTTCTGGAGGCGAGCGTCCACCGTAGCGCGCATTTTGCGAAAACGCCAGTCGCAGAGGCAGAGTTTCTGCTCATACTCACCCAAAATAAGTTCGCCAAAAGGCGTTGAAAAATATTGAATATGAATAGTTTTCATGTTTTGAGCCAAAGGGTAGCTTTATTCAAAGGTAAAAAATACGAACGAAAATCCATTACAACTCTTTCGTTCATTTTCATTTTTCAGAGTTCTATTGAAGTCATAATCAACCGAATTTGGTAATCCCTCAACACAACATAAGTCAAAAATCACCCTTTATCCTTCTTTTTTTCCGTTGATGATAATCTATTTGGAGGTAGTGGGTATAACATAGTACTTTTGAATCAAACATTAAAACATAACAAAGCTATGAAAACCAACAGAATGTCCCGTTTTGCTCATGAATCAGTCATCGGTGGAGTAGCCGCTGGAATGGCGCACCACTTCGGCATAGACCGCGTATTGATGCGTGTGTTGTTTGTACTTGCTTTTTTCTTCACCAAAGCTGTACCTATGGTGGTGCTTTACATTATCTTGTGGGCGGTATTGCCCAAAGCCGAACCCAACACTGGCAATGTAGAGATTCGCCAAGTATAAGGGATTCAAACTCTTCAAGCCGATTCTTAACGAATCGGCTTTTTTTGACTGTTTCTTTTTGAAGCCGCCCAAAGCCACACATTGCGCGAAATACCACCATATACTTAACGATACAGAGCGAAGGTTTTGTGAAAAATTATAGCATAAAAAGGCAAATACGCTCAAATATGGTAGAAATTACTTGATTCGATTAGGATTTTCGCTAACAAAAGCCGACCATCCTCCTTTTTTTGCCCCCTTCTTTTTGGCCGAAGCCGACGGTAGGGCATTGGCATGATAATGATGACAAACAGCAATAGCCACCGCATCGGTTGCATCTAAATACTCTGGTCTAAGTTCTTGTTTTAGAATACTCTGGAGCATATAAGCTACCTGCTCTTTGGTGGCATTTCCACTGCCTGTTACCGACATTTTTACGGTTTTGGGAGAATATTCTACAATCGGAATACTCCGATGGAGTGCTGCTGCCATAGCTACCCCCTGTGCTCTGCCCAGTTTGAGCATAGATTGGGGATTTTTTCCATAAAAAGGATCTTCGATAGCCATTTCGTCAGGCAAATACTCTTCAATGAGCTGCGTAATACGGTCGAAGATTTTCTTTAGTTTCAGTTCATGGCTATTATATTTGTCGAGTTTTAGTACGCCATATTGTAGCAATTCTATGCACTGGCCTACTACACGTATGACCCCATAGCCTGCAATGCGTGTGCCGGGATCTACCCCCAAAATAATTTTTTCTGTTGATTGATTGGTCAAATCTTTTTGCATGATGCAAAATAACAGTCCACTGGCATTTTATCGCTTGCATTGGCTCAAAAAATTAACGTGGCCTTTAAAAATACTATTGTTTGGTACAATAGCCTTCTATATCTCCCTCACAGTTCGCGAAAAGGGACAGGGGTTAGAGGATATTTATCGGTTGTTTGAGCAAAAACTTTCTTGGGAGCATTGGCTCGAACTCACTGCTGTATGCTGCCTTACTCCCCTCAACTGGGCGTGCGAAAGTCGTAAGTGGCAGATATTAGTAAAGCGCGTACAGCCTATTAGTTTCTGGCAGGCTTTTCAGGGAGTTTTGGCAGGTGTGGCGTTAGGGTTTGCCTTACCCAACAACGTAGGCGATGCCGCCGGGCGAGTTTTATCCCTCAAAGCAAAGCAGCGATTTCGTGGTATCGGAGCAGCCCTACTCTCCAATGCCCTACAGTTTTATGTTTCGTTGTTTTTTGGTACCATTAGCTGGCTTTACTTCTCTTCAAAAGATGCTCAATTCCAGTCTTTTGCAATATATATTTTCAATTTTTTATTGATAACTTCTTTGATTTTGGGCGTTGTTTTGGTCAAATGGCGACAAGCAATAGAGCGGTATTTGAAGCATTTTGGCTGGTATCGTCGAGTAGCACATTTTGTAGAAGTGATAGCCCAATATCCGTTAGCTCACATCAATATCGCGCTGCTTTGGGCAGTATTGCGCTATGGTATTTTTACCCTACAATTCGGGCTATTGCTTTATGTTTTCGAGGTGAGGCTTGGAGTCATGGAGGCATTGTCAGGTATATTTTTGGTGTTTTTTGCCAAAACATTGGTACCAGCCTTCAACTTCTTGGGTGATTTGGGGGTGCGAGAAGCATCAGCTCTTTTCTTTTTGGGAAATAAAGGTGTAGAGCCTTCACGTATCATCGCTGTATCGCTTATGCTTTGGTGTATCAATATTTTACTGCCAGCTATCATTGGAACTGCGTTTATGGTAATTCAAAAATGGTGGCCTAAAGATCAAAATCCGTGATAGTGATGACGATGAGTTTAATTTTAGCTATGTACGGGCTGGCTTGCCTTTGGCTTTGTTGGCAATGGCTCGTTATACCGATGCGCCCTTCTCAACAAACATCAGCAGCATGGCCCAACGACTTGAGGCTATCGGTCATTGTGCCTGTCAGAAACGAAGCTGAAAATATTATTTTTCTTTTGAATGATTTATTATATCAAACCCTCCCGCATAAGTACTTTGAAGTCATCGTAGCCGACGATGCCTCTACCGACGATACAGCCCCGATAGTCCGACAGTTCCAGAAAGACAATCCCCTCTCGGTCATATTGCTTTCACTCCCGAATACTCCTACCCAAGCTCCCAAAAAAAGAGCTATATCGGCAGCATTGGAAGTAGCTACGGGGCAGTGGATTATCACCACCGACGGCGATTGTCGGGTAGGCCCAAAGTGGCTCGAAACCATTGCCCATACCTGCCTTCAGACCAAGGCCCAGTTCATTAGCGGCCCCGTAACTTTTCTCAAAAAATCAAACCTAAAGTGGTATTCTAAAGCATGGGAGATTTTTCAACGCATCGAGTTTTCGAGTTTGATTGGTACAGGGGCTTGCTTGCTCGAAGCAGGCATACCTACCATGTGCAACGGTGCCAATCTTATCTACTCACGTACTGCTTTCGACCAAGTAGGCGGCTACGAAGGTATAGACCATATTGCTTCGGGCGATGATGAACTCCTCCTCCAAAAAATAGCTAAACGTTATCCAAAAGATATTTATTTCTTGAAAAATCCTGAAGCCATTGTCCTCACATACGCACAGCCCGACTGGCCCTCTTTCTATCAGCAGCGTATCCGCTGGGCCAGCAAGTGGTCGGCCAATCGCCGCTGGGCTACTATCTTAGTAGCAGTATTTATCTTTTTGGCCAATGTCATCACATTGGTTTGGGTATTGGGCAGTATATTTGGATTGTTAGACTGTAACGGTCTATTGCTCCTGAAGTTTCTCCCCGAATTTTTGTTTTTGGGCTTGATGGTACGATTTTTAGGATTCAAGAAACAAATCATTTGGATTCCGGTTGTACAATTTATTTACCCGTTTTATGTATTATTTTTTGGCTTGGCTGCACAGCAAAAAAAATACGAATGGAAAGGTCGAAAGTTGAGATGATGTATTTTATACTAAAACCTCATAGGTTTACAAAAAACTAGCTTTGTAACCTATTGATAATCAAATGAAACCTATGAGGTTTTTTCGCAATTCAATTTTGAAGGAGTATATATATACTTTTGTCGCTACATGATTCCGTTATTTTTACATTATTCCCCCACCATCCTCAAGCGCATTTACAGCGATTTTGTGTGGCATATTCCTACCTCCCAAAAAATCATTTATTTGACCTTCGATGACGGGCCGATTCCTGAAGTAACCGAATGGGTACTCGACCAGTTGAAAGCATACCATGCCAAGGCTACTTTTTTTTGTATCGGCGACAACGTGCAAAAACACCCCGAAATTTTCAAAAAATTGAGGGCCGAAGGCCATAGCATCGGCAATCACACCTTCAATCATCTGAAGGGCTGGAGTACTCCCGATGAGTATTATCATCAGAATGTGGCCCAATGCCAAGCACTATTGCCCCCTACTACGCTCTTTCGTCCACCGTATGGGCGTATCAAAATGAGTCAAGCCAAGCTACTACTCCCTCAATACCAGATTGTGATGTGGGACGTGCTGACGGGCGACTTTGAGCAGTATCTCTCGCCAGAGCGTTGTCTTCAAAAAACACTCCAGCATATCCGCAATGGCTCTATCGTAGTACTACACGATAGCCTCAAGGCTTGGCGCAACATGAGTTATGTCTTGCCACGCCTATTAGAGCATTATGCCGAACAAGGCTATCGCTTCCAGGCACTTCCGCAGCAGGTATCTGCTTCACAAAAACTATCGAAAATGAGTATTTGACAACCTATGATGGCTTAGTAGGGAGAATACTTTCAGCCAATGAGTGCAGCACATATCACCCAGCCTTTACTTGAAGTACGCCACCTAACCAAATCATTCTCGGGAATCAAAGCCCTCGACGGTGTACAGTTTGTGCTACACGCTGGTGAAGTTCATGCCCTCATGGGCGAAAACGGTGCCGGCAAGTCCACCTTGATGAAAATCTTGATGGGGCTACTTACAGCCGATACCGGCGAGATATTTTTTGAGGGGAAAAAACTGCAAAACAACAACGTTCATGACACACTCAAAAAAGGAATTTCGATGGTTCATCAAGAGATACTGGCCGTTGCAAACCTTACCATAGCACAAAATATTTTCTTGGGGCGCGAAACACATCGTTATTTCTGGCTCAACGATATTTACCTCCACCAGCAAGCCCAAACCCTTCTGTCAGCCTTGGGTCTATCGCTCACTCCTACTACCTTGATGAAAGATTTGAGCGTAGCACAGCAACAAATGGTAGAAATCGCCAAAGCCCTCTCCAATCAAGCCAAAGTCATCATCATGGACGAACCTACTTCGGCACTATCAGACAAGGAAGTAGAGGCTCTCTTCGGAATGATCCAAAAACTCAAAGCACAAGGAGTAGGCATTGTTTATATCTCCCACAAAATAGAAGAAATATACACCCTCGCCGACCGCATCACTGTACTACGCGACGGACAGTATATCACTACCCGCCCCAAAGACCAACTGCCCCAAAATGAACTCATCTCTCTGATGGTAGGGCGGCAAATCCAGGCCCTTTATCCTCCCAAAGTTCCTGTTGTTTCTCCCAAAACTTCACCTGTCTTGTCGGTCAAAAACCTATCGAAAAAAGGGCGGTTTGAGGATATTTGCTTTGAGGTTTTTGCAGGCGAAATACTCGGCATGGCTGGCCTCATGGGAGCAGGCCGCACCGAAGTAGCAAGAGCTATCTACGGACTGGATAGTTTTGATGGTGGTGAAATTTGGATACAACAACAAAAAACAAACATCAAAAGCCCCAAAGAGGCTATTAGGTGGGGGATAGGTTATGTAAGCGAAGACAGAAAAAGCTGGGGGTTTGTACCCAAAATGTCGGTCAAACATAACCTCACTTTGACCCAGACCCCTCATCAAAAGGGCTGGATTAGGGAATCACAAGAAGAAAAAATTGCCCAAAAAACCATGACAGAATTGCATATCAAAGCCAGCAGTTCTACCCAAGAAGTACGCTTCTTGAGTGGAGGCAATCAGCAGAAAGTCATCATAGGAAAAGCCCTCATGGCCAACCCCAAAATATTGATACTCGACGAACCTACCCGAGGTGTGGACGTGGGAGCAAAATTTGAAATTTACAAATTAATCCATCAACTCAAAAACAATGGTCTGGCCGTCATTCTGATTTCGTCAGAACTGCCCGAAATCTTGGAAATGAGCGATCGTATTTTGGTCATGTCTGAAGGGAAGCAAATGGCCTTGCTCCATGCAAACGAAGTTACTCAAGAAACAATCATGCACTATGCAATTCATTAAAAAAATAGGTCAATACGGCATTTTCATTGCCTTTTTGGGAATATGCTTGAGCTTGGCGGTGGCCTCTCCTCAATTTCTGACGGTATCCAACTGGACGATCATCATCACCCAAGTATCTATCACCTCGCTTCTGGCTTTTGGTGTTACGTTTGTCATCATTTCGGGTGGGATAGATTTGTCGCTGGGGTCGGTGGTAGCACTGGTGGGAGTAGTGGCGGCGTTGATGGCCAAGCAAGAAGGTTTATCGGTCGTTGTTGTTTTAATGGGGAGTTTGGCGGCAGGTGCTTTGGTGGGTTTATTCAATGGCATCGTCATCACCAAAAGTCGCATTGCACCTTTTATCGTTACACTCGGTACGATGACCATTGGCCGAGGATTGGCCTTGATTTTGAGCAAAGGCCGCCCTGTGTCCAACCTATCCGATAGCTTCAACTTCATCGGCAGTGGCATCTTCTGGGGTATCCCTTTCCCTATCATTGTTTTGATTTTGACGTACATCATTTGTGCTATTGTTTTGAAAAAAACCATACTGGGACGCTATATTTATGCCATCGGTGGCAACGAGCAGGCTGCCCTTGCGGCTGGCATCGAAGTAGATAAAATCAAAATCATCGTTTACACACTTTGTGGCGTTTTGGCTGGCATGGGGGGAATCTTGCTCACTTCACGCATTGCTACCGGCCAACCCAACGCAGGCGTAGGCTTCGAGCTTGATGCCATAGCAGCGGCCATCATCGGGGGAGCCAGTACTACGGGTGGTGTGGGAAGTATGACGGGTACACTCGTGGGAGCATTGTTGTTGGCAGTGATCAACAATGGTTTAGATTTGCTCAATGTCAGTTCGTATTATCAGCAGGTAGTCATGGGGGCCATCATCATAGGAGCGGTGTTGTTGGATAGCTGGCAGCAGCGCAAAAGATGAGTCAGCTTTGGACAAGTGCCTGTTAGCTTCTACTTTAAAAATCAAACACAAACAAGTTAAAAAAATGAAATATTTACCTCTTTGGAGTTTATGGGTTGGGAGTCTATTTTGGGGCTGCACTTCCAACGACACCACCCAACAAAACGGACAAAAGAAAATCGTCATCGGGGCTACGATGTTGAGTATGCAGAGTGAGTACATCGTCAATCTTAGCGATGAGATGCAAAAAAAGGCCGATGAGTTGGGCGTAGAACTCCGCCTCGTAGATGCCGAACGCTCCGCTTTGAAGCAAGTGGAGCAGGTAGAGAGTTTTATCGCCCAAAAGGTAGATGTCATCATCTTGAATCCCTGCGAAGTAGAGGCCAGTTCGCCCGCTGTTGCCAAAGCCTTGGCAGCTAAGATTCCAATCTTAAACGTCAATTCCGAAACCACCACTCCCCCGACGGCCTTTGTAGGTTCAAACGATGCCGAGGCGGGTCGTATGGCTATGCAGTTTATCGCCGACAAACTCGGCGGCAAAGGCAACGTAGTGATGATTCACGGGTTTATGGGGCAAGCCGCGCAAATCCAGCGTGAAAAAGGGGCAAAAGAAATCTTGGCCAAATACCCCAACCTCAAACTCATCGCCCAGCAAGCTGCCGACTGGGACCGTGCCAAAGGACTCAAACTCATGGAAAACTGGATACAGGCTTACGGCGGCCAAATCAACGCTGTTTTTGCCCAAAACGACGAAATGGGTATGGGCGCACTCAAAGCCCTCAAAAGCGCAGGGTTGAAAGACAAAGTAATTGTAGTAAGCATAGATGCCATAGCCGATGCGCTCCAAGCGGTCAAAAAAGGCGAATTGGACGCTACGATTTTGCAGAGTTCGCAGCAGCAAGGAGCGCAAGCCATCGAAACAGCGGTGAAAATAGCCAAAGGAGAGGTCTTCCAAAAAGAAACCTACATTCCGTTTGAGTTGATTACCCGACAGAATGTAGGTCAATATGGAAAGCCGTAAAATCTTACAGTTTGTTGTCGGCTTTCAGATAAGTTTTGTTGCCGTTGGCATTGATGTAATACTGCCCCCCGCGAGGTCCTTCATAAATGGTGCGGCCTTTGTCATCTCTGCCAATAGTCTTGTCGGCACCGGCTACTTTGCGGCGAGTACCAGCGTCGGCTTCTTTGCCGTCGTCATTTTTTGAAGCTACTCGCTTAGGAGCTTCGTTTTTGTCTTTGGCTTTGGGAGTTTCCGGCTCTTTTTTGTCTTTACCTTTGGCTACTTCTTTGTCTTTTTTATCGTCTTTTTTGTCTTTGGCCGCTGATTCTTTCTTGTCTTCTTTGTCTTTTTTATCCTCTTTTTTGTCTTTGCCTTTGGCTACTTCTTTGTCTTTTTTATCGTCTTTTTTGTCTTTGGCCGCCGATTCTTTCTTGTCTTTTTTATCCTCTTTTTTGTCTTTGCCTTTGGCTACTTCTTTTTCTTTTTTATCCTCTTTTTTATCCTTGGATTTAGAGGCAGCTTTTTCTTTTTTATCTTCTTTTTTGTCCTCTTTTTTCTCTTTTGGAGCTTTTTCTTTCTTTTCTTTTTTGGCATCTTGGGCCAAACCTTCAGAAACAACACCGAGGCAGAGGAAAGCAATCAGTAGTACAAATACATTTTTCATTTTAGTACAAAATTGGGTTTTAAAGTAATTGTTAGACCTCAAAAATAAAGCAAATTTTCATAATCCAAAGAAAAGATTGGGCTTTTTGTTTGCTTTTAAAGTTATAGACGTAACCTATCATTCACCGTTACTACTCAAATACCTATGAAACGGCTTCTCACTCTTTGTTTTTGGGGTTACTACTCCCTCCTATCGGCACAAAGCACAGCTCCCAAATTCAAAATACAAGTCATTGACAATCAGATAGATATTGGGTATGGGTTGGCCATTGGCGATGTGGACGGCGACGGCCAGCCCGATATACTATTGGCCGACCAAAAAGAAATCGTTTGGTATAAAAATGTTGGCAAAAACACCCCCGATTGGCCGCGCTATGTGATGGCCTCGCAGCTTACGCCCAAAGACAACGTGTGTATAGCCGCCCGCGACATAGACGGCGACGGGCGTGTAGAAGTGGCCGTAGGAGCTATGTGGGACCCTTCCGAAACCAAAGACCCTACCCGCTCGGGGGCGGTGTTTTATCTCATGCGTCCCCAAGACCCTACCCAACGCTGGACACCCGTGCAGCTTCACCACGAAGTAACTACCCACCGTATGCGCTGGGCCAAAGTAGCCCCCAAACGCTATCAGCTTATCGTCGTGCCGCTGCATGGCTTGGGCAATGTCAATGGCGAAGGGGCTGGGGTGAAAGTATTGGCCTACGATGCCCCCAAAAATCCGCGCAATCCGTGGCCCTATCAGTTGATAGATTCGACGCTGCACATCACCCACAATTTTGAAATATGGGAAGACACCGATGCCACCAAAGTACTGATAGGAGGCAAAGAGGGTAGTAAACTGATACGTTGGTCGGGCAAAAAATGGCAAGCGACTGGCCAATGGATAGGCCAAGGAACAGGCGTAGGAGAAGTACGACGCGGCTATCTGCCCAATGGCAAGCCTTTTGTAGCTGCCGTAGCCCCCTGGCATGGGCATCAGTTAGTGATTTTCAAAGAGGATTTCACAAAACCCCAAATGCTGACCGACCGCATGAGTCAAGGCCATGCTGTCGTTTGTGGCGATTTTCTGGGGCTGGGGTTTGCGCAGATAGCCGTAGGCTGGCGCAATCCCAACTCCGACAAAAAAGTGGGGACGAGGATTTTCGTACCCAAAGACCCCAACGGCGATGCGTGGGAGGAATTTGTACTCGACGAAAGCGTCAGAATGGCCTGTGAGGATATGCAGGCCGCCGATTTGGACGGTGATGGCGATCTGGACTTAATCACAGCCGGCAGAGCTACGCTCAATGTACTGGTGTATTGGAATCAGCGGATTCCATAGTTTCATCTTTTTTTATGCCAAAGTCTTGATTCCTTTCAGCATTTCATGCGCCACTCGCTCGGCATCGAAGGCTTTGACGATTTGATGCGAAACACTCCCCATAGAGGATAAGTGAGAAGGATTTTGAATGAAAAAACGCATTTTTTCGACCAATTCCTCGCAGTTGGTAGGTGAAAATGTAAAGCCGTTTCTCCCTTCTTGTACCAAATCTTCTACACAGCCGCAGTTTTGGGATACCAAAACGGGCAGGCCACAAATCATGGCTTCATTGACCACCAACCCCCACGGCTCCGAGTCGCTTGGAAGTACCAGTACATCGGCCAAAGCCAAATACTCCGCCACCTCATACCACGGCACTCCCGATGCAAAAAACACGTTTTGAACGTTTTGAGCTTTGACTAATGCCTGTAATTCTGCTTTTTGTTCTCCTTCGCCCAATAGCACCAATCCCCAGTCGGAAGATTGTAAGGCTGCAAATGCTTCTATCAGCATTTTGAGATTTTTGGGAGGTATCAGTCGCCCTACAAAGATAAAATTGTAAGCCGGCCAACCTTTAGTTTGTTTTCGATGGTTTCGCTCTGCAATCGCTTTTTGATAGTGCTGGCGCAACACTTCGTCGTCCACGACAGCCGCTTTTTGAGTCAAGATTTTGTTAGGAGATACCCCCAAATATTCCAAATATGCTGCCGACGAACGCCCAAAGCAAAAAAAACCATCAGCTTGACGAATAAGCCAACTTTTGAAACGCTCTTTGAGTCCTTTGCGAGGATGGTCGCGTAGGTTGGATTCATTGGAAATGATGACTTTGATACCTTTCCACCGCGCATACGCCAGCAGCACCCACTGGGCAGGGTCGTAGTAGCCTGTCAGGTTGAGTACATCGGGGCGGTATGCTATGAGCCTCTGGAGCAAAGCTCGGGTACGAGGCCAAAGTTTGACTTGATCGAGGGAAGTATCAAAAAGAACCTCATAATCGTATCGGTAGCGCGAAAACTCTGCTTCACCCATGTTTTGTCGGCTTTTTTCTGACAAGGCTATTTGTAATACCTTGATTTGAAGGTCATACTGTGGCGAAAGCCGGTGCAATTCGCTGAATAGCTTCGACTTATAGTGCGCCCAAAGCTGATTGTGTATGATGAGTACGCGCATATTTTTTGAAATATTCATCAAGGTAAGGTAGCCAAAGTGCATAGAGATGCTCTGCCATAAAAGCCTGCCCTTTGGCGTTGTAGTGAATAGGATCCACGTTGGGATTTCGGAACAACTCCCTTTGAGGTTTCGCGCTCAATTCTTGCCACAGAAAAACATTATTTTTTTGGGCAAAGGCAATGATTTCTTTTCCCTGCTTATCGTATTGATTGGCGGCTATTTCGGGGAGTTCGGGGTGTAGATAAATCACGAATGGTATGCCCAATGCACGAGTTGTATCGGCCAACTGCTGAAAGCCTTTGTTGAAGGTAGTTCCAAATTTATGGATTACATCGTCGGGGGCTTGTTGCATCATCGGACCTATACGGTCTTGGAGGAAATTATCAAAAAAAGGCAGCACATAATGAGGATACAG
>JBKBKL010000135.1:0-11472 GCA_046294665.1 Runella sp.
CCCAAGCCTCGGAGAGGCGCAAGGTTTGTAGAGAAATTCCTTCTTCCAAAACGTTACTATCCAAATTTGCGTAACATCAGTTCACATGAAACATATCAGGTTTTTTTCAAATCAATTTTGAACGAGTATCAATTATTTTCTAAAAATCACGAAGAGCGTAAATCATTTTTTGGGGAAGCGATGTAAGATGAGAGAAAAAGGCTGCAAGCAAAATAAAAAAATGCTAAACCAAGTTATATCTTTGATTGTCAATCTGTATATCTCACGCTTGTGTTTATGAAATTTCTTCGTGTATATCTTTTTTGGAGCTTATGGTGTGTAGGGTTCAATGGCCAAGCACAAGTCATCAAACTATCCGAAGACCCCACGCAGTTTGTGGCAGATGCCCAAAAGATGATGACTACAAGTGGCAACCCTACCAATATCAAAGCCGCCAAAAATTTAGAAACGCTTTGGCAAGATAGTCGCTTCGGTGCCAATCTTCAGAAAAGTTTCATCGCTATCGCTCGGCGCATGGTAGCCAAAGGCTATAAACCCAACACGCCACATTATGAGCAGTTTTTTAGTGGAATCTATGCGGCTTACAGTGGCACATACGCCAGTCCAGAAGCAGTAGAAGGCTACTTAAATACCGCCACACAAGTCGTAGAAACATTCGATGCCAAAAGCAGCCTGAAATATTTTGAAACGGCCCGAAACTTATTTGAGAATCGAATTCTATTCACCTCAAATTTCAACCAACTTTACGCCTTGGGAGGTACGTTTAGTTTTCGATTTAGTGATACTACTACCGAACTTATCAAAACCGTAGAAACTGCCAAAACCAGTGCCGCTGATGACGGCTGGGGAAGCGTAGCTACTGATTCGACGGGGGCCATTGCGCCGTTGAAGGTTTATGAAAAGAAGCCTTTGCCGAATGTATCGGGAGCAATCATCGAATTTAAAAATACGACCCTCGTGATGAAAACCGCTAATGACTCGGTGTCTATCGTCGAAACTGACGGTAAATTGGCCGTACGCGAAGGAATCTGGCTAGGTATGGGGGGCAAAATCACGTGGGAAATGGCTGGTAGTCCCGATATTTTCGTAACATTGAGTGCGTATAGTTTCAATATCAACCTGCCACGCATTATCACCGACGATACTAAACTACACTATGCTGCTAAATTAGAAAAGCCGGTAGAGGGCTTATTTGAATACGAAAGTAAACGCCGCAACAAAGGGCAAACTTCTCCGTATCCGCGTTTTGTATCCTACTCCAACGATGCCCAACTCAAAGGTTTGAGCAAAAATATTCAGTACAAAGGAGGTATTTCGCTCATCGGCACCAAGATGTCGAGTGCGTCTTTGAGCCAAGAGTTATCCACGATTACGGTCAGTCATGGGGGTAAAGTAGCCTTCCGTTCGAGTAGTCGGCTTTTTGATTTTACAGATTCGACCATAACTGCCCCCATGGCTTCGTTTGTTACCTACATCAGTACTGACTCACTTTATCACCCCGGTATTCGGTTTTATTACAACGACACCGAAGGCTTGCTCAAATGCCAGCGCGCCGACCGCACCGGTTTCCAATACACCCCCTACACCGACACTTATCACCAAATGTTCATCGAGGCCGAGATGCTTCGATGGCATCTGAATAAAAAACAAATCGAGTTTTTGATGATAGCGGGCAAAAACGTAGTGCCCATTCGGTTTGAGTCTTTCAATTATTTCAAGCCCGAACGTTTCCGTGCCATCAGCGACCAGTTCAATTTTCACCCCCTGCTCATGGCGGCCAATTATGTAGCCAAAGAAAAAGTACAGCGATTTTTTCCAGAAGAGTTGGCTACTTATTACAAACGTGATGCCAATTCCCTTCGCAATGCTTTTATGCAAATGTACTACGACGGCTACTTCAACATTGACCCCAAAACAGGTTATTTTAGCATCAGTCGCAAGGGAGTTTTGTATGTTTTAGCCAACAACAAACAGACTGATTTCGACAATTTGGCCATTGCGTCGCTTTATCCTGCCAACAATACAACCGCCAATGCCGATATAGACCTTACGAGCAAGGTTATGACTATCAGAGGAGTAGATGAGTTTGTCATTAGTGATTCTTTGAAAATCAAGGCCATACCATCCGACAAGCAAATCAAAGTTTTCAAAAATCGTGATTTTATGATCAATGGGCTGCTCATGTCGGCCAATTTTCGATTCAATGGGCGCGATTTGCAGTTTAATTATGATAAGTTTTTTGTGGACTTGAACAAAATTGACAAAATCACTTTTATCCCTAAAGAGGTATATGCCAAAGGTGGAACTACCGAAGTAGGGGGCGATGTGGTCTATGAAAAATCAGGACGCATTTACCTCAATGACCCCAAAAATAAGTCAGGTAGTCAGAAAAATTCTGTTTTCCCACGTCTGACTGTACCCGAAGGTATGACCGTCTATTTCGACCAGCCCGAAAGGGGCAATTTGGCTTACAATCGCAAAGTTTTTTTCAAAATCCCAACCATAGATTATGACAGTTTGGGATTGCAAGACATCGTATTTTTGGGTACGTTCAACTCCGACGGTATTTTCCCTCCCTTCCAAGCTGTACTCCGCTCCATGCCCGACAACTCCTTGGGTTTTACTTATACGCCACCTTCGGCTGGCTATAAAGTCTATGGCACCAACACGACCGTCAAATTCAACAAAGAGATTGTCATGGACCAAAAAGGGCTACGTTCGCAAGGCGAAATCACTCACTTGAGTGCCAAAATTCCTACCGAGCAGATTCTTTTTATGACTGATTCGCTCATTGCCAGCGGCGCGCAGGCCGAAATCAAAGAGGCTATCATCGGCAAAGCCTATTTTCCCAAAGTGGACTTAAGAAACTTTGCCCTCCGCTGGACTCCCAAAGCCGATAGCATGGTACTCACGACCAAAGGAAATTCGTTCAATTTCTACAACGGTACTACCAAACTCGAAGGGCGCATCGTGCTGCGTTCTATGGGGCTGTATGGCAAAGGCTTCCTCCGCCGCGATGACTCCGAACTTACCTCTCAAGACATCAAATTCAACAAAGAAGGTTTTTTTGCCGGCGAATCACAGTATAAAATCATTTCTACTACCAACACTACCCGACCTGTACTGTTGGGCAAGAATGTAGATGTGGACTTCAACCTTGTAAAGGGAATGGTCAATATCAGTACCCAACAAAATAGCCTCGAAAGTGAAGGTTTAATGGAGTTTCCGTTTGCATCATATCGCACCTCGATAGACCGCGCCCAGTGGAACATCAACGCCAAGACCATCGCCATGAAAGGCGACGTAGCCACCTCGACCTTCACCGCCACCGCTCCCGAACAAGAAGGATTGACCTTTAATGGCTCGGCGGCCTTGTACGAAATCGAAAAAATGACCCTCAACATTGCAGGTGTACCTTTCATCAAGTCGGCTGATGCCAAAGTAATCCCCGACAAAGGGGCAGTGGTAGTACGTCGGAATGGGGAAATGCAGCCCTTCAAAAATGCCCGCCTCGTACTCGATACGCTCAACGAATACCATCGCCTCAAAAATGGAAATATCCAAATCGTATCTCGAACCAAATTTACAGGCGATGCTACTTATCTCTATACTACCGTAACCAACGATACCATACCTGTCAAAATGGGCAACTTTGAACTGCGAGAGGCGACTGCCTCGACCGCCAATGCCGCCCGTAGAGGAGTGAGCAGCAAAACCAAGACCTTTTATACCGTAGCCCAAACCGAAATCGTAGAAGCCGACAATTTTGTGGCCGCGCCACGCTTGCAGTACAAAGGCAAAATGACCATGCTCGCCCCCGAACCCAACTTACAGTTTGACGGCTACATCAAACCCATTCTCAAACGACGCGCCGATTTGGTGGCCTCGTGGATTCCGTTCAAAGAAACCCCCACCAAAGAGTTGTCTTTGAGGGTAACACCCATGCTCAAAAATGAAACCGACCAGCCGATTTCGGTAGGGCTGCACTATCGCACAGGTGCCGATGGCCTTTATGCTACATTTCTATCGCCCAAAGAAGCCCGCAACGATCAAACCATCTTTGCTGCGGAGGGGTTGCTTAGATTTGATGATAAAAGCAAGGCATTCAAAATCACTCCCGCCCCCAAATCTGCCGACGAACTCATAGACGAAGAAAATGCCTATACTTTCAATGACACCAAAGGCACGATAAGCTATGCTGGCAAACTCAACCTCATCGCCGACCGTACTGCCAAAGAAGGCGAAGAGATTTTCCTGACATCAGGATCAGTTCAGGCCAATATTGACAGCCTCACGTATCGCTTCAATAGTTTGATAGCCATGAATTTTGCCGCCAACAAAGACATCATCGCCAAAGCCGCCGAAAGCATGGTACAGACCAACCTCGACGAGCAAAATAGCGACCCTGCCGAGCCAGATGCCGACCGATTGGTGGCCAAATTGGCGGCATTGATAGGCCGCAAACCCGCCGAAGCCTATATCAACCGCTCGGCAGCAGCTTATAAGCCCTTGTTTGATGCTTCGCCCAAGTTCAATGCTACGTTGGTCCTTTCCAACGTCAATCTGCGCTGGTCGGCACCTCAAAATGCGTTTTATAGTGTTGGCAAAATAGGCGTATCCAACCTCGGAAATACCGACATCAACGCCGAACTGGAAGGTATGGTCGAAATCCGCAAAAATGCACGTGGCGACGAAATCAGTGTCTATCTCGAATCGTCGGAAGATGTGTGGTATTATTTTGACTGGCAGCAAGGCAAACTCGCTATGGTTACGTCTATCCAAGAAATCAATGACCTCATCGCGGTCAAGTCGAGAGATAAGAAAAGTGGCGATAATGCTATCTTGGCCATAGGCTACGAGGAGCGAGATATGTTTGTGGACAGATTCAATGCCGTCTATCGGCCCAAACCCAAAAAGCCGACTTTGGCCAAAGACACCAAAGCCACGCCCGCCAAGGCCGCCCCCGGCAAGACCTCGCCCGCCCCTGCTGCTCCCCCCGCCAACAAGACCACGGCCAGCACAACACCCTCCACTAAGCAACCTACTAAAGCTGCCGTAGAAGAACCTGCCGAAGACGAGGAGGAGGAAATCACAACCGCCAAAGCCCCTGCTTCTAAAACAGCAAAAGACACCAAAAACACTAAAACTGCCGCCAAGCCCACCGACCCCAAAGCCAAGACCGACCCCAAAAAAGTAGCCCAAACACCACCTCCCGCCAAAGCCCCTGTGAAGAAAAAGGAGAAAGAGGAAGAAAAAGAAGGGTTTTAGGAAAAGAGAGAAGATACTTTGATAACAATCACTTATCAACTACTTTCTTTCTGACTCCTGCGTAGTCGTTTACATCTATCTTCCATTGGTCGTGTTCTTTGAGCAGAATGTAGAGTTGTGAGTTGGTGGTGTCGTATTTATAGAGATCTTCACCGGTATTGGGGTCATAGTGTACTAATTTCCATTTTTCTTTGGTCTGAATCCTTATTTCATTTTCCTCTTTACTCACAAACTCCCAATCCAATATGCTTCTGTGGGATTGAAGGGGTCGAACTCGGTAGCCTTTTCTAATAGGCTTTTCCAATTCACCCAAAACATTACGCTTGGCTTGACCCTTGTAGGTAAAGTATTGGTCTAAGTCTTTGATTTTGGTAGTATCAAGTGTCAAGTAAAGATTGAACTCCGTGATACCTGCACTATCAATGAGATTTTTGAAGTATTGTTTTTCAGCCTTCGTAAAATTTCGACTCCAGTACATATTGTAGCCCCACACACTTAGCAACGCCAAACCAATTCCCCCTGCGATGAGTCCTGCCTTACGATACGGTATTTTTTTGGAAGTTTTTTCCAAAGACAGTAGCTCCTTCTTTATGTCCACATACCCCCGTATCATCTCTACTGTTTTGGGATGGGAGTCTTTGGTCAATCCTACCTTGAGCATATTGTGAAAATACTCCTGCGAGGGCAAATCATCAACAGGCAACTGGCTTTCTTCGAGCGTTTTTTTGATGTCTTCATATATCTGTTTAGACAAAGCCATCTTATTTTTCTTGACATTCAAAAAACCCGAAAACGTGTCATTGCCTGTCAATGCGGCATATTTTTCGGACCATTCTTTGCTGATAATCGTCTGAAATGCTTGCCAAAGGGAAAAGTTGTCCATAGGTTTCTATTGGGGTGAGATTTATAAATCAATTATAAACACAAATAAATAACCAAGCAAAGGCTTCTTTCAATTTATTTACGGTGCTGTCCAACATCAAACCCATTGCCGCTATGCCTACCTCTACCAACCTTCTGCCTATTGTTAAGTTACAGGGTAGTTTGAATTTGCCAGTGAATCAAATTGCCTATTTGTCTTCAGACGGTGCGGGGGCCTGTGTCCACACCACCGACAGCCAGAAAATCCCACTCGGCAAGACCTTCGGCTACGTAGCCATGCGGCTTTCGCTTTGGGGTTTTGTGAAGGTGAAGCACTATTGGGTCAATCCTTTTTATATCAAAGCCCGCACCTCCCACAGCCTGCATCTGCTTACTGGCCAAACCCTCCTGCTTTGATTTTTGACCAAATCGGCTTATTTTCTGCCAAATTTTCTGATGCTTTTGTAGCTTCCTTCTTTTGCTGTTATTTTAGCTACCCTCAACACCTCAGAAACTTGGCTTTCTCTACTCACATAAAATCAGTTACACAGCCTTTTAGGCAGTATGTATGCAAGCCACAAAGGTTTGCCTTTTACCTCATATCTTTTACCTTTCTACTTTCTACCATTTTACCCTTTACCCTTCTGCCCACCTACGCCCAGCACTACCCCATACGCCACTACACTCCCAAAGACGGCCTCTCCCATAGCCAAGTAATGAGCATATTCAAAGACAGCCGTGGGTATCTTTGGGTAGGTACCAAGTATGGCTTCTGCAAGTTCAACGGCGAAACCTTTGAGCGATACCTCCCTGATTTCAAAAATTTCTCTATTGATGTGCAAGGGTTTGCCGAAGATAGCAAGGGCTATTTGTACATAAGTTCTTTAACTAACTTCCTCTGCCGCTTCGATGGCAAAAACTTTGTACGCTATAAGGCCAAGCGTGCTACAGTGTCTAACCTTTGCATAGACCACCAAGATCGTTTGTATTGCACTCAAGAAGGGGTCATACATACGCTCCAAGGCGATAGCTTGGTACCTCTGCCCTGGCCCTCGCTCAAACATCGGAAAATCAAAAATCATCTGGTTTTCGACAAGCCTTCTCAATCGCTGATTGGGCATATAGACTCCTTAGGGCTGGTGCGTATCACTCCCCGGCGGCTGGAGTTGATAGGCCCCAAGTTTGAGAGTAAAGGCTCAGAGTCTGTAAAGTACCAATGGCTACGAGCTTCCAATGGGCAACCTGTGGTAGAAAAACGTAGAGATTTCTTCAATGTCTTCTATACCCAAATCGAAGGGGAAGGATGGCAGCCTTTTTTGATAGTGGAGGCCAATCGTTATGAAGTGCTGCGGACTGTACCTTTTCCGTGGCTTTTCAGCTTCCAATCCAAAACCTATCTACTTGAGGCGGGCAGTACTGAGGGTACTGAAGTATTTTTTGAATACATTGAAGAATCAAATAATGTCATTTACTCCTCCGAGGGGGCGTGGTTTGGTACGGAGAAAGGCTTGGTGTATATAGCCCTCAATGGGTTTCGGTATTTTAATGAAACACAAGTGCCTTATGCGTGGACCGTTACTGAAGATCCCCACCAAAACATTTGGATAGCAAGTCATCAGAAGTCTTTGCAACGTTTTGATGGCAAGCGGCTTCATACCATAGAGGGCTATCAGCCCGTGATTGAGCAGAAACTTCAAAAAGTAGTTAATTCATCACACACTCCGCGCTCTGTTCAAAACGCTTGGTATTTCCATGCCATCACCGACAAACACGGGCAAGTGTGGCTACCAGAGGGATTGGGTATGCTATGGCACGATGGTAAGCGTTTTGAGTATATCACGCTCCCACACCCTGACCGAGGCATCTCTACTTCTCTTATGTTTTGTTTGCGAGAAGACCCCGCCCGCAATGTGGTACTGGTAGGTAGTGAACAAATGCTTCATATTGTGCAGAACCGCCCCCCCTTTCGGCATCGTAGCCTTGGCCCCAAACAAGGCATGAATGTGGGTGTATTTGTACTGAGCATGGCTGTTGAAAAGCCGGGGATGTATTGGTTGGGGGGCTGCAATATGCTCTCCCGCTACGATGATAATACTGGCTGGTTTGAAGAATATAGCCGCGACAATCAAAGACACAAAGGAGCGTGTATCCCTTCCATGATTTTTGATAAAAAGGGGACGCTTTGGCTGGCTACTATGCGAGGAGGCCTCATGTACTTGGATACGCGCCGCGATACCACCCGCACGTTTGTTACAGGCATACCCGAGTTGGAAGGGCAAGGGTTTGTCAATGCCGTCGGCCTTCTCGACGATGATCACCTGCTCATCGGAGGTCTTGAAAACCTCTATGTATTAGATCTCAAGGCATGGTACGAAAAGAGAAAGGTGGTCATCAGAGGCTTTAACCATCACAATGGTTTTATGGGCATAGAGCTGGGGCAAGATGGTTTTTTCAAAGACAGTCGTGGGCAAATGTGGATTACCTCTGGCTCGGTGCTTTCGGTGCTAAACCCCGCCAAACTCAGCCTCAAAACCGAACTTACCCGCTCATACATCACGAAAATCAATCATGTCTCTGTCCCTTTTCCTCAATTTGCCAAAGATAGTATCATCGAACTACCCTTTGGTACCAATACCTTTCGGATAGACTTTGAGGCCGTAGGCGGCGATAAGCCCTTTCGGTCGCAGTTTAGCTACATGGTCAAAGGCTTCAGCAATAGCTGGTCAAAGTGGCAAGAAGAACCTTTTGCTACTCTGTCGGGGTTGCCTTCGGGCAAGTATGAACTGCTGGTGCGCTCGCGGGTGGGGAGTTCGAGGGGCGAGGATAGCCCGGTGTCGCAGGTACGTTTTAAGATAGCTATCTGGCCGTGGCAGTCGCCCTATTTTCCTTATTATGTAGCGGGGCTATTACTGGTGCTGGGAGGAGGCATCAGCTGGTACCTACTGCGTCAGCAGAAGCAACTCCTCAAAGAAAAACAACAAAACCTCGAGCGTGAGCAGGCTTTGGCCGCACAGCAGCAAGATACCTTAGCCAAGGAGTTTAAGTTGAAAGTACTCGAACTCCAGACGGCTCAAGCCCAAATGAACCCACATTTTGCCTACAATGTCCTCAACACCATGAAAAACTTGGTTTATAAAGACAAAGAACAGGAGATGATAGAGGCCATTGTCCATTTAGGCGACCTAATGCGTAGTTACCTTTCGGCCTCCATGAGTTTCGACGGTACGCGCAAGTCGTTCAATGAGGGCATGATTACCCTTGAGGAGGAAATCAAATTGTTGAAAATGTACACAGACTTCGAGCAAATGGTCTATCCCGAACGCTTTGAAGCACACTTCATAGTACCCGACGACTTGGCCATAGACTACATACGCATACCTCCCATGATCATACAGCCGTTTGTCGAAAATGCCATCAAGAAAGGGCTGTTTCCGCTACAAGGGCGACGTGGCAATCTTTGGGTGCGTTTTTGGCAAGAATCCGACGAAACGCTGGTATGTCAAGTAGAAGATGACGGTATAGGTCGTGAAGCTGCTCGGCAAATACAGGCTTATGCCCTCCAAACTCACCGTTCGGCGGGTACGCAGCTCGTCGAAACACGCGCCCAGGTATGCCGTTCGCTGGGCTATGAGATTGAGATTGAGTTTGAAGACAAAATGCAAGGAGAGGTACCAGCGGGTACGTTGGTAACGATCAAATGTAGTGATTTGACGTAAACCCCCTCTCAATCTCCCCCTACTGGGGAGAGGTTTTTTTTAGAAAAGTGTTTAAAAAAAAAGAGCAAAAATGAAAAAACTCAAAACCATCGTGGCCGACGACAGCCAACCACAACTCGAAAGCCTCTGCGAGGAATTGAAACGATACTGCCCACAGGTAGAAATCGTAGCCAAAACACAAACATTGGAGGATACACTCAATGCTATCAAAAACCATGGCCCCGAATTGGTCGTCCTCGATGTAGAATTTCATGAAGGAGGCACCTCGTTCAATCTCATCGAAAAGCTCGTTGCCGAAGGCGATATTGATTTCCAAATTATTTTTGTGTCGGGTCATGCCCGCGAGAAAAACTATGCCGTACAAGCTGCCGAATTTTCGGCCCTCCAATGCCTCCAAAAGCCCATTGACCCCCAAAAACTCATCAAAGCTGTAGAGCAAGCGGAGGCATGGTTTACTTTTCGAGAGCGGCAAGCCGAAATGATATATACCCAGCAGATTGCACAAATGATGCAGTTGGTACGAACCCGAAATTTCAACACGCCTTTTTTTGTACGAACCGTCAAAAATGTCCGAGTACGGGTGGTACCCGAGCAGGTACTTTACCTCGAATCAGACGGAAAAACGACTAAGTTTTACCTCACCGATGGTAGTATCATAGTAGGTATGGAAAACATAGGCTTTTATGAGTTTTTGACCGAAAACGAACGTTTTGTGCGTATTCACCAAAGCTACATTGTCAATCTCGACAACGTAGCCCTCTTCAACCCCAGTGAGAGCTATGTAAAAATGATGAATGAGAAAATCATCTATGCTTCACGTCAGGGGACAGCCCTCCTACGCGATCGTATCGGCTGAGCCTCAAAACCAATAATTCCGAATTTTTACCAAATTTTCCCAAAAAATACCTGAAATACCAATGTAGTAGGATATGAAATCCAGTGTGGTGAAATTAGTGCCAGCTTTTCCGAGTTACACCACCCAATTTCTATCATACTATCTATGCAAACCTTCCTCGCTCCCACCCCTTCGCCAGTACCTACCCTGACGGTACTACGCAACAAGCACCTGCTTATTTCGGAGATTATGTATCTCAAAGCCGATCGGAATTATACCTTCGTACATCTGGAAGATGGGAAGGTTATACACCTCAGTCGGCCCTTGAGGCACTATGCAGAGCTATTGAGCAGCCATCATTTTATACGCTGCCACAAGTCGTACTTGGTCAATGCTGCCCATGTCAAGACCCTTGATAAAAGTTATGTTATGCTCAACAATGATTTAACGTTCGCTGTGGCGCGGAGGCGGAGAATGAGCGACAAATCCTGAAGCATACCTACTTACTCTATCAAATCAATAATTATAAACTACGACATATCTTTGTGGAATCAGCGACGGTATTACTCAAAGCGATACCGTCGCTTTCATATAAATACATTCTATGAAGTTTTATCGCACTCGGTACATGATTTTATCGCAAACAAGTTCTTGACGGCTTGATGTTGAAAGATTTGTGGGTTATGGTTTTGGTAATATAATTTTGTTTGGCTATGAAACAACTGACTGATGTTATGCTTCTCCGAAGCGCGATGTGATTATGGGTATCACTTTTGAGGACTACAAACGTAT
>JBKBKL010000136.1:0-11384 GCA_046294665.1 Runella sp.
TCAATATGCCACCTATCGTAAGGTTCAAAATCCCCAATCAAGCCTTGTTCGTAACCCAGAAATTTTCGTACAAAATCCCTGATTCTTTGTTTTTTGATACCAACGGCTACATAGAGCGCATCGAAACTCCCAATCTTCCTGCTTGGCTTACTTTTCGTAACAACCAAATTTCGGGTACTGCTACATTGCCCGGTAAATATACCGTAACCCTCAAAGCCATAGACGATGACGAAGCGGCTACTACGACCTCTTTTGAAATTGAGGTACGCTACGCCAATATTCGATTTGAGTTGATTCAAGCAGGCAAAGCAGGAAGTCGTAGGCTTTTATCTGAACTAAAAAACGGAGATGTACTCCTTGAAAGCAATCTCCCCGCCAGTGTTACGATTTATGCTCACTGCGAGTTACCTGCTCAAAGGCTCGATTTTCGATTGAGTGGTCCTTATCAAAAGCAGATTACCGTCAGTCGTTTTCCATTTGCCCTTTTCGACGAAGAAACAGGCTTTGTGCCTATTGCAGGTAGCTATACCCTCGAAGCCATCGCTTACAATGACTCTTTAGCCGTAAGTGCCACCAAAATCAATTTCAACGTGAAAACCTCACAGCCTTTGGGCGATTGGCAGGCGTATCCGAACCCTTTCGATGGAGTTTGTAATGTTAAACTTCCTGATGCGACTGACGAAACATCGTTGTCCTATCGCCTTGTTTTGCCTACTGGCCAAGCTATTTCAATTTCCTTATCGAACGTAACGATTGTAGAGAAAGTCGCATATTTCAATTTCAGTACGATGAGCTTGCCTACGGGAACACTATTTTTAGAAATTTATCAGCAACAACAACTTCAAAAAATCTTAAAAATTGTCAAACAATAAATTCTAAAACGAGGACAAAGTTGAGAACTTTGTCCTCGTTGTTAAACTTACAATTTATGCGCTTTCGATTCGCCCCAATTTTTCTTTTTACGGTTATCTGTTTTTTTCAATGCAAAACCGAAAATAAGTCTTCGGAGCAAACGTCCACGGAAATTTCATTGGTCAAAGCCCCTGATTTCAATGCCGATTCGGCTTATTTTTTCATAGAAAAACAAGTTCAATTTGGCCCGCGTGTACCCAATACCCCCGCACATACACGCTGTGGCGACTATCTCGTAGCACAACTCAAACGATTGGGCTGTACCGTAACCGAACAAAAATTTACGGCTACTAATTACGATGGTCGAAAACTCAACGCCCGCAATATCATCGGTAGTATCAACCCCCAAGCCACCAAGCGGATTTTGCTGGCCTCACACTGGGACAGCCGCCCCACCGCCGACGAAGACCCTACTGACAAAAAAAGCCCCATAGCTGGTGCCAACGACGGGGCCAGTGGGGTAGGGGTACTGCTCGAAATCGCACGTACTTTGCAAGCGGCTTCTGTAAAACCTTCGGTGGGTATAGACTTGATTTTTTTTGATGTAGAAGACGGGGGCAATAGTGCCGTAGCTAAAGACAAATACACGGGCTTTTGTCTTGGCTCGCAGTATTGGGCCGAAAATAAGCACGTACCCAACTATTCTGCTTATTTTGGTATCTTGCTCGATATGGTAGGAGCCAAAGGGGCGACTTTTCCGAAAGAAGGATTCTCGACCCAATACGCTGGTGAAATCACGCGGCGCGTGTGGGAGATAGCCAGTAAACTGGGGTACAGCAACTTCTTCATAGACCAAAATGGTGCTTCTATCACCGACGACCACCTGCCCGTCAACGAAACGGCCAAAATTCCGATGATTGATATCATTCATTTAGAACTCAACAATCCTCAACGTACCTTTTTTGAAGACTGGCATACCCACGAAGACGACATGCGCAACATAGACCGCAGCACCCTCAAAGCCGTCGGCCAAACCTTACTCCAAGTGCTTTATCAAGAGGGTCTTGAGTCTTGACGGGGCCGCCCGTGCGGTCTTGAGTCTTGAGTCTTGGGTATAGGGTCTTGAGTAAAGATAGCGCGAGTGGCAGGCTATTATTCTGAAGGTTTAGCACCTACGGTGCATTGTATCTAAAGATAATAAAGATAGCGCGAGGCTCTGACTCGTGCTGTTTGTCAGAAGGCTTCAAGCCTTTCTGGTGTATGTTTAGCATTGTATCAAAGGGATTTCTAATCTACCGATAGGTAAACCCAGTATAAGACATAGTATATTCAAACGGTTTTTGTAAAAGGAGTGTAGAATTTAGGTAAAGTAAAAAACTTGAGCGGCGATATGTATGTTATAAATCTTGCAAACCAACTTTAAACTTGTTCTATGTTGTTACGCTTCATTGTCTTTTTATGTTTTGTTTCGTTTTTTTCGTGCAGCGCACCGCCCGACCAGGTCGGCGACTTAGACTTGGTTCAGTGGCGTGCTGACAAGAAGGGCTGTCAAAATATCAGAAAAACTCTATTGAAAGATTTTGAGAAAATAGAACCCCGGCTTTTGGGTGAACATATAGACAAAGTAGGGCATTGGCTCGGCAAACCCGACTTTCATCAGTTGGCACGGCGCGACCAAAAACTCTATGTCTATTTCTTGGAACAAGGGCCTCAATGCCAAGATATTACTCAAAAATCTTCTGCGGCCAAAGTGATACTGCGCTTCAATGCCGTCGGGCTTCTCACGGAGGTCATGTATGAATAAACCATCATCGAGCGTTTCATCTTGCTGACTAACAAACATCAATTATTGGAAGTTGTAGAATAAATTTTGGGAGATGTGTCCCATATCAAAAGTTTTTTTGTACAAATTCAAGAGTATCTTTACAGCCAAAAAGTTACCAAATGAAACCTCTTTTCTGGATTTTAAGTATTGTCCTATTGCTGGCACAAGCCTCTCAGACTCAAGCCCAAAACCTACGGCGGCGTGGCACTTTGGGTATCGAATACACCGAAGCCTCCGACTCCCTGCTCAAGACCATAGGCGTAGGGGTTACTCAAGGGATTTTGGTCAAACAAGTAGCCTCTGGCTCTACGGCAGCCGCTTTGGGTATTCTTCCAAACGATATTTTGGTAGCTATCAACAACACTGACTCGCTGTATCTGTTTTATTTTCAGCAACTCGAGCAAAAACTCTACGACAATGAGCCTATTTCTGTTACCTACCTACGAGGTAAGCGCAAAAGTCGAGTAGTAGGCTATGTATTGCCCAAACCCAAAGAAAGTAGTGTAGGCGAAGTGATTTATGGAGAAGTACCCTATCAGCGGGGCTATTTGCGTTCTATTGTTCATAAACCTTTCGGAGCGCAGCGTTTTCCGGCTATTTTATATTTTCAAAGCTATGAGTGTAGTTCTGTTGAGTTTAGCAAAGACTCACTCTCGCCTACCAAACGCCTCATAGATGGCTGGGTCAAAGCAGGCTATGCTGTGATGCGTGTCGAAAAACCGGGTGTAGGCGAAAGCCACGGCACGAAAGATTGCAGCCGCCTAAGCTACCAAGAAGAACTTTTGGCTTTTCAAAATGCCTTTGCTACGCTCAAAAAAACACCTTTCATAGACAGTACTCAGGTTTTCTTTTTTGGGCAGGCCGTAGGTGGTATGACCGCCCCATTGGTGGCTGCTCGTGCCGCCTACAAGCCTCGTGGCATCATGGTGTATGGCACAGTAGTAAAGCCCTGGTTTGAGTATATGATTGATGTATTTCGCAAGCAGCCTGCCCTACAGAGAGAGTCGCCACAGTCTATCGAGGTCAATACCCGCATGATGACTCCGCTACTTTTTGAATGGCTGATTCATAAAAAAACTGCTAACGAACTGCTTCAAGACCCTGATTTTGAGGCTATTCTTACCTCCAAAGAAAACCCTCTTTCGTACAATCGTGGTACATTTTTTGGTCGAAACCCTATTTATTTTGCCGACCTCAACAGCCAAAATCTCCCTCAAGCGTGGGCATTGGCGGCTGTGCCTACGTTGGCCATTCATGGTGAATTTGACGTGCAAGCCATCAGTCCCGAGGCGGCTCAAAACATCGTACAAATCGTCAATGAAGTACGGCCCAATAAAGCGACCTATCGTTTGCTCAAAGCAACCGACCACTTGATGGCCAAATTTCCTTCTTTAGAAGAATATTTCCGTACTCATAAAGTGGGTAAATATCCTGCCTACGTTCGCGAAAACTTCAACGCCGAAATCGTAGAAATGACGGTCGCTTGGATGAAACAACAATGAACGCATATCAAGACATCACGCTACAAGAAGCGCAGTCGCTCGCACTCGACCCCGGTGCTGTCATCATAGATGTACGAGAGCCGTGGGAGTTTGAGGAGTTCAATATCGGTGGTATCAACATTCCGCTGGCCGAAATCCGCGAACGCCAAGCCGAAGTTTTACCCTACGATACCCTCATCGTGGTTTGTACCAACGGCACACGCTCGCGGGTGGCGGCCAAAGATTATGGCCGAGCCTCGTCCTTTCAAGACAAGCGAATTTTCCATCTTCATGGGGGAATTTTGGAAGTCGAGGATTGAATAACTATCCATTTGCAAACGGTTACATTTGCTTTTATTCAAATAGAAATGATTTACAACCGAGTCGGGTGGCGGTGGGGTTGCACCTTTGCATTGTCAATCGGGCATCAATGACCGAGCGACTCTCAAAAAAATCATAAACCATCAAAATTTTTTAGGCACATGAACAAGGTAACATTGATCGGCAACGTAGGCAAAGACGTAACTGTACGCAGCTTCACTAATGGCAAATTGGCCTCTTTTTCGTTGGCTACCAAAGAAACGTACACCAACCGCAATCAAGAAGAAGTAACGGCCACCACTTGGCACAACATCGTGGCTTTCGGCAAATTGGCCGATGTATGCCAGCGCATGGCTACCAAAGGGAAAAAGCTATCGGTAGAGGGTAAAATCAATCATCGCTCCTACAAAAACAAAGAAGATAAAATGGTGTATATCACAGAGATTCAGATATTCAAAGTATCGGAGGTGAAAGAAGAAACCCAAGAAACAACCGAAGAAGTGATTCCGTTTTGAGGAATCAAAAAGCAGCGATGAAAGCAAACAAAAAAGGGTCGCCTTAGATAAATGGCGACCCTTTTGCTTTTTACCCGATTTTCAAAGAAGTCATGGTCAATGCACCGGCAACAGGTTTGTCGTTGAAAAAAACGATTTCTTCATTTTTGTCTTGTAAGGCCAATGAATAAAGCAAAGGCAAATAGTGTTCGGGTGTTGGAATGGCTAAATCAAACGCTTTTCCTTGCGAACGGAAGTTGATCAATGCTTTATGATTGCTGTCAAGCATAAATTTTTTCATTTTGTCGTTGGCTTCCATGGCCCAGTCATAGCCGAAGGTTTCATTTAATCTTCTCCATTCTACTTTTCTAAGGTTGTGAACGATGTTGCCGCTACCGATAACCAACACGCCTTTTTGACGAAGTGATTTTATCTGCTGTGCCAATTCATAATGGTATTGAGGGCTTTGGCTATAATCTAAGCTCATTTGAATGACTGGTATGTCTGCGTTGGGATAGAGATGCTTTATCACACTCCAAGCACCGTGGTCAAGTCCCCATTTTTCATCTAATCCTACTTCGGTTTTTGTGATGAGGGCTTTAGTTTGTTTAGCTAAATCAGGACTTCCGGGTGCGGGATATTGCACCGCAAAAAGTGATGGAGGAAAACCGCCAAAGTCGTGAATGGTAGGCGGGTTTTGCATGACGGTTACGAATGTCCCCTTGGTTTCCCAATGTGCCGACACACACAATATAGCATTGGGTTTTGGAATTTTTTGGGCGATATTTCTAAAGCCTGTTACAAATTCGTTTTCTTCTATGGCATTCATAGGGCTACCATGCCCCAGAAACAATACAGGCATTTTGGAGGTTTTGCCCAGTGGTTCTGTCAGTTTGTTTAATTCATTTAGTTTCATTGCTGCTGCTGTTAAACCTGTTCAAAATTAGGATTTATGAGGCTGGTTGGCAAATGCAATAAACAAAGCAAAAGCCAGCAAGTATAATTCTTGCTGGCTTTTGCTATAAAATGATGAGTTGAATCGTTAGACAGTTACTACTGATTAGGCTTTCTCGACGGCATGGCCACCAAACTCGTTGCGTAGGGCAGCTACAACTTTGCCACTGAAGGTATCTTCTTGCTGGGAGCGGTAGCGCATCAAAAGTGAAAGGGCTATGACTGGTGTAGCGATGCCCATGTCTAAGGCCGTTTCGAGGGTCCATTTGCCTTCGCCAGAGGAGTGCATCACGCCGCGAATAGCATCGAGATTGGGGTCTTTCAAGAAGGCTTTTTCGGTCAGTTCCATGAGCCATGAGCGTACTACGGAGCCGTGGTTGAATACCCTTGCTACTTGTGGCAAATCAAGGTTATAGTCAGAGCGTTGCATCACTTCGAAGCCTTCGGCAATGGCCTGCATCATGCCGTACTCGATGCCGTTGTGTACCATTTTGACAAAATGCCCCGAGCCTGCTTCCCCTGCGTACAAGTAGCCGTTTTCGGCCGAAATATCTCTAAAAACTGACTCACAATACTCAAAAACAGTCTTATCACCGCCTATCATAGTACAAGCCCCATGTAGTGCGCCTTCTACGCCTCCACTCGTACCGCAGTCCAAGAAATTGATTCCTTTGGTTTTGAGGTAATGATGGCGGCGTACCGAATCATTGAAGTTGGAGTTACCCCCGTCTATCACGATGTCGTTGGGAGTCAGATGGGGAAGCAATTCCTCAATACAGTCGTCCACCACTTTACCGGCGGGTACCATGAGCCATATTACCTTGCGACCCGATAGCTGTCGGCACAAATCAGCGAGGCTGTTTACTCCTGTTATTCCTTCCAAGATGATATTGCTCACATTGGTAGCCATGACATCATAAGCTACTACCTCGTAGCCGTGGCGGTGGAGATTGAGGGCTAAGTTGAAGCCCATTTTACCAAGTCCGACAAATCCTATTTGCATACTTTTTGATATTTGATGTATGATGTATGGTTAATTTATATATGATTTCCGATGCTAAAATACTTTACATTATTCGTAAAAGTCATTATTACTGCACAAAAGCTATTAAGCTAGGTTTTTTGTATGCTTTTAAGGTGCTTTCATTTAGAAATGATATAAACTAAAATGTTAAGGTACTTAAGCACAAATTGATTTTAAAAATACATCATACATCATACTTAACTCTTCTACTTATCCCACCATACTCTTGTGTCCAAATCATCTGCTCCCATGCGGCTGATGGCGGCTTTGGCATTTTCGCTATTGACCGAAATCTCCGAGTTGGGGTAAGTCAGACGACGAATGAAATCCCCTTTGATGTCTTTTCCTCTGAAAGGATTGGGTGTCAGGCGAGGGAAACCACTTCGACGGAAGTTGGCAAAAGCCTCTGGGCCATTCAGGAATGACGCAATCCAGTACTGCGTGTTGATTTGCTCTAAAGCCGTAGCCGCACGATAAGGGTTTTCGGTCAGATATGCCGAGATGGCGGCCGCTGGTACCGCTGAGTTGGCATCATACAATGCCATTTGCTCCATGTGTAGGCGTACTCCACGGTTGTAGAATGTTTCGGCAGTTGTTCCCGTAATCCAACCCCTTTGAGCAGCTTCTGCCAGTAGCAGTTGTGTTTGGGCGGCAGTAACCAAAAACATAGGAGCTTGATTTTTGACCATACGCGTTCTATCCACTTGACTAAAATCATAAAAACTAGCCAAGCCTAAACGAGCAGCTTCTGCTACTGCACCTGCGTTGTCGAGTCCCATGGGCATTCCGATCTGTACGGCTGGGTCGGTATTGGCACGTGCAGGGGCTTGTTGTGGTCCGGAAGCAGCCCCTACATATCGTACCGCAATCGAACGCAGACGTGGGTCGTTGGTAGATTTGAGATGATTGACAAAGGGGGCTGTCAAATAAAAATTGTTGGCTTCGGTTGCATTGAGCAAGTTGCCGATGCCATTGAGATAGTTGGCATCGTGTCTGATGACGGCATTGTCGGCATTGACTTCCATGACTCCCGCTTGAAATGCCCGCGTAACGATTTGTTGGGCTTGTGCGATGTCCACTTTGGTCAGACGCATTCCCGCACGTAGCAAGAGAGAATTGGCCAATTTTCGCCATAGAGCTATGTTACCTCCGTACAAAACATCAGCCGTTTCGAGGGTCTTGGAAGCGTCAAGGGCGGTGCTTGCCTCTGTGAGTTCTTTGATGATACCGGCATAGATACTTTGCTGTGAATCATATTTTGGAAAAACCAACTGCTCCGTAAATCCTTTCCCAGCCTCTAAATAAGGAATATCGCCATAGGTATCTGTAAGAACCATGAACGCATAAGCCTGAAGAATACGAGCCATATTGAATAAATTGCTTCGAGTTGGTACTGACTTGGTTTGGTCTATGACATCTTGTGTATGGCGAACTACTGACCTATAATATCGCTGCCACATCTCTTGGGTTACAGAGCGATTGTCTTGGTTATAATTTGCCCCTGTCAAAACCCCAGAGTTGGGAGAAATGATTTGTTGTACAATCCCTCCTTCGTAAATAATCGTCGAGTTGGTAAATGATAAGTTGATGGTGGCATTGTTCAAAATAAAAATTGGGTTAATCGCGGTGGCGGCGGTTCGATTGATGTTCATCTCATCAAAACCTTGATCGCACCCCCCCAACCCCCAAAGGGGGAATAAAAGAGCGAATGTTTTTAATATTTTTTTCATTTTGATTTTTTGTTTTTGGTAAAAAAAATGTTTCAAGCTCCCCCTCTGGGAGTTGGGGGCTTGGCTTTTAAAATTTAAGATTGATGTTAAAGCCCATGCTCCGCGTAGTAGGGACACCAGTTGACTCCAACCCTACGAGGTTGTCGGAGGCAAATCCAAAAGATTCGGGGTCTATATTATCCACCCATTTTTTGAGCATCAAAACGTTGTTGGCTACTAAACTTACACGCGCTCCCTTGATGAACAGATTGCGGGGCAAATACTTGGTTATGTCATATCCTGCTGTGATTTGACGAAGTTTCCAAAAACCCCCATCAAAAACAGCGGGTTCAACCAATGCTTGAGAGCGTACTACTTCCCAGTATTGCTGTACGGGGGCTTTGGCTGTATTGACTTCCCCTCTCTCATTTACACCTACACCGACCACTCCCCCTTCCGCACGGCCTTGCAGTGTCATTTTATGTAAACCGTGTCTAATGGCATTGAAATTGGTACCGGAGAGCATCTTATTGCCCAGTTTGAAATCAATCAAAAAGGAAAGGTTGATACCTTTATAATTGAAGGCATTGTTGATACCGCCTACCCATTTGGGCAATGCCGAACCAAACGAAACTAAATCGGGGGTTCGTAGAGGAAGGCCGTTGGCTCCAAAAATCTGACGGCCTTGAGCATCACGACGAAAGCCAAATCCATAAATTAGTCCCATTTCTTGTCCTACGACTTGGCGAAGTTCACCGTTGAAGACGTGGCTACCTACGGTGATTCTTTCGCCCGGCGTGTCGGTCAAAAGACTTAACACTTTGGTTTTGTTGTAAGAACCATTGAAACTCAAATCCCATTGGAAAGTATTCGACTTGACCGGCACAAAGTTGAGTAAAAACTCAACGCCATTGTTTTGGCTACGTCCACTATTGATGAGGCGATTGACAAAGCCAGAAGCATCAGAAATTTGTGCCGATACAATCTGGTCAGTAGTGATTTTTTGATAAACGGCAGCATCTAACGAAACGCGGTTATTGAAAAGTCGTAGCTCAATTCCAAACTCTTTTTCCGAAGTACGCATAGGGCGCAAATTGGCATTCGGAACGACATTGCCCGATGAGCCTCCCACAGGCTGATTCTGGAATAAGTTGGCGTTAATACCATAAAATAATGATTGTGAATATGGAGCTACGTCGGTATCGCTCCCCACTTCGGCATAAGCAGCACGGATTTTGCCGAAAGTTAGCCAAGAAGGAAGATTGTCGAAAGACTGTGAAAATACATAGCTGGCCGATACAGACGGATACATGATGCTGCGATTTTCGGGAGACAAGGTAGAAAACCAGTCGTTTCGAGCCGTTACGTTGAGGAACAAGAAATCTTTGTAAGAAAATTCAGCCGAACCATAAACAGAATTAACAGCACGTTCACTCAAACCATAAATAGGATCTTTGACACGGCCATTCATGACAGTATATAATCCTCGCACCACAAAGTCAGTAACTTGAACAGAATTATAATCTGAACGACGGTACATTTGGTTGCCGCCGAGGTTGAAATCCAAGCCAAAGTTACCAAAAGTCCTGCTGCCCGAAATCAAGATGTCAGCATTCACTTCTCTGAATCGAGTTGTTTCTTGGGTGTAGATTCCATTGACAAAACCAGCAGGGGCGGCAGCCAATGATGCCTTCCCCGTAGGCTGGTTTACATAGTCTTGGTCTCGACTCCAATAGTCTTGACCTACTCGCCCTTGCACAAACAACCAGGGAGTGAGGTTGTATTTAATCGCTACATTTCCGAAAAGGCGGTCGCGTCTGATAGTTTGGAATTGATTTTCCAACACCCAATAGGGATTGGTACGGTTACGGAAGCGTGAGAACACAAACTCGTTGCCAGCGGCATCGTACATAAATCTCTGTAAAAGTTCGTTGGGCATCGAATTGGCCATATTGTACAGGGCTGTCGGTATGGAGTTGTCTTGTTCGGCAATAACCGGTGGGTTTTTATTGACTTCTTTGGAGTAATTGGCACTTCCCGATACACTCAACTGCTTTGAGAGGTCATACGAAAATCCCAGATTGAAAGTTTTGCGGTTGAACTCGTTGTTGGGGGTGATACCCTTACTGTCCATGTTGGCAATCGAAAGATTAAAGCCGCCTTTGTCGGAGTTGGAAGCAAGCGAAACCGTATTGGTAAAGTTAGAACCATTGCGGTAAAAATTGCGAATACGATTGCGATAAGGCTCATAGGGGACTGTTACCCCGTCGAAAAGCACTTGAGTCATACCCGGCTGAAACTTCTCGCCAAAAGACCATTGGCCCGAAGTAGGATTGGGCGACGTAGGACGAATCCCCCCTTCCCCTTGACCATATTCATATTGATAATCTGTAAAATCGAGGGGTGTTTCGTTGGTAAAATTGGAGTTGATCGTTACGCCTATGCCTTTGCTGTCCCCTTTTGATTTGGTAGTGATCATAATGACTCCATCTTTGGCACGGCTACCATAAAGTGCCGCAGCGGCAGCTCCTTTGAGTACGGTCATACTTTCGATGTCGTCGGGGTTGATAGAACTTAAGCCGTCGCCACCGTCGGAGGTAACACCACCCCCGCGGGTCGAACTGGCGTTGTCAGCTCCTATGTTGCCGGGGCGAGTCGCAAAGGTTGTGTTGTCTATGGGTACGCCATTGATGACTATCAAAGGACTGTTTTGTCCGCCGATCG
>JBKBKL010000137.1:0-11335 GCA_046294665.1 Runella sp.
TCCCTATAAGCCACGGAGAGGCGCAAGTTTTGTAGAGGCACGAATATCCCCCCAATTCCCTATAAGCCACGGAGAGGCGCAAGTTTTGTAGAGGCACGAATATCCCCCCAATTCCCTAAAAGCCTCGGAGAGGCGCAAGTTTTGTAGAGAAAATCCCTCTTCCAAAATGGAATAAATCCCCATTTGCTACAATATGAGTCAAGCAAAATTCAAGGCTTCAAAAACCCGTTTTCTATTTTCCAAGTTTTCTTTTCTGAGCGCAGTTCAAAATCAGCTTTATCGCCCAGCTTCGGCAAAAAAGGCTTGCCGTTGGCATCGGTCAAAAACGCCCCTTGTGCGTCGAGTTCTTCAATGCCATAAAATACCGACAAATCGCCCACATCTTCGATACTGCTCTGATAGCTGAAACCCGTGGCAGAGTCATTGGTGATTTCGTTGCGATTGAGGGCAATGTCAATCATGTAAGTAAGCCCTTCACGCTGGGTGCGCACATTTCTGATGATTAAATCTGGGAGTAAACGGCCATTTTGGGGTATTTTTTCATAGTCCCTGCGGTTTTCTTGGGCATAAGTTCCGTCGGCTATACGCTCCAACGCTGTCAAGATCGCGATAAAATTCATCTTGCGGAGGTATTGTTTTTCGGGGTCGTTCTTGTAGCCTCCCGACTCAATCAGCACCAAGCTCGTTCCCCATTTGGCGATGTTGTCGCCAAAGGCTCGCGGTTCAAATTCATCAGAATACCGCCCTACTTGATTAGGAATAAATTTTTGCAAATCGCGATTCATGCCTACGATGAGTTGCATGGCACGCTCACGCACCGAATTGACGGTTCGTTGGGGGTTGTAGGCCGTGGCCAAAAATGAGATAGCGGCTATTTCTTTGGTATCGCCTACGCTGTATCGGGGGCTTTGGTCGTGGAGATTGAACCCGACGAGGGGTTTGAGGGTTTGTTGGAGATTTTTGAGGAGTTGAGATTCGGGGCATTGCAGCCGCAGCGCATCGCGATTCATGTCTATTCCTTGTGCCGTGCGGCGTTGCCAGCGTTCTACACCGTCGGGGTTGAGCATGGGAACGAAGTAGAGCGTACTTTTTTCGAGCAGTTTTTTGCGTAAATCGTCGAAGCCATCACCGCTGGCATTGAGGAAATTAAAAATATCGAGCAAGGCCATCGTTGCCGTAGCTTCGTCGCCGTGCATCTGCGACCACAGGAGTACGGGTGGCGCGCCCTTACCGTATTTGATTTGATAAATACTCCGCCCTTCCAAAGATTTGCCTACTTCGCTCACCGCAAAGTTGGAGTTGGATTTGAGTTTTTCGATGAGCGGTACCAACTGACGATGTTTGAACTCACGCCTTACGCTCACACTTTTTTCTTTATAGACTTCATGCGCATCGAATAGCCGCTGGGCGAGGTTGTTTTGGGCAAAAATGGTTTCTGACATGACAAAAAACGAAACCACCAAAAGCAGGTGTTTCATGGAATATAGTTTCATTGTTTTTTTTGATGGCAAAGAAAGCAAGGATCAAGTTAAAACCCTACCGTTTAAATACAGATACTTGGATTGAGTTTTTACCAGCGTACTTGGCCGTTGCCTACTACAATCCATTTTTCTGTAACCAATTTTTCCAACGCAAACGGCCCGCGAGCGTGGAGTTTTTGGGTAGAAATTCCAATCTCGGCTCCCAGCCCGAAAACCCCGCCATCGGTAAAGCGTGTGGAAGCATTGGCATAGACAGCAGCAGCATCTACTTCAGCCAAAAAGCGTTCGATAGCGGCTTGATTTTCGGAAACAATCGCCTCCGAATGGCGCGATGAGTAACTTTGAATGTGAAGTAGGGCTTCGTCTAAATTTTCAACGATTTTGACAGCTATTTTATAATCCAAAAACTCCCGCCCGAAGTCTTGCGGCTGGGCGTGCAGGAGTTTGGGATAAGCCATTTTTTCAAAAATAGGGTACGATTCCTCGTCGGCATAGACTTCAACATTCCATTTGATGAAATCATCTTTGAGCATCGGCAAAAATTGGTCTGCGATCGCTCGATCAACGATGACGCAATCCATCGAATTGCAGACTGAAGGGCGCGACACCCTTGCATTGACCACTATTTCACGTGCCTTTTCCAAATCGGCAGTAGCTTCGATGTAGCCATGACATACGCCTGCGCCAGTTTCGATAGTCGGTATGAGGGAGTTTTGGCGTACAAACTGAATCAATGCCTCCGATCCACGCGGTATGATGATATCCACATAACGAGTGGCCGTAAGGAGTTCATTGATAAGTCGGCGGTCGGTCGGGAGCAACGTAACCGCCTGCTTGTCAATGCCCTTTTCTTGGAGTACTTGCTGAATCAGCCCTACCAAGCAGCGATTGGAAAAATCGGCCTCTTTGCCGCCTTTGAGTACACAGGCATTGCCCGACCGTAAACACAAGGCCGCTACGTCTATGGTTACGTTGGGGCGAGATTCATAAATCACACCTACCACCCCCAGCGGTACGGCTATTTTTTTGAGTTGGAGTCCTTGTTCGATCTCTCTTTCTATCAAAACCTGACCCGTAGGGTCGGGGAGGGCAGCCACATCGCGAAGGCTATCGGCTAAGGCTTGGATACGTTTTTCGTTCAAAAAAAGGCGGTCTTTTTTGGGGTCGCCGTCGGGCATTCGCTCCATATCTTTTTGATTTTCGGACATGATGAGCGACTGATTTTCAGTAATCAAATCGGCCAATCGGAGCAGTAATTCGGCTTTTTGAATGCTCGAAAGGCGGCGTACTTGGGTAGCGGCTTGCTGGGTAGCCTGCAAAAGAGGAACGATAGTGTTTGTCATAAAAAATTCAACTTTACTTAAAACGGGCCATCGAGGCCGTCAGAGTTTGCATATTTTTTGTCATGCCAAGCAGCGTCAATGAGATATTTGCCGTTGGGATATTGCGAGATAATAAACAAAATGGGTTTGGCATACTTTTCATTTTTGAATCGGAAAGAAATTTCGCCTCTGATTTCATCTTTACCAAACAGTTGCGTCAAATATTGGACTTTATGGATTGAGTAACTTTCAAGTCCACCACGTTTGGCGATGTTTTTCTGATAGCTTTCGGTATAGTCTTTCAACGAACTGTATTTTTTGTAATTGTCGCTGGTGTAGCTTTGATAGGCTTCTTCATATTTACCTTGTTTGATAAGGGCAAAATAGGGAGCTATCAGTTGCTGATCAATCGTTTGTTGTGTTTCTTCCTCGTTGCACCCGGCCAAAAAAAGGCATGAAGAATACAGCAATAAAAATGACAATATTTGATTTTTCACGGTTTTAGGGTTTAGGTTGTAGCACAATCATTCATCAAAACTAAATAAAAACATTGACCGTTTGCTAAAGACTTCGTACAAATATTTGGGTAGGTACTCAAAAAGTACTTATTTTGCCCTTTCACGGAATTTTACAATTTAGGTGGCCAAGAAATCTACTCTATTTAATCTAAAAGACCTCATTGCCTATTTTTTAGTAGCAGGTACAGGCGTAGTAGTACAATTTATATCGGGGAGTTTTTTTCGTAACTTCTATGGATATTCTACCTCTGTGTCTTTGGGATATTTGGTTTCGTTTGTGGTGGGTTTTATCCTTACCAAACTGTTTGCCTTCGATGCCCGCAATACCAGCAAAACCCGCCGCGAAATGGTGAAGTTTGGTATTGTGGCTATTATATCTTGGGGGATTACGGTAGGCATATCGGCGTTGAGTTTGGGGATTATCAATGCGCTATACCCCGAAACCGTCTATGAGTTACCGTTCAAAAGCCTTTCGGCCAAGGCACGGGAGATAAATGTCAATGAGGCAGTGGCTTTATTGATAGCGATGGGGTTTAGCTTTATGAGCAATTTTATTCTTCACAAGACTTTTACCTTCAAAAGCACTGGTTTTTACGATAGGGCCAAGGCTGCTCTCAATTTGGGGAAAGATTAAGCCTTATTTGGCCAGCGAATGAACGATTTGGCGCATGGCTTCGGAAGGAATCACAAAGTTGAAATTTCCCCAAAGCACTTCATCGTATTTGGGGACAGTCTGCGGTGCAAAACTTTCTGTGTCTATCAGCACATCGGTTTCGGCTATGCGTGTACCATTGCTTTTAAGGATTTCGGTCGTTACAAACTGCAGTTGAATCGTTCCGAGAAGTTGGCTATTTTTTTGTTCAAATAGCGTTTCGAGCATCATTCGATAGTCTTGCAAGTACCATTTGCCGTTGTAAGGCTTGTAGCTGATACAACTATACAGCCGCTTGGGTTGGCGTTTGGTTTTGCCAAAAAACTTATCGGAAGTACTGGTATTGAGTACATCTTTTAGACCATCTTCTGTAAAAGTATATTCGATCTGGACGATAGCCGTATCGGCAGGATTGATAGTAATGACACCTGTTCGGGCAGCTTTGATGCCTTTGGTAGCAGGGCGAAACAAAATCCGATACACCTCTTTGCCAAGATAGCGCGGGATAGTATCGTCTATTTCATATACATAGTCATAGAGATTTTTGCCGTCTAAATACTCCGGCGTTGCGATGTCTATGCTGTTGGTAACGATAGCCGCACCATTGGGGAACGCATAGCCTTCCATGACTTTGGAGCGGTTTTGACTCAAAAACGAACGCCCCCGAATGGCCTTGATTTTCTGAGGAACAGTTATTTTGGGGCGAGGGTCTTTTTCAGCTTGTATGAGAGCTTCTCGTATCTCGACATATTGGCCGTCTTGCTGCCAACTTTCACGGTAAAACCCATTGAGCAAATAAGGCGTAGGAGAGGCATTTTTCTTGATTTTGGCGAGTGCATTGGCCACCCAATTCCGTGCTTCAAAACCCTTGATATAGCTGCTGTCAATGGTGCGTATGAAGGTAGGCACCAACTCAATGACTACTTCTTTTTGATTGGGCTGATAAGCCGATGCCTTTTGGGTGAATATCTCGTAGCCAATAGCCGCCACGACGAGTGCCGAATCAGCAGCGATACGCGGGAAACGATAGAAAAAAAGGCCATCTTCGCTGGTGAGTGTACCAGTACCCTTGCTCATCATACCCAAGTAGGCATAAGGAACAGGCTTTTGGGTGCTTTTGTCTATCACTTTACCCGATAGCGACAAATAACCCTGAGAAAAAGAAAATTGGCTAATGGCCAAAAAAAAGAAGGTAAAATATTTTGACATGGCGCAAAAGAAACACTAAGCTAATTTTGGTACAACAATCAAGCCATTTCTCCCCGAATGTAGCAGCGTCGGCAGCGGGCTTCATAAGAGTCGGTTTCGCCCAACAGGATTTTATCTTGCGAGGCCACTTTGCGATACGAAAATTGAGCCACTTCACCACATACCATACAGACAGCGTGAACTTTCGTAACGTAGTCGGCCACCGCCATCAAAGCCGGCATAGGGCCAAAGGGCTTACCCGCAAAATCCATATCCAACCCTGCTACAATGACCCGCTTCCCGATAGAAGCGAGTTTGTTACAGACATCAACTAAGTTTTGGTCAAAAAATTGTGCTTCGTCTATGCCCACCACATCGCAGTCGCCCGTAAAGAGCAAGATTTCGTCAGAAGTGTGGACAGGGGTAGAGCGAATGGCGTTGTCGTTGTGCGACACGATGTCTTGCTCGTGGTAGCGTTTGTCTATGGCAGGTTTGAAAATCTCTACTTTTTGACGGGCTATTTTGGCACGATTGAGCCGTCTGATAAGTTCTTCCGTTTTACCCGAAAACATAGACCCACATACTACTTCTATCCAGCCTGTACGTGGATTTTGGTTTTTGGAGTGGCGATTGGGTTCGATAAACATAGCGCGTCAAACAATGCAGTGTCGCTGCAAAACAAGCATTTTTAGACGGAGCGAGCAAATTTTCAGAAAATCCAGCGGAAAAAGACGTAGAGTGTTGAAGACAAAAATATAGAAACTGGAAGCGTAAGTACCCATGCCATGAGGATATTGCGTACGGTCTTGGCTTGTAGGTTTTTGATGCCTTTGCTGGCTACCATGGTACCGGCTATCCCCGACGAGAGCATGTGGGTAGTACTCACAGGAAGTCCAAAACCCGAAGCCATGCCTATCCCAATAGTAGCGACCATCTCTGCCGAAGCTCCTTGAGCATAGGTCAAGTGAGATTTACCGATTTTTTCGCCCACAGTGATTACAATACGCTTCCAGCCGACCATTGTACCCAAGCCCAATGACAATGAAATCATCAACACTACCCAAAAGGGAGCATAGTCCGTGAAACGGCGTAATCCATTTTTATAATCGGTGTTTTCTTTCAGCATTTTTTTGTCTGCTGCACTAAAATTGACCGATTCGCTATCCATCAGTTTTTTCAAACTACTATTGATGACCAAAATATCACGCCGAGCTTCGAGGCGTTCATTGGGATTGATTTTGCCATCGGGAGTTTTGTGAGTAATGACTAAGCCCAAATCAGTAATACTACTTTTTAGTTTAGCCAACTCTTTTTTCTCATCAATCCCGAGGAGTGTAGTATCTATTTTATTGACTGTTTGTTCAATCGCTACCAAATTTCCTTTTACCAAATCGGGGTTGATTTCTTCGTTGAGGGCAAAATAAGCTGGTACAATACCAATCAAAATCAGCATAACGAGTCCTACTCCTTTTTGGCCGTCGTTGCTGCCATGAAAAAAACTAACTCCTGTACAAGTGGCCAGCAAAATGCCACGAATCCAAAGTGGGGGTTTTTCGTTTTTTTTGGGTTCGCTAAAAATTTGTTCACGAGTTTCTTTATTGAGCGAACGCCTCAACACAAACATCATACCCACAGCTAAACTAAAGCCTGCCAAAGGCGAAAGAAGCAAGGAGGCGAAGATTTCGGTTGCCTTTGACCAATTGACTCCTGCCCCTTCGGAGGCTTCAGGCATCATCGTAAAGGCTATCCCAACGCCCAAAATAGAACCAATCAATGTATGCGAACTTGAGGCCGGAAGCCCAAAATACCAAGTACCGAAGTTCCAGATGATCGCACTAAGCAGCAAGGCCAACACCATAGCGATACTATGATAAACATTTTGGTCTATCAACAGCTCGACCGGCAGCAAATTGACTATCCCCATCGCAACGGCAATACCTCCAAAAATTACCCCCAAAAAATTCATAAAGCCTGACCAAACTACGGCAGTCATGGGTTTGAGAGAATTGGTGTAAATAACTGTAGCAACAGCATTGGCGGTATCGTGAAATCCATTGACAAACTCAAAAGCACAAGCACACAATACACAGATGAAAAGAAGAATGAAAATGTCCGTTTCTAAGCCAAACATAAAATGGTAGGCAGGTTGATAAGTAGATAATTTAATTGAGTGCCATCAATTTTGGCAGACAAAGGTAAATCAAACTTTTGAGGCGATTGTTAAGAAATTGTTACGAACAATACTATGAACCGATAAACAGGCTTTTTTGGTACTCAGAAGGTGTTTTGCCAAAGAAATCTTTGAATTGCTTGTTGAAGTTGGATAAGGTATTGAACCCACTTTCATAGCTTATTTGAGCGATACTCATGTCGTTGTTGGCCAAGAGTTTACGAGCAAAGCCCAAACGAATTTCACTGACAAATTTTGAAAAAGTTTTGTGTGTCCGATTCTTAAAATAACGACAAAATGCCGCCTCCGACATACTGGCCAATGCCGCCACTTCTGGCAATCGAATTTCTTCTTTGAAATGCTTCATCACATACTCATAAACTTTCTGCATACGTTCTGTTTCAGATTCTTTGTGAGCATTGACATACCCCTCGCCAGCAATAGGCTTCGCTTCGTTAGACTGTGAAATCTGATATAAAAGATGGAGCAACTGTAACACCGCTTCAAAACCTTCACTTTGAAGCATATTGAACAGACCATTGCTCACCTTCACTTGGGTATCTCCCACTATATCCAATCCTCTATGACTTTTTTCTAATAATTTTTTCAACCCATTCATCTCAGGTTTATCTAAAAAAGAATCTCCCAAAAAATCGGCAGTAAAATACACCACAATCCCATGTGTGTAGAGCGACGGATTTCCTTCAAAATAACGACGATCGCTGCGCCAAAGGTGTGGTAAATTAGGCCCTAAAAAAACAGTATCGCCTCCCTCAAAATGCCGAATATCGTCGCCAATAAATCTGGTGCCAGTGCCTTCCAAAACCGTGAAAAGTTGGTAATGCGGGTGAAAATGCCAGTTGGGGTCAAAATAAGGCTCTCGAAGCTCAATGATAGTGAATGAAGAAGTAGCATCGTTCAATGTTTTACGAACAGGATAACGCATATTAATTTCTGTTTTTTTGCTAAAAACAAATGTTTATTTTCAAATAAAGTCAAAATACAGTCATTATTGGCAAATTAGCAAGAAGTTTTTAGCACTTTTTTAGGTTTATTTTGTACTATGAAATACAGTATGAATTTACTCCTCTGGGGTACACAACTCGACGAAAGCCGCTTCCTTACCCTCGACCTCATCAAAGAGATTGGGTTTGAAGGGGTAGAAGTACCTATCTTCAATACTGACCCTAAATTTTGGGAAAGTTGGCGCAAAAAATTAGATGCCCTCAAATTACATCGAGTGTGCGATACATTTTGCGGCAGCGACACCAATCTCATCAGCCCAGATGCAAGCGTTCGCAGTTATGCCTTGCACCATCTCAAGCAATGCGTGGACTGTGCCGTAGTATTGGGAGCTTCCAAACTCATGGGGCCTTATCATTCGGCACTGGGGGTATTTACGGGGCAGCCGGCTACCTCCGAGGAGTGGAAATGGGGAGTAGAAGGGATTCAACACTTGGCTGAATACGCCCAACAACACGGCATCGAACTGGGATTGGAGTACCTTAATCGTTTTGAGTTGTACCTGACAAGCTGCGCCGATGAATTGGCACGATTTGTTGATGAAGTCAATCACCCCAACTGCAAGGTGATGTTTGATACTTTTCATGCCAACATTGAGGAAAAAAACATCGGTGATGCCATAAGGCTGTTAGGAAGCAGAATCACGTTCATTCAACTTTCGGAAAACGACCGTAGTACTCCCGGCAAAGGTAATGTGGACTGGCAAGGGGTATTTCAGGCCATCGAGGATATAGGCTATGACGGATGGCTGAGTATTGAGGCATTCAGCCCAAAGCTACCCGCAGCGCATATTTGGAGGCGTATGTTTGAGTCGGAAGAACAACTCATGCAAGAAGGACTGGCGTTTTTGAAAAGTCAAACCCAATGAATATCAACTTTCACAATACTTATTATCTGCAATGAAAAAAATCAATATTGCTATCGTAGGACTTGGATTTGGGGCAGAGTTTATTCCCATTTATCAGCGACACCCCCACGCCAATATGTATGCTATCTGCCAACGTACTGTCGAAAAACTCAATGCGGTAGGCGATGCTTTTGGGATTGAGGTGCGTTATTCGGATTATGATGAATTGCTCAAAGACCCCAACATTGATGCTGTACACATCAACTCTCCCATTCCGAATCACGCCGAGCAAACCCTCAAAGCACTCTACGCTGGCAAACACGTAGCCTGTACCGTACCTATGGCCACGAGTGTAGAAGACTGCCGCAAAATCGTACAGGCTTGCCGCGAAACAGGCAAAAAATATATGATGATGGAAACGGTGGTCTATGCACGGGAGTTTTTATTTGTCAAAGAACTCTACGAAAAAGGCGAACTCGGTAAGATACAATTTCTGAAAGCCTCTCATCAACAAGATATGGATGGTTGGCCTGACTATTGGCCGGGCTTACCTCCGATGCACTATGCCACCCACTGTGTGGGGCCTGTGGCGGGCTTGTTGAAACTCGAAGCCGAATATGTATCATGTTTTGGGTCGGGAACAATCCGAGAAGAATTGGCCAAAATACATAACTCACCTTTTGCCGTAGAGTCTGCACATATTAAGTTTAAAAACAGCGATTTGAGTGCGTATGTATATCGTTCTCTCTTTGACGTAGCCCGCCAGTACCGTGAAAGTTTTGAAGTTTATGGCTCTGAAAAATCTTTTGAATGGCCGCTCATAGAAGGAGAAGACCCTGTGATTCATACGGCAAAAAAAGAAGAACACGAAATCCCCGAACGTGTAAAAGTGCCTGATTATGCCCATTTGCTCCCTGCTGAAATTCAATACTTTACGACAAAGGGAGTATATGATATGGCCGAAAATACCCACTTGTCGTTTACACAAGGGGCAGGGCATGGTGGCTCACACCCGCATCTGGCACATGAGTTTTTGATGGCATTGGTAGAAGACCGAGACCCATTCCCCAATGCAGTACAATCGGCCAACTGGACTTGTGTCGGAATCTTGGCACATGAATCGGCTATGCAGGGAGGGAAAATCATGTATTTGCCTGATTTTGACTAAGGTATCATGCGATACAATCGCATGGCTCATAGGTTTGCGTTGCAAACGCAAACCATCAAGGATAATTCGCGTTTGCAACGCGAATGGCTGAAAAATGCGATTGTATCGCACTAAGAATTTAAAGAAAAGTGTTTGAATGTATCGTATTTGCGTTGCAAACCATCAAGGATAATTCGCGTTTGCAACGCGAATGGCTGAAAAATGCGATTATATCGCACAAAAAAATAATCAAAATAATGTCTTACAATATCTCCGACCAAAATGCTCCGTATTTCTTAACAATGACAGTAGTACATTGGATTGATATTTTTTCAAGAAAAGACTACAAATGGCTGATTGTGGATTCTCTCAATCACTGTATTGACCAAAAAGGGTTAAACCTATACGCTTGGGTATTGATGTCAAATCATTTACATCTCATCGCTAGGGTTGATGAACCTCATACGATGACCGGCTTTTTGCGTGATTTCAAAAAATTTACATCAAAAGCAATCATTGAAAAAATCTTTCAGATACAAGAAAGTCGTCGTGATTGGCTCTTAGATAAATTTGGATTCGAGGCTAAACGCACCCGTCGTGCAGAGCAGTTCAAAGTATGGCAAGACGGAAATCACCCAATCCTACTTGAAAGTAATTATTTTATCGAACAAAAACTAAACTATATTCATCAAAATCCAGTCCGTCAAGAGATTGTCGAATTTCCTGAAGATTATATTTATAGTAGTGCCAGAGATTATACTGGCCAAAAAGGATTGGTAAAAGTTGAGTTGATTTAAGAAACGAGCGATACAATCGCATGGCTTGTAGGTTTGAGACCGTCAAAGATGATTCTCAAAGATGATTCGCGTTTGGGTAGTGCGCTAAATATGGTGCTGACTTTGTAAAAGGGAATGGGGGTGTTATTTTTGTTTTACCAAGAACCTAAATAACCTCTCCAATGTGTAATACACCCGAAAGATGCCCCCG
>JBKBKL010000138.1:0-11292 GCA_046294665.1 Runella sp.
TGTCGTCGTTGCAGTTGTCGTCGGTACTGATGTCATCGCCTCCGGTATCGCCTACGATGTGGAAGAATTTCACCAATGTACCCTCAGTAGCTGGGATTTTCACGACAGTATTGCCTTGCATATAGGTAGAAACAAGCCCTGAAATAGCCGCTCTGTTGGCTGCTCCCGGATTGGGGATACCATGTGCGGCAAAAATGGCATTTTCGATTACTGAACCATCGAAAAAGGTACGCATAGCTGATTGGACATCAGCTCCCGGTACCAAAAACTGGAATCCGGCGGCAGGGCTAATGAATTGAGTGCGTGAGGCAGTAGCCGACAATATTTTGGTGATACGTTTGCCATAAGGAGCCTCATAAACTTTGCGAGTCCAGCGGCCTTCGGTAGTGCTCCAGTCGTGTTTGGTTTCTTGTGCCCACAGATAAAAATCAGCGATGAGGCTGCTACCGTTGTCGCCTATACGTAGTTTTACTTCACATTTGACTTTGGGGCCGTTTCCGCCAAACTCACGGTCGCCACGCAAAAGTTGGCTTGGGCAAAGCCATTCGTTGAAGTCTTCAAGTTGAATGGTTTGTTGAGCCAAAATACTCGCACCACCTTTGGCTATGGTTGTTACGTTTTTGTTGGTTGTTACTTGAGCCGAAACAACCAACGGCAGGAAAGCAAAGGCAAGGATTTTAATTGTACTTTTCATGGATTTATACATTTTGGGTTTAACATTGATTTTGATAATTTCTTAGCGATAAAGGCCAGCATCTGGGTTGCCGTCGCCATTGGCATCGAAGCCTGTTACTTTGAGTTTGATGCGGAGGTAGCCATTTTCACCAATCGTACCATAATGGTTTACTACGTACATCAGCCCATAAGCGGTACGACTTCCCATTTCGGTTTTGACTGCTATTACTTTACCGTCGAGTTTTGTTCGACTTTCGAGTTTTTGTGCAAAACCTGTGCATTGTTTGACCACAGCGGTAAGTTGTGCGTTGGTTTGTATGCGTTCAAATTGTTCTCCGCTGATAGGCGCAAAAGCCAATTCTGATTCGTTTACAGTTTCCCAAGTTTTGGGAGGTATGTTTTGGTCTTTGAATTTGACTCCTTTGAAGAAATTGTAAGCAAAAGCATCGTTTTTGGCGTAGGCAGGAGTCAGAAAAGCATACATAGGTACTTGAGAGTTGAAGGCATCAGTGGCTGTGAAGATGAGGTCAATCGAACGGCTGTTGCCGGCAGCATCTATGTCGTCCATGATAGCTCCGTTGATGATGTCTATGTAGCAGCCATAGCTACGGTGGTTTTGAGTTCCGAGATTGGCAGTGCCATCAGGATTGTAAACGGGGCTTTGGGTAATGATAGGCACTTGACGGTTGATGTCGTCGGGTGTTACGCTGGTTTGTTGATATTGGTACGCTGCGGCACTATCCGCAGGGGTGAGTATGGAGTTGGGTAAAGGAGGTGCTTCAAATGTCGGCTCGGATCCTCCACCGCCCAAGGTCGAATTAGTAGTATTAGCAGTTGTTTGGTCAGTTATTGCTTTTTTTCGTAGTCGTAGTTTGAGTATTGGCTCAAACACTTTCAAAGCCATCTTAGCATTGTCAATGGCGGCTTGCAAATTGGCCGCTGTTTGCTGGGTTTGATTGGTAAATACAGCAGACTGCTCTCCTATGCGCTGGGTAGTTTGTACAATTTTTGATGTATTGGGCTGCTGGGCAATCGAATGGCCATGTAGAATTAAAAATATGGCAACAAGTAAAATTTTGCTTGGGAGTGTGTAGGTATTCATTGTATGAGGCGTTATAGGGTTTTGCATTAGGCCTTTTTATCAGACCGACGATGCAAAGGTATAGGCCACTCAAACGCTCATCAATTACCTTTTTGGGTGATTTTGAAATACTGAATTTTTGATATTATAACACCACTACACTTCAACGATTCTTTCTTTCAATGCCTTAGCCACTGCCTCAGTACCACAGGATACGTGGAGTTTGGTGTAGATGTTTTTGAGGTGTTTTTTGACCGTGTCGAGCGATATAAAACATTCAGCAGCTATCATTTTGTAGCCATGCCCCTTGATGAGATGTTGCAAAATTTCTTTTTCACGCTCCGAAAGGTGATAGTCATTGGTGGGTTTATTCTGCTGCCTGAAATATTGAAAAATACGATTGGCTACCTGTGGACTCATAGGCGAGCCACCTTCCATAGCCTCCTGCAACGCCAAAAGTAGTCGTGTAGGTGGTGTATGCTTGAGCAGATAACCGTCGGCACCAGCACAAATACTCTCAAAAATGCGCTCGTCGTCATCGAAAACCGTAAACATAACGATACGTGTCAAAGGTCGTATGCTTTTTATCGCTTTCAAACCTTCGATACCGGTCATACCCGGCATATCAATATCCATCAAAACCAAATCAGGCTGATGCTCCCGGGTGAGTTGCGCTGCTTCTATACAATTTTCAAACGCTCCCTTGACCTCAAAAAACTGACCATCGTTGAGCAGCAGTTGGAGCGATTGACGAAGTTGGTGGTTGTCTTCAAATATGAGTAGAGTATGTGCCATAATGCAAATGTAGCCTTCGCTAACTTTTTTGTAAAGTACCCTTTTGGGTGATTTGTGTTTGTGGTTTCAAACGGGAAAATCGAGCAAAATATGAGTGCCTTGCTTAGGAGCAGAATCAATATGGAGTGTTCCTCCTAACCAAATGGCTCGATCTTGCATATTTTGTAATCCGTTTCCTTTCTTAGAGTGTTGCCAATCAAACCCCACCCCATTGTCGGAAACCGACAATTTTATACGATTTTTTTCGATGCTAAGGTTTACTTTGGCTTGAGTGGCGTGGGCATACTTTACTAAGTTGTTGATTGCTTCCTTAAATATCATGTACAACTGCCTACGTTTATCCATAGGGAGTCTGATGTTGTGAGTATTTTCTGGGAAATGGATTTGATACTCTACTTCTGCCGCTTCAAGCATATCGGAAGCATAACGACGCAGGCGTGTCAGCAGATGAGGGAGTTCGTCATAGTTGGGATTGATGTTCCAAACAATGTCGCTAAGTGTTTCGCTAATCTGCTGAATCGAACTTCCTGCCTGCTGTAAGTAGCTTTGGGCGAGTGGAGGGTTGTTGAGGGTGCGTTTTGTCAGTTCGTTGAGGATATTGACTCCTGTGAGTGAAGATCCGATTTCGTCGTGAAGGTCTTTGGATATGCCACTTCTCAATGCCAACAGAGCTTCTTTTTCGTGCAATTCTTTTCGTAGTTGATAGCGATTGAAAGCCAACCACGCCAATAGCCCCAGCATCAAAACTACTCCTATCCCTACGGCTTGGACAGTACGCTCTCGTTGGATTTGCTTTTGAGCAAGTTCTTTATCTTTTTGGGTGATGAGAAGGTTCTGCCGAGCTATTTGTAAATCTTGCTCTCTGGTGCGTGCAATGAGCATTTGGCGGTCATACTCTCTTTTTTGTTCTTGAAACTGTATCTCTCGTAGTTGTTTTTCCTTATTGAGTAGTTTGATTTGGGCTTCCTTTCGTTGAGCCTCAAGGCGGTTGCCTTCGAGGAGTGCTTTTTGTCGGTCGAGTTCGAGTTGTCGAATGGTGCGTTCGGCATGGAGTTGTGCCAGTTGAAAATCCTTCCTTTCTACATCATATTTTGTTTCCATTTCGGCAATACTTAGTCGTAGTTTGGCAGATTCGATACTGTCTTTTAGTACCTCGTATTTGAGATTAAATTCGTAGGCATTTTTGTAGTCGCCCATATTTTTGAAGTACGTAGCCTTACTTGCAAAAATATCTCGTAAAATGTCAGGTTTTCGCAAAGAATCAGCCAAGCGAGTAGCGATTTGGTAATAACGATTCATTAAGTCGGTTTGACCTAATTTTCCGGCCACCACCGCAGCCCAGCGAGTCTTTTGGGCATAATTGGCCAAGTCGTTGATTTCTTGGCAAATCTCCATTGATTTCTGTATCGCCTCGAGCGACTCTGCATATTTTTTTTGTCGGTCGAGTAGAAGCGAAAGATTGCTGTATGCTTGAATAAGGTGTTTCTTCTGACCATTGAGTTTGGTATAGCGCAGAGCAATCTCTTGGTATTTTTGTGCTGAATCAAGTTGATTTTCTGAACTGTACATAGTACAAATATTGCCCGAAAGGGTAGCAATACCTAAGCTATTTTTGTTTTGAAAGTGAATCTGCAAGGCTTCTTTGGCATAACGAAGGGCATCGGTTTTTTGGTTGATTTTGAACAGGCTATTGGCTAAGTTGCCGGCGGTATTCGCCCAGCCGTGCGTATCGCCCAGAAGCTCGTGTGTTTTCATAGCTTTGAGATACCAGTTGATTTCATCTTCAAGGTTTCCTTGTCGCCCTGCTACACTTCCTATGTCGTTATAGAAGATTGCTCTATACATTGGCTCGTTTTTGTCAAAATATTCTGCTAAGGCTTGTTCAAAATACTTTTTTGCCTTGCTCAAATCGCCATTATACATTGCGTGTTTCCCGATTTGAATATGAGCAAGTCCCAGCATGAAAGGGTCATTGAGTTGATGAGCGATTTCAATCCCTTGCTGCCATAGATGGGTTACATTGGTATTGGGGGTGTGTTCTACCATTAGATACGCCATTTTTAGATTTGCCCAACCAATACCACGTTTGAACCCTTTTTTTTGACTTAGTTGAAGTGCATTTTTTGCAAAACCCAACGCTTTATCATGAAGGGCTGTATTGTCGGCAGAATCCAATAGAGCATAAATTCGGGAGGAATCAGCCAAGGTGTAAGATTGAGAAAATACCAAGTTTACACACAACAAACCAACGAAAACGGTAGTAATGGTCCTATTTTTCATAACTAATCGTAGAAATACATTTCGATAAGTTATCAAGCGTTTAGTTAAATGACAATCTTACCAAAAAATCTTTTAAAAACAAACGCTTTTCAAGCACTATTCTTTGATTATCAGATGATTATACGGCATTTAGGGAAATAGGTATGGAGTACAAGGATTAATTTTGAGGTATGTTAATGCTCCAATTTTTGTATTTGATTGATCACGTAAGCCATCATTGTTGATGTACAGCTAAAGGCTCATAGACGCTTATATCTAATGAAATGATACAAAGATTTCAAATTATATAGGGCAGAATGATTGCTTTTGGTATTTAGAACAACCTTCACTTTGGCCAAAGTACCTCCGAAAGAACTTATGTCATTACACCTTCAGATAGACTCCAACGCCCGTACCCCCAAATACAAGCAGATTGTGAGGGGGATAATTGAGGCCATTGAGCGTGGGCAAATTTTACGCTATCAACAACTCCCCTCTATCAACGAACTAAGTGAGGAATACTACATCGCTCGCGATACCGTAGAAAAAGCCTACAAAGAACTCAAAGCTGGTGGTATCATAGGTTCTGTAAAAGGCAAAGGTTTTTATGTTTTGAACGACCGCCCCAAGCAGCTCAAAGTCCTTCTTCTGATGAATAAACTGAGTGCCTACAAAAAAGCTATCTATGAGAATTTTGTAGCCACTTTGGGAAATCAAGCGACCATTTCGCTGCATATTCACCACGGAAACGCCCGTATTTTCCATGAGATTTTGAGGGAAAATTTAGGGCAGTTTCATTATTACGTGGTCATGCCACATTTTTATGAAGATACCGACAAGGTCAATCCGCTTGAGCTACTACGCCAAATACGACCGCAAGAGTTGATGATACTCGACAAACTATTGCCGGAGTGGGGTATTCAATGTGCGGCAGTGTATCAAGATTTTACGCGCGATATTTATCATGCCCTCGAATCGGGTCAAGACTTATTGGCCAAATACCAAGAGATGGTTTTGATTTTTCCGAAAGATGTAAATTACCCCTCCGAAATTGTGCAGGGGGTTCGTAATTTTTGCGTTCACCATCAAAGGCCGTTCCGTATTGCCGAAAAAGCCTCCGACGAAAAAACCTTACAAGCCAAATGTTTTATCGTTTTGGAAGATACTGATTTGGCCGAATTAGTCAAAAAAGCTAAAAATGAGCATCTTAACATCGGCAAAGAAGTAGGTATCGTGGCCTTCAACGACACCCCTCTCAAAGAAGTTTTGGCCGATGGCATCACAGTCATTTCCACCGACCACGCCCAAATGGGAAAAACTGCCGCAGAAATTTTATTGTCTCAAAAAGCTACTCAAATCAAAAATCCTTTTCGGTTGATAAAGAGAAATTCACTGTGAATTTGTATTTTTAAAATCGCTTTTAATCACCTACTTATGAAACTCTATTCCCTATTTTTATTTCTCCTCTTTTCTGTGGGTACATTGGCCCAAACCCAATTTTCAATCGTATTTCCAACTTCCAAAGGTAGCACTTTCGACGGGCGGCTCATGCTGTTTTTGGCCAAAAACAACAAAACAGAACCTCGCTTTCAAGTAAGCGACGAAGCCAATAGCCAGCAAGTATTTGGCCAAAATGTGGACGGCTGGAAAGCCAATCAGCCCGTAGTGGTAAGTCCTTCGGCCTTCGGGTATCCCATTAAGTCGTTGAAAGATTTTCCGGCAGGAGAGTATTGGGTACAAGCACTACTACACAAGTACGAAACTTTTAACCTCAAAACAGGGCATACGGTCAAGCTCCCGATGGATAGAGGCGAAGGGCAAAATTATCGTACAGCACCAGGCAATTTATACTCGAAACCTTTCAAAATCAAGTTTGACCCCAAAGGCAAAGAGATAGTCAAAATCGTTCTTGACCAAGAAAACCCACCCATAGAACCACCCAAAGACACCCAATACATCAAGCATATCAAAATCCAAAGCAAACGACTGACCGAGTTTTGGGGGCGACCCATGTATCTTGGGGCGCACGTTTTGCTGCCTCATGGCTTCGATCAGCACCCCGAAGCCCGCTATCCGCTCTGTATTTTTCATGGACATTTTCCAGCAGATTTTGAGGGTTTCAAAGAAACACCTCCCCCAGCTGATATGGATACCACCGACTACATCGCTCGTTTTGGGATTTATGGTTACAAAAAAATAGTCTGGCAAGAAGCGTATAATTTTTATAAACAATGGACCAGTAATGACTTCCCGCGAATGTTGATAGTCGAAATCCAGCATCCTACGCCCTACTACGACGACTCCTACGCCGTCAATTCAGCCAATCAAGGGCCTTATGGCGATGCTATCATGTATGAGCTTCTGCCCGAAATCGAGCGTCGGTTTAGGGGTATCGGGCAAGGTTGGGCAAGGTTTACTTATGGCGGTAGTACGGGAGGCTGGGAGGCGTTGGCAGCACAGGTATTTTACCCCGACGAGTTTAATGGTTGCTTTGCCGCCTGCCCCGACCCTATCACCTTTGAGGCTTATACGGTCGTCAATATTTACAAAGACGAAAACGCCTACTATTTGCCCGGCGATTTCAAAAAAACACCTCGCCCCGGCAAGCGCAACTATCTCGGCCATGTAGCTTGCACTCTCGAAGAAGCCAACCACCGTGAATTAGCCCTGGGCGACAACTCCCGCTCCGGCGACCAATGGGACATCTGGGAGGCTACTTACTCTCCTCAAGGCCCCAATGGCTATCCTAAACCGATTTGGGACAAACGTAACGGCAAAATAGACCACGAAGTAGCTAAATATTGGAGCGAAAACTACGACTTGATGCACATTCTGAAACGCAACTGGGCAACCCTCGGCAAAAAACTCGAAGGTAAAATCCATATCTACTGTGGCGATATGGACAACTATTACCTCAACAATGCCGTGTACCTCATGGAAGACTTCCTGAAAACAACCCAAAACCCCCATTACAACGGCGAGGTAAAATACGGCGACCGCTTCGAGCATTGTTGGAATGGCGACCCCAATCTACCCAACTACATCACTCGCCTACGCTACAACACGATGTACATACCCAAAATATTGGAGCGTATCAAAGCCGCTGCACCCGCTGGAGCCGACCTGACGAGTTGGCGGTATTGAGCAAGACAAACTGGTTTTACCAACTTTTTTTTAAAACTTTGACCTCTGAATTGGTTCGTTCTAACCCTAACTCATTGTGAAAAAACTACTCATCAGTATCGTCGTCATTTTGGCTTTGATAGCTGCTTGCAAAAGCTCCAAAAAACCACGCACTACCCCACGCGACTTTGGCCCCATGCGTGCTACCCGCGAGCTACGGGCGGTGTGGATAGCCACTGTGGACAATATAGACTGGCCTAGTCGCAAAAACCTCACGCCCGAAGAGCAGCGAGCCGAGTTTATCAACCTCCTCAACGCCCACCAGCGTACTGGTATCAATGCGGTGTTTGTACAGGTACGGGCGGCAGGTGATGCTTTCTATGCCAAAAGCCCCGAACCTTGGTCAGAGTGGCTGACAGGCAAACAAGGCAAAGCCCCCGAACCGTTTTACGACCCGCTCGAGTTCATGGTAGAAGCCTGCCATGAGCGCGGGATGGAGTTTCATGCGTGGCTCAACCTCAACCGCACCGTGCATAAAGCCTCCAAAAGCATTGCCGACGACAACATAGGCCGCAAACGTCCCGATTGGGTATTTGAATATGACGGCTACCAACTTTTCAATTTTGGCCTACCCGAAGTGCGCCAGTTCATCACCGACGTAACGACCAACCTCGTCAAAAACTACGATATAGACGGTATCCATTTCGACGACTATTTTTACCCGTACACCGTCAAAGGCCAAACTATCAAAGATGACGAGGCTTTTCGCAAATATGGGAGTCGTTTCAAAAATAAAGACGACTGGCGGCGCAACAACATTGATGTTCTCATCAAACAAATTGGTGAAGCCATCGCTGCCGAAAAGTCTTACGTAAAATTTGGGGTCAGCCCTTTTGGGGTTTGGCGTAATCAAAAAGATGACCCCACCGGCTCGGCGACCGAAGGCGGCCAAACCTCCTACGACAACCTCTACGCCGACACCAAAAAATGGATGAAAGAAGGCTGGATAGATTATATGCTACCTCAAGTGTACTTTACGCAATCTTTCGATAAAGTACCCTTCAATACACTCGTAGAATGGTGGACCAATCACACTTACGGGCGGCATTTGTACATCGGACACGGGGCTTACCGTGTAGGCTCACAAGACCGCGACAAAGCATGGCTCAACCCTTCTGAACTACCGAATCAAATTCGATTCATAAGAGGATTTCCTAATGTCCACGGCAGCGTATTTTTTAGTTCCAAATCATTGATAAATAACAAACTCGGTCATGCAGACTCTCTACGAAATGACTTGTACAAAATAAAAGCATTGCCCCCGACCATGCCGTGGAAAGACAAAACCTCTCCCAATCCTCCCCAGCATCTTTCTGTGTCAGTAGTAGGGAAAGCCGTAAACATAGAATGGTCTGCGCCTAAAACAGACTCCCGCGACAATGACCCAGTGCGATATTATGCCATCTATCGGCAAGCCCAAAACGAGAGAATACCCAAAATGCTCACCATTTGCCCCGCCAGCCGCACCAAAGCCACCGACCAAACCACTTTGGCAGGACATACCTACACTTATGGAATCACGGCTTTGGATAGGCTTTACAACGAAAGCGAAGCGATTTATGAAAAAGTCAGTACTAAAAATACACTGCGAGCCTCCAACAAAGATTGAAAAAGAGTCGAAGCGATGTTGCTACTGTTGCGTCAATTTCTCCAAAGCTCTCTCCAAACGTTCCATTACTTCTTCTTTTCCCAAAATCTCCATAGTCATCATCAAGTCGGGACCATGCCCTGCTCCTGTGAGTGCCAAACGTAAAGCAGGCATTACTTTCCCCATTTTGAGACCTACACGATCAGTAGCCGCTACCCAAATCGTTTTGGCAGTTTCGGCCAAAAACTCCCCTTCATATAGTTTCAATTCTTCGATATAAGCCGAAATGGCTTTTATGGCATCGGCATTCCATTTGGAAGCAACAGTCGCTTCATCATAAGAATCGGGAGCGGCAAATAAAAATTGCGCCTCCGTCAGCATCTCCTGCGGAAACGTAACACGCTCTTTCATCAGTGCGATGATTTTCGGGAGTTGGGTTTTGAGTTTTGAGTTTTGGACTTTGAGCCATACCGCTGATTTTTCGATCATACCTACGATTTCATCATCGGTTTTGGCCCTCAAATACTGCTGATTGAACCACTGGGCTTTTTGAATATCGAATCGTGCGCCCCCTTTTTGGATACGTTCCAACGAAAAGGCTTCGATGAGTTGGGGCATCGTAAAAAGCTCTTGCTCCGTACCTGGATTCCAACCCAGCATGGCTAAAAAATTGACAAGTGCTTCCTTGAGATAACCATCTTCGCGGAAGCCACGTGCTTGTACGCCTGTGGCGGGGTCTTTCCAAAGCAATGGAAAAATGGGGAAGCCCCCCAAGTCGGCATCGCGCTTCGAGAGTTTACCGTTGCCTTCGGGTTTGAGTAGCAGCGGCAAATGGGCAAACTGTGGTGCTTGCCACCCAAAATACTGATACATCAACACATGAAGAGGAGCTGACGGAAGCCATTCTTCTCCTCTGATGACGTGCGTGATGCCCATTAGGTGATCATCTACGATATTGGCCAAGTGGTAAGTCGGCATACCGTCTGACTTGAGTAGCACTTTATCGTCGAGCGTAGAAGCGTGTACTACCACCCATTCTCTGATAAGATCTCGAAAACGAATGTCTTGCTTGGGGTCAATTTTGATACGCACTACATACGGCTCACCACTATTGATTCTTCTCTGTACCTCATCGGCAGGCAGCGTGAGCGAGTTGGTCATTTGAAGACGTGTGATAGCGTTGTATTGGGCGGCATCGGCCCCAGCAGCTTCGAGGCGTTGGCGGAGGGCTTCAATTTCTTCGGGTGTATCAAAAGCATAGTAGGCTTTGCCAGCAGCGACAAGTTGTTCGGCATACTGACGATAGATGGCTTTACGCTCCGACTGCCGATAAGGCGCATGAGGCCCACCTACGCCCTGCCCTTCATCTATCTCTATATCGAGCCATTGTAGGGCTTCCAAAATATATGCTTCTGCGCCTGGCACAAAGCGCGTCTGATCGGTATCTTCGATACGCAGGAGCATTTTTCCACCATTTTGACGAGCAAAAAGATAATTGTATAAAGCCGTCCGGACACCTCCAATATGAAGCGGTCCGGTAGGACTGGGAGCAAAACGTACACGAACCATGGGCAATTTGTGAATGTATGAATTTGTGGTAGTGCGCTAAATATGGTGCTGACTTTGTAAAAGGCAATGGGGGTGTTATTTTTGTTTTACCAAGAACCTAAATAACCTCTCCAATGTGTAATACACCCGAAAGATGCCCCCG
>JBKBKL010000139.1:0-11275 GCA_046294665.1 Runella sp.
CAAAATAGTCTTATTTTTCAGTCGGATTTTGATATTCAAAAATAAATTCTATGTCTGACGATTTACTTCTTCAACTTACTGATGATAATAGTGCTGAAGAAGCTTTTGAGATGATTTATGCTCACTATGCACAGCAGTTGTATAGAGTAGCTTATCAAAAAACCAGTTCTACCCAAAAAGCTGCTGAGATTGTTCAAGATATATTTGTTAGTCTTTGGGAAAAACGTCAAACCTTATTAATAGATAATATAGAGCATTATCTGCTAACATCAGTACGTTATCAAGTCATCAACTACCTAAGAGTTAAAATAGCCAGTCGTAAGTTTAGTGATACCGATACAGAGCCTTTGGAATCCGGTCAGCTTTTGGATCAATCACTTAATGCTGATGAATTGCAGCAATTACTCAACCAATCACTCCAACAACTTCCCTCCAAAACTCGTACAATATTTGAAATGAGTCGTTATGAACAACTGTCAAATAAAGAAATCGCAAGGCAACTGGAACTTTCAGAAAAAGCGGTTGAGTATCATATTACACAGTCTATAAAGCATTTAAGGGTTTGTCTTAAAGAGTTTTTACCCTGTTTGTTATTGATAAATTTATAATTTTCTCCACATTTTTTTGCAATCCGTTTAGGGTTGTATAGCCCTTTTTCGACCTTATACTTGAAAACCCTATTTGAGTATGCGTAAGCAATCATTTGAACATTTATTGGATAAATATTTGAGAGGTGAATGTACCCCCGAGGAGCGGCAGTTGGTAGAACAATGGTACGAGTTGATAGGTAGAGATATACTCCCACCCCAAAATGAAACAGAATGGCAGAATCTTAAAGCTGAAATATGGGATAAAATAAAGCATATCACGTCAAGTATCGAACTCTTATCGAAATCAAAAAAATTGACATCAATATCAAAACCATCCTATTACACTTTTCAGCCTTCATTTTATAGCTGGTTGGCTGCAGCATCTGTTGTATTAGCGATTGCTCTTGGATATTGGTATTTGACAGGCAGTAATGATGTTATTGAACAACAAATAATAAAATTTGAAAAGAAAAATAAAATAGAGTGGCAAAATCGAACTGAGATAGCAACGGTTGTTAAACTGGAAGATGGGACAAGAGTGCGCTTACAGCCTAAAGCCAGTATTTCTGTCCCCGAAAACTTCTCCGATACCTTACGCGAAATAGTCCTCACAGGAGATGCTTTTTTTGATGTGGTTCCTGATCAAAGCCGACCATTTATTGTTCGAGTAGGCAATATTATTACACGTGTATTGGGGACGAGTTTCTGGGTACTCAATCGAGCCAACAAAAAAGTGGAAATTGAAGTAAAAACCGGAAAAGTATCTGTATTCGAAAGGAATACCAAAAACAGCACAACGAATGGGGTAGTACTGACACCCAATCATAAGGTAACGTATTTTGCTGATGAGCGTCATTTTGTAACAGGAATCGTAGAAAAACCAGAAATTATTAAACACAACGATGCGAGTACAGTTAGTTTTCTTTTCAACGAAAGCCCTCTTAGCGAAGTTATAGCCTCTCTCGAAAGAGGATATGGCATCAACATTGAGTTAGCTAATGAATCCTTAAAATCTTGTACTCTCACAGGTGATTTAGAAACCCTTGAAATGTATGATAAACTAAAGGTGATTTGTCAAACACTTGGAGCTAATTATGAGGTACAGGGCACGAGTATTTTAATCAATGGCAAAGGATGTCAATAAAAAATCGGTAGTGCGCTAACACCACCGATTTGTGAAGATATTCCGAACGATTGCTCTCGCCAAAGATGCTGTTCGGAAGGTTAAATGTTTATTCAACAAAACCATTGCTAAACTAATGAAAAAAACTATTTATTACCAACCCTTTTGGGGAAAAATCATGCGATTGACCCTTTTTCAAGCCTTTTTTACACTTGCTTTTATTGGTTCGGTAGTTGCAAATCCATCCAATGGACAAGACCTCTTGGAGCGAAGTATTTCGATTCAAATCCAAGAACGTAGTATAACTGAAGCTCTAAATTTACTTGAAAAAGCTGCTGAAGTTAAGTTTGTTTACAGCCCTGTTCTGATTCAATCGAATCGTCGTGTTACTCTATCTGTACAAAATGAGAAACTTTCGAATGTACTAAACAAAATGCTTTTGCCTTTGGGTGTAAGTTATAAACCTTATGGTAACCAAATCATATTAAGTATGATTGATAGCCCGATGACTTCCCCAAAGGCAGAGCCGGCGGTGATGGTCGCTCCCGTCGAAGGGAAGGTGAAGTCGGCCAAAGGTGAATCTATGCCGGGTGTCAATGTTGCTATAAAAGGTACTACCCGAGGCACTATCACAGATTCTGAGGGGAATTTCAAAATCAATGCCGATGTCGGCGAAACCTTAGTTTTTTCATTTATAGGATTTGAATCAAAAGAAATCAAGATAGCAGACACAAAAACACCGCTTGCTGTGGTACTCAATGAAACCTCTTCGGCTCTTTCCGAAATTGTAGTTGTAGGATCGCGAGCAGCACCTCGTACTGATGTAGATCGCCCTGTACCCGTTGATATTATCACCTCCAAAGAACTCCAAAGTACAGGTCAGATAGAGATAGGCCAAATGGTCCAGTTTACGTCTCCTTCATTCAATTCTGCCAAAACGGGAGTAAATGGTGTAGCAAATTATGCGGATCCTGCTACGCTACGGGGTCTTTCACCAGATCAAGTGTTGGTGTTGGTCGACGGAAAACGTCGTCATCAATTTTCGGGACTTAATTTAAATGTTACTGTGGGGCTGGGTACTGTCGTAACGGACATGAATGCTATTCCCTCCTTAGCCGTAGATAGGATAGAAGTGCTTCGCGATGGTGCAGCAGCCCAATATGGTTCTGATGCAATAGCGGGTATAGTCAATATTGGCCTCAATCGTAGTGTAGGGAAGGGTACATTTAAAACCCAATACGGTATAACCAAAGAAGGGGATGGGGCTACCTACCTTGGGGCATTCAATTATGGATTCAAACTTGGTAAAGATAAAAGCTATTTGAATGTATCATTACAATATCAGCACGCAGACGGCACTAACCGCTCCGACAATTACGTACCACGTCCGGTAGAAGGGGGAGCATACACAGGTATATATTCCAATACCCCTGCCACTGACGAAGCTACACGTAGAACGCGCGGTATATGGCCAGAGTATGGCACTTTTAGAGTAGGTATCTATGGAAGTAACCAAACCACAGCTTATCAAGGTTTCTACAATTTAGGATACCCACTGGCTAAAAATTGGAATTTATACAGCTTTGGCGGCGTATCTTTCAAAGATGTAAAAGCGTATGGTTTTTTCCGAGTGGCTACACCGACCAATGCCAACTCCAACCCTGATATTTTCCCTGATGGCTACACCCCAGAACTACCCGGGACTACCCGCGATTATTCTACTGTGGTGGGTATCAATCGTAAGCTCAACGATGGCTGGAGTTTGGATTTTAGTGCAGGTTATGGATATAATAACCTTGATATGTGGGCGCAAAATACTACCAATCCCTCGATGGGAAAAGACTCTCCCACAAGTTTTTATGTTGGTCAAAATGCCTTTGGGCAAACTACCTTCGAGGCCAACGCCAGTCGTAACTACAAAGGGCTGATGGGTACGAAGAGTTTCAACGTAGCATTAGGAAGTCAATACCGCATTGATAATTTTATTTTGAAACAAGGCTCTCCAGAATCTTATTTTGTAGGACCTTTGGCACTTCAGCGAAACAAACTGCCGGGCTCGAGCGGCCGTCCGGGTATTGCTCCTGCTGATGAAACGAACGCTACGCGCAGCAACATAGGCTTTTATGCTGATGTAGAGTCTGATATTACCGATAAGTTTTTGCTCACAGGAGCTTTACGCTATGAAAATTACAGCGATTTTGGCTCAAATATCTCTGGCAAATTGGCTTCTCGCCTCAAATTGGGAGAAAGTTTCTCTTTGCGTGGTTCTATCAACCGTGGTTTTCGTGCGCCTTCGTTGGCACAGACATTCAATAGTGTAACCACTTCTACTGTACAAGCAGGAGCCATTATCCAAACCAAACAATTACCCAACAATGACCCCCGTTTGAAGCAAATTGGTGTCGAAGATCCAACTGCCGAAACTTCTTGGAATTACAGCGTGGGTATTACGGCTAAGGCAGGCAATAAATTTTTGTTTACACTTGACGCTTACCAAATTGACATCAAAGACCGTATCATCTTAGCAGAGCGTATGATTGTGAATCAAATCGCTGCTTTACGCCCGCTATTCCCTGGTATATCGGAGATACGTTTTTTTACCAACCACGTAAACACCACTACCAAAGGGATAGACTTCGTAACCACCTTTAAGCATGACTTTAATAGTAAAAACCGTTTTAACGCTAGTTTGGCTCTGACCTTCAATGAAACCAAGATCACAAGCCAACGCCCTACTCCAGCCGCTCTTCAAGCTGGTACAACTGCCAAAATCTTGGTCATAGACACAGTAAGTATCAGTTTGATAGAAACGGCTCAGCCACGCCAAAAAATGCACCTAAGTTTGAGTTATCAAGCCAACAAGGTAAACTTCACTTGGCGCACTTCTTATTTTGGTCCTGTAACTGCATGGGAGAAACCCGCCGGAAGACCACATATTACACAGACTTTTTCGGGCAAAACACTGCATGATGTAGCGATTACTTACACTATCAACAAGATGTTTACATTCTCTGTGGGTAGCAACAACGTTACCAATGTCTATCCAGATAGGGTAGCACGAAATTTTGCAGGCTACTCCAATGGCCAAATACCTTTTACTCGAAATGCCAACCAGTTTGGATTCAACGGTGCATTTTACTATGCAAATGCAACAGTAAATTTTTAGCCTAACCTCTATCTACAATACCTCCATCAAAAGAGATAAGGAGCTTTCGGTGTGATAAGTATATTTTTTTTGATTATTGGATTTTTATTGCAGCGGCTGCAGGTAGTGCGTGAACGTGAAGGTCATTTGGTCATCAATCAACTGTTACTGTACGTTTGCCTACCTGCTGCTACGCTGTTGTACACTTCGCAAACGGTATTTCAGAAGTCATTTTTATTCCCGATTCTGATGCCTTGGTTAGTTTTTGTAGGAAGTTGGGGCTTTTTTGGGTTGCTCAATAAATACGTAGGACTCCATCCACATACCAAAGTAGTCCTCATCCTAACGGGAGGTATTCCAAGTATATCGTTTGTGGGTTTTCCGTTCTTTGAAATGATTTATGGCGAAGTAGCTATGCCAGCAGCAGTGATGATGAGTCAGGCAGGCTCGTTTTTGGTATGCAGTACACTGGGAGTATTGTTAGCTACACTTTACTCCCCTAAGTTATCTAATGAATCATTACTTCATACCTCAAAGCTCCGAATCTTAAAAAACATTTTGAGATTCCCACCTTTTTTGTCTTTCTGTTTTGCTCTGGCAATCAACTTGTTAAATATTGAATTACCTCTTCCAGTTACTGATTTATGGCGTAAACTGGCAGAACCTTTTGGTTTTCTATCTCTCATATCGGTAGGTATGCAAATAGATTTTCAACGAAAAAATTTACAATGGTCATATCTCAAATGGGGGTTGAGTTACAAATTAATATTGGCTCCAATGCTGATTTTGATTGTAATGTATGCTATTAACCAACGAGATATGATAGGTCAAATGTGTGTATTGGGATCTGGCTTGGGGCCAATGAACACCGTTTCCATCATTGCTGCAAGTTATGGCCTTAACCCTAAACTGGCTGCTCAAATGGTAGGGATTGGGATTCCGATGTCCTTGCTAACTACTGCTTTTTGGTATGGCTTATTACTTCTAATTGGCTACATTTGAAAGAATATATTTAAACCTCATAGGTTTGTAAAAAGTTAGATTTGTAACCCTTTGATAGTCATGAGAAACATATCAGGTTTTTTCGCAAACCAATTTGTAGCAGGTATAAAAACAAAAGTAGCAACACTGATTGGCTGAAAACTGCTCTAAAAACTTGTGAGAAATAAGAAATTTCAGTAGGTAGCTATCTCTAACCCTTCTTCTTCGATGAGTCGGGCAAGATTGAGGGTGCAGGCGTTCAAAAGGTGAATGTCGGTGTCGAAAGGAACGATAGTCCAAGTTTCGGTTTTTGAAAAAATGAAAATAGATTTAGTTTGGGTCATTATCCAAATCAGCTTTTCGGTGCCGAAATCAAGCAATTTTTGAGATTTTTCGATAATATAACCTGTATCGTGGGCGTGGTCGTCGGGGTCAATGTCAATTCTAACGTCTATTTCTATGATGACTTTGGGAGGAGTGTCGAAATACTTATTGTCCAGTACCAAGCCCTCACGCTCATAAATTGCGATGTCGTTGGCAAGATTCGTATTTTTTGATAGGTGAATCCCCGGTTCGTTGGTAGCGACGATGTATTTTTTACGATTGATGCGATTAAAAATAAAACCATGAATAATACTTACTAAAACACTTTGCAAACCACTACTTCCCATAATTTCAGATGCTTTTTTCTTTTTGGCCAATACATCGCGGTAGCCCTTATAAGGCAGTACTTTACCGTTGAGGGTTTCATAAACCAAGTAAGAAGGAATCTTTTCAACTTTCTTTTTGGGTACTTTTTGAGCGATTGTCATTATTTTTTATCCATTTTTAAACAAAATTAAGTCAAAACCCCCAATCATGCAAAAGTCCGCCTTTAAGCTCTCTAAACTCTTTCAAAACCTTACTTTTTGGGTTTTGATGGCCATTACGTTGGGTATTTTGCTGGGTCATTTTCGACCTGATATTGCCCTGATGCAGGTACTTGATGCACCTATCAAAGGAAAATTGATGGGGCAAGAACTTGAGATTGGGGCTACACTAAGCGAGATGCTTGGCAAAACCTTCATCAGTACCGTCAAACTCTTCATCAACCCGATTATTTTCCTCACTATTTCGTTGGGTATTATCAGCATGGGCGACATCAAAAAGGTCGGCAAGGTAGGGGCCAAAGCCATTTTGTACTTCGAGGTCGTTACGACGCTCGCACTCGTGATTGGGATTGTAGTGGCCTATATCATTCGCCCCGGCGACGGTGTCGTAACCGACAACCTTAAAGGGGGAGATGTGTCCAAATACGCCCAAAAAGCCAAAGAAGGTTTCGATTGGTGGCAGTTTTTTATGGACAACTCTACACTGCAAGTGTTGGTCATTGCGATTTTACTGGGCGTATTTTTGAGCAATTATTCGGGCCGGCAGCGTGTCATTGATTTCTTGACTCCGATTTCAAAAGTCATTTTCAAAGCCTTACACCGTGTAATGATGCTGGCACCGATTGGGGCATTTGGCGGTATGGCCTTTACGATTGGCAAATATGGCATCAAAACGCTCTTGCCCTTAGCCAAACTGATGGCCACCGTTTATACCACTATGGGCATTTTTGTATGTGTAGTACTATGGTACATTTTACGCACTGCCAAAGTGGACTTGTGGAAATTCTTAAAATACATTCGAGAGGAATTGCTGATTGTGCTGGGTACGTCGTCGTCGGAGGCGGCGTTGCCGTCGTTGATGGAAAAATTAGAAAAAATGGGTTGCTCTAAGCCCGTGGTGGGATTGGTAGTACCGGCAGGCTATTCTTTCAACCTCGACGGTACTACTATTTATCTTTCGATGGCAGTCATTTTCTTGGCACAAGTATTCAATGTACCCTTGACTTTTGCCCAACTGCTGACGGTGATTGGTATTTTGATGGTTACGTCCAAAGGCGCGGCGGGAGTTACGGGAAGTGGTTTTGTAGTGCTGGCTTCTACTCTCACCGCCCTAAAAACCATTCCTGTTGAAGGACTCGCTTTACTACTCGGCGTGGATAGATTTATGTCGGAGGCACGGGCTATTACCAATTTTATCGGCAATGGTGTAGCCACAGTCTGGTTGGCCAATCACGAAAAAGAACTCGACCACGCCCAAATGCACAAGGCTTTCGGCCATGTTGAACGATTTGAAAACATCAAAACAGACAATCTCGCCTAACGTACCATGATCACATGCGGGATTCCGTCTTCCAAGTATTCTTCGCCCGTGGAGCAAAATCCAAACGACTCGTAAAAATGGAGTAAATACTGCTGCGCTCCGATTTTGATAGGTACATCGCCAAAAAGCCGCTGACATTGCTCAATCGAATAGTGCATCAGTATTTTGCCAAAACCAAACCGACGTACCGCATGGGAAGTTACGACGCGGCCTATCGAGGCGAATCCTTCATAAGCTACGTCTTTGTCGAAAAGACGCGTATAGGCTACCAATTTCTCCTCGTCGTCGTAGCCAAGGCAATGCCACGCCATTAGGTCTTTGCCGTCTTCGTCTTGAAAGGGGCAGTTTTGTTCTACGATAAATACCTCTGTACGCAGAGCCAAAAGGTCGTAAAGTTGCTTTAAACTAAGCTGGTCAAACGTAAGGCATTGGAAGTGGAGAGAAGGCATGATTTTTGTCGAAAACTTGGGCAAAGTTTCAGAACTTTGCCAAAGTTTCAAAATAAATATATGCTCAAACTTGCAACCTTACCTTGATTTTCATACGCATCGTTCAATCTATACCCAAAACGAATTAGGTATCCAAAATCTTCATCTGCATATTAAATTGCCCGAACTCTCCTCTAAAAGATGGTATTCGGCAGGCATACACCCGTGGTATGCGTCTGTTGAGCAGTGGGAGGGTCAATGGCAGAATTTACAAAAATATGCAGTGTTACCAGAGGTACGCCTTATTGGCGAATGTGGCCTCGACCGGCTTCGAGGCGAGCCTCTCGATAAGCAACTTTACTACTTTGAACAGCAAGTGGTGCTTGCCCAAAACCTGCACAAACCAGTCGTAATTCATTGTGTAAAAGCCTATTCTGAACTCTTACAATGGCATAAACATTTTCGGCCTACCGTGCCTTTGATTGTTCATGGCTTTGATAGTAAGCTCCCTATAGCCGAGTCTTTACTCGAAAAAGGCTTCTATTTTTCGCTGGGGAAAGCATTGCTAAAACCAAACTCCAATGCCCAAAGACTCCTCGCTGTGATACCATTGGAGCGGTTGTTTCTCGAAACCGATGATAGTACGACAGTACACATTTCGGAGATTTATGCCGCTGCCGCTCAAATCTTAAATCTTTCTTTAGAAAAGCTCATTAGCCAAATTTGGCATAACTTTGAGGGATTGTTTTAACAACTTTGTGCATTGAAACCTCTGTTTTACTCATTATTGATTCATGTCTGATATTTCTTGGCTTTCACGTACACATCTATTGGTAGGCAACGAAGGTATCGAGGCTCTCCAACAAGCACATGTATTGGTGGTAGGTTTGGGGGGTGTAGGCTCGTTTGCTGCCGAATTTATCGCTCGTTCTGGTGTAGGTGAAATGACTATCGTGGACGGCGACGTAGTGGATCCCTCCAACCGCAATCGCCAACTGCCTGCATTGGCCACTACCCATGGGCTATCCAAAGCTGATTTGATGGCAGAGCGGCTTTTGGCCATTAATCCTGATTTAAAACTACACGTCATCAAAGAATTTTTGACTCCCGAAAAAGTCCGCGAGATTCTGACGGTTACGTCATATAGCTATGTCATGGACTGCATTGATAGCATCACCCCCAAACTTACATTATTGACCACTGCCTTAGAGTACGATTATCCTATCGTCAGTTCGATGGGGGCAGGCGGTAAGTACGACCCTACCAAGTTGCTCGTGGCCGACTTGTTTGATACTCACGAGTGCAAGTTGGCCTACTATGTTCGGAAGCGTTTGAGGAAATACAAAATCAATGCGGGCATCAAAGCTGTCTTTTCGACCGAGCAAGTGCAGAAAGATTCGTTGATGCTTACTGATGGCAGCAATTTCAAACGCTCGGCTTATGGGACAATCTCTTACTTACCGGCTACGTTTGGGAGTGTATGTGCATCGGTGGTCATCAGGGAGTTGTTGGGGCAACGAGTAGAATTGCATAAAAACCCGGTCCTTGAGCAAGAAAAGAAAAAAAGGAAAAAACTTAATTCCTGACTATTATTCACCTACCATAAAAACAATACATGATTAGGTGCTATTTGTTTCAAAAAAATTGGTCAGCCCATTTCGTGTTGAATGTAGCTGACCAATCATAAAAGTTTTTTTAGAATCAATTTCTTGGATTTTTTGCCAAAGTGTTGTTAGACAAATTTGAATCGTCGTTGCTGGGATTAGCATCAATACGAATATCTGGGTCATAAACAATCACGGCTACATAGTTGGGCGGAAACTCATCGGCCGGTTTAAAAGCAGCTCTTTCATGAACAAAATTTAAACTTGCACCACCGTTGAGGTTCTGAAAAGGAAATGCTTTCACCATACGACGATTAGTGCTGCTCCATTCTTCCCATAGTTGTACATTTTGCTGATTGGGATTGCTGGAGTAATTGGCAAGTCCCAGATTCTTGACTGTAACGGTGATTTGGAGGCGGTCGCCGGTGGATTGTTTGATAGTACGGAAGTTGATGTCCGTGATAGCAGGGTCAATGACGTTGAGCTTACCCGAATTGGCTCCCCCGATTACCTCTTTGGAAGCATCTTTTAAGGTAGGATTGACCACAGGGCCATTTTGGGCCAATGCGTTGAAGGTAACACTTAGACAGAAGGCGGCAGTGATGATGAGCGTTTTCATTGTTTTATTGATTTAAAAGTTTAAGGATTGATACGAATGGGACGTGCAGCATTGGGATTGAGCATACAGCGAGGCTTTACAGTAAAGTGAATTCTTCGGGAACAGTTGCCTTGACCTCCGCCTTCCGATACACCACTGGCTACGAGGGATACATGATACACACTGTTGCAGCCCTCGAAAGTATGGTTGAACTCATGGGTCGTAAGGGTTCGTTCGAGTACCAAACGGTTGTTTTGGTCATGGATAGCCACTCCATAAGAGGGCTGGCAATGGGAGCGTAGTGGCAAAGCAGGAAAGACAAACCGAATATTCTGCCCTGTATTGGGAGTAAGTTGCATATCTCGGCTAAGGGTTATGCCCACATTTCCATAGATTGCTTGGGTTTGAAGCATGAGGTCGTTGGATACCGGCTCTGTGAAGCAGTTGCACACTCGGCTGTCGGGTGATTGGGCCGCTGCTTTGCCAAAAAGCAGCAGCCCGATGAATACGAGGATTAGGGATTTTAATTTCATGATTGAAAAAAGGGTTAAAAAATCCTCTCAAAGATTCTGCATTTCTACTTGCACTGGGAAAAACTCAATTTTAACGATGCGGG
>JBKBKL010000140.1:0-11258 GCA_046294665.1 Runella sp.
TCCACGTTGGTACGGCTACCAGATACGACCTCCGAAGCCGAACTCCTCAAAGTCAGTGATAGGCTCAATCAAGATGCTGACATTGATGGGTTTATAGTACAACTGCCTTTGCCAAAACATATCTCCGAAAACCGTGTCATGGAAGCCGTAGCCCCCGAAAAAGATGTGGACGGCTTTCACCCTATCAACATAGGGCGTATGTGTAAAGGACTACCGGCTTATATTTCTGCCACGCCCTTTGGTATTTTGGAAATGCTCGAACGATACAAAATCCAAACTGCCGGCAAGCATTGTGTAGTAGTAGGTCGTAGTCAAATCGTGGGGCTACCGATGAGTATTCTGATGCAACGCAACGCTTACCCTGGCAACTGCACCGTTACGATTTGCCACAGCCGCACTCAAAACCTCAGAGAAGTCTGTGCCAGTGCCGATATTCTGATAGCGGCACTCGGTAGGCCCGAATTTATCACCGCCGATTATGTGAAAGAAGGAGCAGTAGTCATAGACGTAGGCATCACAAGAGTAGCCGATTTGACCAAAAAAAGTGGCTTTGCCATCAAAGGTGATGTCAAATTTGACGAGGTAGCACCCAAAGCCAGCTACATTACGCCCGTACCGGGGGGCGTAGGACTGATGACTATTTGTGGTCTTTTGACCAATACACTATTGGCTTCCAAAAAAGCCATTTTCAAATAAAAAAGTGATGAGTTTTGATGATTTTGTCGCTTCTCTTCAAGAAAAGACCCCTCCTAAAGAGATTTCGGTGCTACTCCAAGCCCTTTGGTATGATGCCAACGCCCAGTGGCATGCCGCCCACGACATAGCCCAAAGCCGTGAAGGCACCCGCGACTACGACCGCCTCCACGCTTACCTACACCGTAAAGAGGGCGACGAATGGAACGCTGCCTACTGGTATCGCCGCGCACGTGTCGAAATGCCTGTTTACAGCTTGGAGCAAGAATGGGAGGAGTTGGTGAGGGCTTGGTTGTGAGAAAAACGATTTACCGCCTTTCATAAAAATACAAATTGACCGTAGGCACCAAACGGCGTTCGCTCAAGGTGAAGTAGCCCTTTCCGTCTTTGTCGAAGCAGACGGCTTCGCCTTGTGGTTCTACTACATAAGGTAAATTTTTGAGCGGTGCGCGGAGTAGTATTTCTGTCAGAGGTTCGTCAATTTTTCTTTGCCAATAGTGAATGGCACTATACCCACGCACGATGATTTCGCGTCCGTCGGTGCTGATACTTCCGCCAGTGAGGTCATTGCCGATTGTCATTTGACCTACCTTTTGGGCGGTGATGATGCTTTCGGTATTTTGAGGATAGGGCAACCTATACAAATGAGCATTGGCAAGCCATTTCGTTACCACATACAAATCTTTGGTAATAGGATCGAGCAGTAGGGTTTCAGCATCAAATGTACCATCTGGATAACGAAAACGAATACGGTCAAAGTTGGTAATAGGGTTTTGTGGGCTGCTGGGTTCAATGAAACGATAGATGGTTTTAACATCTATACTATTGGCATTGTCGCCAATATCGCCTACATACAAGTAGGTTTCGTTGGTTATCGGGCCGGGTCCTATGGCGATGTCTTCCCAGTCGAGATTACCAAAGGGGGTAATCATTTTGGCGACAATTTGTCCTTGACGGTTGATTAGAAATAATTCGTTGGGAGAGGCTGCATCTTCATGTGACCAGAGAAGGCCGGGCTGTTTGTGGCTATCGGCCAAACCAGAGGCTTCGTTGAGGTCGTCGGCAGGTTGGATAGGGAAAGCAGTAGGTCTATCTGAAAAATTACTTGAAAGCTGCCCGTCGGGTAGAGTTGGGGGCTGGCAGGCCGTTAGCAAAAATATACAAACAGATAGGACAACAAAAGATTTCTTCATGCTATTTTCTAATAATGATGAGTTCTACACGGCGGTTGAGTTGACGAGTTTCTTCACGGTTGTTGCTGGCAATGGGACGAGTCGCTCCAAATCCACGACCTACGATTCGATGCGGTGCAATGCCCTTGGATACCAAATAGGTTTTGACGGCTTCTACTCGCTGTTTTGAGAGTATCAAATTGAGGTCGAAATCTCCTATGTTGTCGGTATGGCCTTGCAGTTCGACTTCCATCGTGGGGTTTTTCTGCATCAATTCCAACAAATGTAAAAGTTCGGCTTCTGATGCTGGCAAAAGCTCGGCTTTACTTTGTTCAAAAATCAAATGCTTCAGCACTATCGCCTTACCTATGCCAACGGTTGTTGGGTCAATATTGGTATAATTTTTTTCAGAAATAGGTGTTTGTGTCGAGTTATTGTTGGGTGGTGTAATAGTGGTATTGGCAGATGGGGTAGTGATTTTCGGATTTGTAGGAGTATTGACGACGTTGGCAAGTTGCTGAAAATTAGCACGAATAGAGGCTGGCTCAAGGACTCTGTCATAGATTTTGAGTAAGGCTACTGCCCCTTCGCTGGCTTCGTCTTTGACGATGAGATCGTCGAAGAAAAAGTTGAGCACTCCGTCTTGATCTATCACTCCTTCTTGGGTACGATCAGTAAATTCAATCTTCGATTCACCGTCTATATACATTCGGAGTTGCTGGGAGGTATTATCACGTACTACCACAAGGTGGGTGTATTCGTTGGGTCTTACAGGAGCTTTTGTTCCTAAAGCAAAACTATAAAAGTTGAGTTTACCATCATAGATATAGCATCCGTTGTCGCTTTTACGATTTTTGAAATCTATGACTCGCTTCCAACTATCGAGTGCCGTAAAACGAAAATAAATCTCGATAGTATAACTCTGACCTAAGAAATTGCCCGCAGCACGATTGTCGAACTGTAGTCCGCAGTTTTTGTCGAAGGCATAGACTATTCTCTTGGTTGGGCCGAGTTCGGGCAAAGTTTCTTGTTTGAATGTACCTTCTTTTCCCAATACTCTAAGTTTAGGCAACGCTCCCGATTCTTCTTCAAGGGTATGATTGAAGTGATAAACTCCTATGCGCTGGCTCCAAACTTTGTTAAACCAAAAAATCAATATGATGAAGCCCAATACCCGCATACAACTATTTCTTTTGCAAAGCAAAAAATATTTTGAACTTCACAAAGATACAAAAGAAACGTAGCGATGGCTACGGGCATCAATTTCAACACTATTCCTTCAGGCAGACACTAAACTTTCTACTTCATTTGGTTGAGCCACCTCTTGTTTTTGCCGAGCGAATGTCAAGGCTGCTTTGACGAAATGTACAAACAACGGGTGAGGTGCCATGACAGTACTTTTGAGTTCGGGGTGGTATTGTACACCAATAAAAAACGGATGATTGGACAACTCGACGACTTCTATCAAATCGTTTTCGGGGTTGATGCCGGAGAGTACCATACCTGCCTTCTCAAAATCATTACGGTAGGCGTTGTTGAACTCGTATCGGTGGCGGTGGCGTTCGCTGATGAGGTTTTTGCCATAAATCTTGTGCGCCAATGTGCCTGTTTTTAGCTTGCAGTTGTAGGCTCCCAAGCGCATGGTGCCGCCCTTGTTGGTAATATTCTTTTGGTCTTCCATCATTGCTATCACCGCATGATTGGTTTGGTCGTCCATTTCGGTAGAATGGGCATCGCTCCATCCCAACACATTGCGAGCATACTCAATGACGGCCATTTGCATACCCAAGCAAATACCAAAAAATGGAATATTATGCTCTCGTACATAGCGTACTGCCGCTATTTTCCCTTCGATACCTCGTTCGCCAAAACCCGGAGCCACCAGTACCGCATCGAGCGAAGCCATTTTTTCGGCAGCATTGTCGGGCGTAAGGTATTCTGAATGAATCCATTCTATTTCGACTTTGCACTCATTGACGGCTCCTGCATGAATGAAAGATTCTGTGATAGACTTGTAAGCGTCATGAAGCTCTACGTATTTGCCTACCAGTCCGATACGTACTACACTTTTGGGGTTTTTAAGTCTATCTACAAAACCTTGCCAAGCATCGAGATCTACATCTTTGTCGTCGTAGATGTCGAGCATATAGAGGGCGCGCTGGTCGAGGCGTTCTTTTTTCATCAACAAGGGTACATCATAGATAGTCGAAGCGTCCATGGCCTCTATGACCGATGCGGGCTGTACATTACAGAACAGGGCGATTTTTTTACGCATCTCTGCCGGCAAAGGATGCTCGGTACGACAGACCAATATATCAGGCTGAATCCCAGACTCTTGGAGCATACGTACGGAGTGCTGGGTAGGTTTGGTTTTGAGTTCACCAGCAGAGCTTAGATAAGGGATAAGGGTAAGGTGTATGACGAGCGCGTCGTTTTCGCCCAATTCAAATTTAAGTTGGCGTACGGCTTCCAGAAAAGGCAGCGACTCGATGTCGCCTACACACCCGCCTATTTCGGTGATTACTATATCATAATCGCCCATTTCGCCCAGTAGTTTCATTCGACTTTTGATTTCGTCGGTGATATGTGGTACTACCTGCACCGTTTTGCCCAAGAAATCGCCACGGCGTTCGCGCATGATGACATCGTAGTATATACGTCCTGTGGTAACGTTGTTGGCTTGCGAGGTACGTACATTCAAAAACCGCTCATAATGCCCTAAGTCGAGGTCGGTTTCGGCTCCGTCGTCAGTTACATAACATTCACCATGCTCATAAGGGTTGAGCGTGCCGGGATCAACATTGATATAGGGGTCAAACTTTTGAATCGTAACCGATAGCCCACGCGATTGGAGGAGTTTAGCAAGGGACGAAGCAATGATTCCTTTGCCTAAAGAGGAGGTTACGCCTCCCGTAACGAAGATAAATTTTGCAGATTTTTTCCCGTGAGCAGCCATGACGGAGTAGTTTGGTTAGACTGATTACGGGATACAAAGGTAAGACAATTTCGCGCTTTGTTGGTAAGAAAAAAAGGTTGTTTTCAATCTACATAGCTAAAAAGCTGACTTACAAACAAGTAAACAAACAAAAAAAAATGAAATTGAGGCAAGGCGAATAACCTTTTCTTGAGTTTGACTGAAAATCTTTATAGCGTTGTAGTCCCTTCTCAAAAAATGCAGGAATCCATAAAACGGTAACTTTTACCTTCAGATAGGTATAACTATTTTGATTTGTACATGAAAAAAAGTGTAATTATTTACTTCAAAATAAATTTTGTTTAACTTAAACGCTGAAAAGTCCAACGAAATTTAAACAAAAAATTAAACCTTTAAACAAACTAACCTATTCACATGAAGAACAAGTTTTACTTATGGTTTGTGGTGGTATGGATAAGTAGTGGTGCATTGTTTGCACAAACTGCGGTACTCTCCGGAAAAGTTACAAGTGGAGGAACGCCTGTTCCTGGTGCTTCGGTGCAAATCGTCGGTACAAATATCGGGGGTGCTGCCGACGCAGATGGCAACTATCGCATCACCAATGTACCCATTGGCAGTATCACTGTCAAAGTATCCAGTATTGGTTTTGATGAACTAAGTCAAAACATTTCGCTTCTATCCGGAGAAAATCGTGTCATCAATTTTTCTCTTAAAGAATCAGCCAAGTTTTTGGAAGATGTCATCATCACAGGCTTGTCTATCAATGCCAAGCAAAAAGAACTCGGTACTTCGCGAGCCAATGTAGGGGCCAATACGATTGAAACATTGCCCGCTCCTACGGTCGAAAATGTGCTGGTAGGCCGATTGGCAGGGGTAGAAGCCTTCAGTACCGACGGCGCACCGGGCGGTGGTTTTCGGTTTCGTATTCGTGGAGGTAACTCTATTTCGGGGGCATCGGAGCCACTGGTGATTGTAGATGGTATATTTATGGACAATGCCAACCGCAACACAACCACTGGGGCCGCTGGAGGTAATAACGCCACTGGTGCAGCTACTTTTGGTATGCAAAACGGTACACGTGGCTTGGGCGCACTCAACCCCGAAGACATAGAATCTATCGAAATCTTGAAAGGAGCAGCGGCGGCCTCATTGTATGGCTCTCGTGCCGCAGCAGGGGTGATAGTAGTCAAAACCAAAGCAGGGGGGAAGGGCAAATTGACCGTAGATTATTCGGTAGATGCCGGTACAATGGAAGTATCGCGTGGGGTAGATAAATACAAGATGAATTGGAATGCTTCCGAAATCGAGCAATGGGTTAATCTCATCAATCCTGCTCGCAATATTTATACTGATGCCAACTTGGCCCAATATAGAATCAATCCCTTGGTCAATTATCCTCTGGAAAGTTTTCGCCGTGGCACTTTCACGCGGCATACGTTTCGGGTGCAAGGAGGCAACCAAAAATTTGGCTATTATATTTCAGGGAATACTCAAAGCACGATTGGTCATATCAAAGGTACTGATTTCAAAACCAAAGGGGTGTTGTTAAGTTTGAGCAGCCAGCCTCTCAAGGGGCTTTCGCTCCGCCTCAATGTCAATTACCAAGACGCACTTCGCAATCAAGTGGCTTCAGGGACACCCGGGTTTTTTGTACCCAACCGTTGGGCAATGGACGCTACCGCTATGCCTTTCATGCGTTACCAAGATGTCAAAAATAACGTGGTAGGAATCACCAATCTCGATGACTATGCCCGAATCCAACGAGAAAACCTCTCAGAACGTGTCAGTGCTTCGGCCAATCTCAACTACAAACTAACTGGCAACTTCGCCGTAGATGTCAATGCGGGCATAGACAAATCACAAATAGATGGCTACACGGTTTATCCTGCCGGTATTGTATCATTGTTTCCGACAGGACGTTTGGATAGAGACTATGAAGAATTATCCCAAAAAACACTGACCGTAGGCTTAAATCACTCTTGGCAAATCAGCTCTAAGTTCTATATCAAGTCGGCAGCCGGTACACAGTATGATGAAAACAGTCGTTTTTATGACTATACCCGCTGGCAGGTACTAAGTACCGGTAGAGATTTTAGGGATACCTCTGCTTACACCGCTCCGCAGCGTCCAGCCTTTTTTCAGGTCAATCCCATTGTCAAAACTCTAGGTATCTATTTCAATGAAACTTTTGGGTTTGGCGAAAAATTCTTTGTCAATGTAGGTGGGCGCTTCGATCGTAGTACGTCATTTATCGAACAATTTTTCTTTTATCCCCGTGCCAGTATCAGCTATCAAGCTACTCCCAATCTGCGCTGGCGCGCTGCTTACGGGGTATCAGGTACGCAGCCTGTCCCATATCTTTCTACACTTACTTTCCGCTCAGTACCAGGTGGATACAATGGAAGCGGTGCCATCTATGTACCCAACAACGCCCCCAAACCTGACCTGCGTCCAGAAACACAAACTGAAATAGAAGTAGGATTCGATGCTAATCTCTTCAACGAACGTTTGAGAATCGAAATGACCTATTACAATAAGCAATTCGATGACTTGTTGCTTTCTGCACCTGTCAATCCCGCGCTCAATTTTGGGTTGGTGTCAGATATTCGGAATGTGGGTAGCATGTACAACCGAGGTTTGGAGCTAATGATTAGTGGTGATGTAATCCAAACCAATGGTTGGAACTGGAACTTGACTTTCACAGGCTCCACCCTCGACAACAAAGTAACCCGTATGCCCCAGCCTCCTACGCCTATCCCCGGAGGAATAGACAATATTGTCCAAATCCGTGAAGGCTATCCGCTGGGAGGGATTTGGGCAGGAGTGCCTTTCAGTGCTGCTCCTGATGCTCCACCTGTGGCTTTGGTAGCGGGTCAGGCCGTTCGGGTATTCAGAGGTAATACCCTGCCTCGCTATGAAGGAAATATCAACTCAACACTTACTTACAAAGGGCTGACTTTCAATATGTTGGTTGGTGGTAAGGCTGGGTTTTATAGATTCAATCAAACCGCTCGCGACATGGCCAACCCCACCAAGCGCCAGCACGTAGATTTTTGGAATTTGCCTACCGCTCAACTTACGCCCATCTTCAATGACCAAAATCGCTGGGTAGAGCGTGGCGACTTTCTCAAACTACGCCAACTGACACTTTCATACAACGTACCTACCAGCTACCTCAAGCAAACTCGCTTCATCAAACGCTGCAACATAGGCTTCACAGGAGCCAACTTGTTTGTTTGGACTAAATACAGTGGCGGGTATGACGTAGAGGCCGAAACCAGTGGTTCAGGAGCCACCAACGCATGGGCAAGGGGCATAGATTCGTGGGACGGTGGAATGCCAAGAACTTATACTTTGTCTTTCAACATTGGGTTTTAAATTATTACCTTCTAAATTGATGTAACCAAAATGAAAAATATATTCTCTTTTCCAGATAAAAACTTTAAAACAACCTACCTGCTTGTGGTAGTGAGTTTGTTGATTGGCCTTTCGGGTTGTGATTTGTCTATTCTTCAAGACCCCAAAGCATTTACTCAAGAGAGAGCGCAAGATGCTACTGGAGCTTATTTAAGTACGGCAGGAGCAATCAAAAATATTTTTGACGGCCATCAGCGTATGGCTTGGGCGGCGGGTATGGTAGGTAACGAAGAAATCGAATCGGTACTCGACAATGCCATTACAATTTTTGGACTACGCATCGAGCGTGAAAACACCGTTGCCCGCGACAACACCTACAACCGCTCTATCGTGAGTGTTACCTATCAAGGACTTGCCATGGCCGACAATGCCCGCCAAGCGGTAGCCAGAAATAATTTCAGTCCTAAGGGTAAAGCCTTATTGCTGGCCAATATCGCTATGATGGAGGGCATGGCTTATGGCGACATGGCTAAGTTTTATGCCAACGTCATCGAATATGGCACGGGCACTACCCTCACGCCGGAGCAAGCTAAAGCCAAAGCCTTGACCTTACTCAATGAGGCCATTACGCAATTCAAAGCCGCTGAGGCAATCGCGGGCGCACAACCCGAACGCCTCACCGGCCTGTTTTTAGACCCCGTCATTGGTCAAAAATTTTGCAATTCTTTTGCGGGTATGTTGCATTTCGATACCGGTACCAAAGCCCAAGCTACTCCTTTCTTGGAAGCAGGCTATGTACCTGCCGATGCCGGTAGAGAAATAGGCATCGTCAATATCAATACGCTTACAGGTATCGGCCTTTACCCTGAATGGCGCAATGGCGTAGAGTTTCAGTTGAATGGTTATTCTCAAAAATTCATCGAAAACCGTATCCCAGCCGATACCCTACGCCGCGCCCCTGCACGCTGGTTTATCAGAGGAAGAGGGATAGATACTCCCACCAATCGTGTAGTAATGAATTATTTTTTCCCCCAGTCGCCCCTTTCGGCCACTACGCCAGTAGGTAGTCCTACCTTGAGAGAATTTCCGATCATCACTTGGCAAGAAGTAGCCCTCATGCTCGCTGACCCTGCCATACGCAAACTCGACGAAACCAAAGTAAAAGCCGATGTAATGACCTCATGGCGAATACCAGCAGCCAGAGCCGCTGCATTGGCTGCTGATCCTACCGTCACTTTGGCACGAGTGGCACGCTACGAATACATGGGACGCGGTCGGCGGTGGTCGGCGGTGGGAACTTACCCACGCTGGGAAGTAGCCAACGAATTTAACTTCAGATAAACATGAATCGTCGCCATTTTCTTATGTCTTCGGCATGGCTTGCGGCTACGCCTATCATCAATCGTTTTGCTTTCGCCGCTGCCGAGCGTACAGATGTTGTTGTGATAGGTGCTGGGATTTCGGGGCTTTATACGGCTTTGATGCTCGAAGAAAAAGGCTTGAGTGTAAGGGTATTGGAAGCCTCCCAAAGAGCAGGGGGACGTATGTACACCCTTGATGAACTACCATGGAAACCCAATACAGGCGGTACTGAAATAGGCGATGGCTACCAGCGACTCATCGGACTGGCACAAAAAGTGGGTGTCAAGGTCATAGACCCTCCCACTGGAGAAGGTCGCGGAGGCAGCACGATGTATGTCATCAATGGTCAAAAAGTGTTAGATAAAGACTGGGCAACCTCTCCCATCAATCAACTGACCGAAAGTGAGCGCAAAATAGCACCGCCTCTGCTCGAAACAATGCTACTCAATACCAAAAATCCACTCGAAACCCTCGACGATTGGTATAACCCAAAATTCAATGTTTATGATGTATCATTGGCCGATTTTTTGAAAAAAAATGGAGCCTCTGAGGAAGCCCTGCGCCTTATCAATGCCAACGCCAACACCAACGATATCGCCACTACCTCCGCCCTCAATACTTTCAAGTCCATGACGTTCCGTACCAAAGGGGGGAGTAAGAAAACATTGCGTATCGAAGGGGGTGGTCAGCGATTGCCCGAAAAAGTAGCCCAACTACTCAAGAGGCCCGTAGAATTTGGGCAACGTGTGATAGAAATAAGCGACCGTGGAGGACGTACCGATGTCAAATGTGCTGGAGGACAGGTGTATCAAGCCAATAAAGTTGTCGTAGCTGTACCTTTTCCGGCAGTTCAGAAAATCAAAATCAAAGGACGGCTTTCGCCGCTGCACTATGAGGCTATTCGCTCACTTCCCTACACTAAAATCACACAGCTACATGTGGCTGCCAAAGAGCCATTTTGGGAGTATGACGGTATGCCTCCTACCCTCTGGACCGATGGAGCTTTTGGTCGTATTTTTGTCAATAAAGGCGACAACGGCCAAACAGGACTCTTGGCTTGGGTCAATGGCATAGAGGCGATAGCTTTGGATAAAATTGATGAAAAGGAAATTATTGCCGGCTTTTTGGCCGAAATGAAACAACTACGCCCTGCCTCCGAAGGTAAAATAGAAGTGTTGAAAATCAATTCGTGGGGCAACAATCCGTTGGCGGGAGGGGCGTATTATCATTTGGCACCCGGTCAAGCCTCCAAATTTTTCCCGACCCTGCTGACTCCCGCAGGCAATATTTATTTCTGTGGAGAGCATTTGGGGCTACAAAACAACGGCATGGAAGCCGCTTGCGAAAGTGCTGAATACGTCGTCAAAAAAATTACAACTACATGAAAAAAACTTTTTATGGCTGGTGGGTATTGTTGGGTCTGTGCCTAATGTATTTTGTTTCCAATGGTATCGGCCTCAATACCCTCCCCCTTTTCTTTCCCGAAATGGCCAAAGAGTTTGGCTGGGACTCCGCCAAAGCTACGCTACCCTCGTCGTTACTTTACTTGACTATCGCCCTTGTATCACCCTTCATTGGGCAAGTGTTGGATCGGTTTGATGCCAAAAAAATCATCATTTTTGGCACTTTAGGGGTGGCAATTTGCTTTTTGCTTTTTTCGCAGATTACTAATTTCAACCAACTGCTACTTTTTTATATCGCTTTCCCGTTCATGCTCTCGCTGATGGGCATCATTACGA
>JBKBKL010000141.1:0-10923 GCA_046294665.1 Runella sp.
TTATGGAATGTACCGCAGTCGTGGGAAACAAGATATAGAACAATACTTGATAGCCGGACAATCGTTGCCATGGTACCATGTAGGACTTTCGGTCATGGCTACTCAAGCCAGTGCGATTACCTTTTTGTCGGCACCCGGACAAGGGTTTGCCGACGGTATGCGCTTTGTACAGTTTTATTTTGGACTTCCCTTAGCGATGGTCGTATTGAGTATCACGTTCATTCCCATTTTTCATCGGCTCAAGGTCTATACGGCCTACGAATTTTTAGAAAATCGGTTCGATAGTCGGGTCCGGATATTTACGGCTATTTTGTTTTTGCTCTCTCGGGGGCTTTCTACGGGGCTTTCGATTTATGCCCCTTCTATCATTTTGGCTACTATTTTGGGCTGGGATTTGGCATGGACCAATTTCATCATGGGGGCAGTGGTGTTGATTTATACCGTAACGGGAGGTACTAAAGCCATTTCTTATACCCACGTACAGCAAATGCTCATCGTAACGGTGGCGATGTTTGTAGCTGGGTATTTGGTGGTGCATTTGCTGCCGGCTGATGTGGGTTTTGTAGATGCTCTCCAGATAGCCGGAAAAGCGGGACGGCTCAACACGATAGATTTCCATTTTGATCCCAATAGCCGCTACAATATCTGGTCGGGCTTGATAGGTGGCTTTTTCCTTCAGCTTTCATATTTCGGTACCGACCAATCGCAGGTAGGAAGGTACCTGACGGGCCAGTCGGTAGCCCAAAGTAGGCTGGGATTGGTGATGAACGGGCTGCTCAAAGTACCGATGCAATTTCTGATTATTTTGTTGGGGGTTTTGGTGTTTGTGTATTATCAATTCAATCCCGCTCCTATTTTTTTTAATGTGGTCGAAACCGACAAACTTAAAAATTCTATCCATGCCCCAGAATATGCCCTTTTGGAGCAAAAACATCAGGATTTGGTACAATCTAAGCAAGTGGCTGTCAATGGCTTGACCAAAGCCTTGAAAGAAAAACAACCAAAAGAAGTGGAGCAATGGCAGTCTGTCCTCCAATCGAATGAAGAAGCCCAAAAAGCCCTCAAAAAAGAAACGGTGGCATTGGTAAAAAAGAACAACCCGACAGCAGATACCAGCGATGTCAATTATGTCTTTTTACATTTTATACTCGACAAACTACCTATAGGTCTTATTGGGCTTTTGATAGCGGTTATTTTTAGTGCTTCGATGGGGTCTATAGCGGCGGCGTACAATTCGCTGGCTTCTACTACGGTGGTAGATATATATAAGCGTATATATCAGAGTGGTGCTTCAGAAACTCACTATTTGTGGGCATCAAGGGTAGCCACTGTGGGTTGGGGTATTTTTTGTATTTTTATTGCTCAATATGCCAGTAAATTGGGAAGCATGATTGAGGCTGTCAATATCTTGGGGTCGTTGTTTTATGGGGTAATTTTGGGGATATTTTTAGTGGCTTTTTATTTTAAAAACATTGGAGCGAAAGCTACCTTTTGGGGGGCGATTGTGGCAGAGGTGGGCGTAGTTGCGTGCTGGAAATTTGACTTAATGGCTTTTCTTTGGCTCAATGTGGTGGGTTGTTTGCTGGTCATGGCCTTGGCGTGGGTACTCGAAAGAATCTTACGCACCTAAACACAACAATAAAGCCGATTGGTAGGCAATCGGCTTTATTGAAATTACTGACATTAAACTTTGAGCTTCTTATTTGTAGTCCATTTCGACATCGGCCAGTACACGTCCGCAGTGTTCGCAAACGATGATTTTTTTCTTTTCGCGTATATCGGCTTGGCGTTGGGGAGGTACCATATTGAAGCAGCCTCCACAAGCACCGCGTCTTACGGCTACTACTGCTAAGCCATTGCCAGAGTTGGCACGTATTTTCATGTATGATTTGTACAAGCGTTCTTCAACTTTAGCTGCTTGCAGTTCACGCTTATCGAGTAGTTTTTTTTCGTCTTCATGGCTTTCGGCCACTATAACCTCCAACTCTTGTTTTTTGGCTTTGAGGTCTTCTCTCCGCTCTTTGAGTAAAGCATCTGTAGCTGCTATTTCCTCTTTTTTAGCTTTGATTTTGAAGTCGGCTTCTCTGCTTTTTTTCTCAGCCAGTTCTATTTCGAGCGTTTGTAGCTCTATTTCTTTGGTGATGGCATCGTACTCACGGTTGTTGCGTACGTTCATTTGCTGGTCTTTGTAGCGAGCAATGAGCTTCTCTGCGTCTTTTTTTGTGGCCTTATAGCGGGTTATTTCTTCATCAAGAGCAGCGATTTCGCTATTGAATTTCCCGATACGGGTTTCAAATCCTGCGATGTCGTCTTCCAGATCCCTTACTTCTTCGGGCAAGTCCCCCCGGACTTTTTTTATCTCATCTAATTGTGAATCAATTTCCTGCAGTTTGAGGAGTAAGTCTAATTTCTGCGCGACGGTCAGTTCCATTCAGTTGTATTATAATTTGCAATTTGGTTGTAATCAGATAAGGCTTGTCAGAAGTAATAAAATACAGGATTGGTAGAGGTTTCTGACAAAATTGTCGCAAAAATAGGGAATTTTTCCGACAAATAACTTTGTAATAATTCTTTTGTAAAAACTTCGCTTTCATAATGGCCAATATCGCAGATAATGATGCGCCCGTCGGCATCAAAAAACTCATGATATTTGTAATCGGCTGTGATAAATACGTCGGCTTGGGCGCGTAAGGCATCTGCCAGCAGAAAACTACCTGCTCCACCACACACCGCAATCTTTTGGACTTTTTCTTTGACCAAAGCGGTATGTTTGATAAGGGGTAATTGCATAGATTGTCGAAGATGTTGCAAAAAATCGGAGGCTTTGAGGGGTTCTGCGAGCATTCCTACCACTCCTGCGCCAACTTCCTGGTTTTGATTTTGGAGTGTAGTCAGATAGTAGGCTACTTCTTCGTAGGGGTGTGACTTTCGCAAAGCAGCCATGACTTGGTTTTCCAAATATACCGGCAATAGTACTTCTATGCGATGTTCGGTTACTTGTTCGTCTATGTTGGCACTACCAATATGTGGATTGGCCGCTTCACTTGGCCTGAATGTCCCCTTCCCTTCTACCCTAAAACTGCAATGGTCGTACTGTCCGATTTGTCCTGCTCCAACTTCATAAAGTGCATCGAGTACTTGCTGGGTATTTTCGATAGGCACAAATGTTACTAACTTCAGAAGAGTATCTTTTTTAGGGGCTAAAATTTGGACATTTTGAAGGCCAATCTTCTGAGCAATCTTAAAATTGACCCCTCCCACTACATGATCAAGATTGGTATGTGAAGCATAAATGGCAATATCATTTTTGATGGCTTTGATGACCGTGCGCTCTACATAGTTGCGGCCGTTGAGTTTTTTGAGTCCTTTGAATACAATCGGGTGATGAGCTACAATGAGGTTGCAGTTTTTAGCAATAGCTTCCTCAATGACGGCTTCCGTAACATCGAGGCTTACGAGTATATTGGTTACTTGAAGGGAGGCATCTCCTACAATCAGGCCGGCATTGTCGTAAGATTCTTGGTGTGACAGTGGGGCGAGTTTTTCTAAATGAGCAATAATTTCTTGAATGGTAGGCATTTTTAATATCTTTATAACTATTTCATAATCAGTGGTAAAGTTGCGCAGACAAAATTTTGTTTCAAAAAAAATGCCTTTTTTTTGAGCTTGGGTATTGCACTAAACCTAAAAAAAAGTACCTTTGCACCACTTTTAACGGAAACACTACCAAAAAGGTCCGGTAGTTCAGTTGGTTAGAATACATGCCTGTCACGCATGGGGTCGCGGGTTCGAGTCCCGTCCGGACCGCAAAAGCTCAGAGAAATCTGGGCTTTTTTGTTTTGATGACTGGACATTACATTATGGCTCAACGTTGGGCAAACTGCTCCAAAACCCCCTCGTACTGCTCCAAAAACTCTTGAAAAGCGGCTTGTAAATTGGGCAAATCTTGTGCCAATGTACTGGTATCGTTGGTTTTGAGTTTTCCCTCACCCAAGCGGGCTATTTCGGCTACACGTAGTACCCCAATAGTACCCGCACTGCCTTTGAGTGTATGAAGATTGCTTTTGACGGTGGCAATGTCCCCCTTTTCAAAGGCCCTTACGGCCTCCTCTACCAACTGCGAAGACTCCGCCACAAACTCCTCAAATATCGAACTCACAAGCTCCATACCACCCAAATCGCGTAGTTGGCCTACTACGTCCAAATCTATGATAGGTGTTTGTATCTCTTGAGCTATTTCTTTCTGCTTGTTTTGCCAGAGGGTGGATTGTTGGTGCGCCTGCCCCACTTCTACCATTTCTTTTACCTTCTGAACCAATACTTGCGCACGAATGGGCTTAGGTACGTAGTCGTCCATGCCTTGACTCAAAAACCGCTCGCGGTCTTCTTTCATCGAATAGGCTGTCATGGCTACTATCGGTGGTAAATGTGCGCCAAATTGTGTTCGGAGTCGTTGAGTGGTTTCAATACCGTCGAGATCGGGCATTTGTATATCCATGAAGATAACATCATAATATGAGCTTTCGGTCGAATGTGTGGCTGCTACAAGCTCGATAGCACGGTGGCCACTTTCGGCAGTATCTACCCGGCAGCCTGCTTTTTTGAGGATTTCGCTGGCTACCTTACGGTTTACAAAATTATCGTCCACCAAGAGTATCGTGGGCGTAAATTCTTTAAAGAAATTTTCGAGTTTGATTTCCTGCTGTTCGGCTTTCTGTTGTGTAGGGCTGATGAGCGTTTCTTTGGTTTCAAACGTAAACCAAAACATACTGCCTTGCCCCCATTCTGATTCTACACCGATTTCGCCTTTCATCAGTCGGCAGAGTTCTTTAGAAATAGCCAAGCCTAAGCCAGTACCGCCGAAGGTTTTGCGAGAGGAAGTATCCACTTGACTAAAGGCATTAAAAAGTAGCTTGAGGTTGTCGGCAGAGATACCTATGCCTGAGTCGCGTACTTCTACTTTGATTTTGTGAAACTTACCCTTAGTCCAAACCGATTTTGCGGTGATACTTACCGTGCCATTTTCTGTAAATTTGAGGGCATTGGAAGTAAGATTGGAAAGAATCTGAAGCAAGCGAGTCTGATCGGCGATGATGTATTGTGGCAGGTTTTCGCCCAGTTCGTAGTGTAAGGTATTATTTTTGTTTCGAGCCACTTGCGAAAACAGCGCAGTCAGTTTCTCAAAGATTTCTTCCAAAGCTACGGGTGCTTCGTTGAGTACCATTTTGCCTGCTTCTATCTTGGATAAATCCAAAATATCGTTCAAAATATTGAGCAAGGTTTCGGACGAGCGTCGCATGGTTTGGACATAATCTTTCTGTTCAGTATCGAGAGCAGTTCCATTCAACAAATCGAGCATACCGATAATGCCATTCATGGGCGTTCGGATTTCGTGGCTCATGTTGGCCAAGAAACGTTCTTTGACTTTGAGCAAATGTTCGGCTTCTTCTTTGGCTTTGAGGAGTTCTTGCTGGTTGCGTTTGAGTTCGGTGATGTCGCGCACCAGAGCCGCAAAAATAGGCTCACCGGTTTCGTCGCGTAAGGCAAGCATATTGAACATAAACTGCCGTACCGTGCCGTCTTTGATGCGCAGTTCGGCTTCAAAGTTGCGCAGGCTACGATCGCGCCGTAGTCGAACCAATGCCGAACGAATACGCTCTTTGTCGACAAAATAATCTGATACAAGCGTACCAAGTGCCTCCTCGACGGTATAGCCTGTACGTTTAAGGACAGAGGGGCTTATCATGGTGATACGTCCACTTCGGTCGGCTCGTACATAAATGTCTTGTAGATTGATAAAAATACCGCGAAACTTCTCCTCACTTTGCTGCACAGCCAACTCGGCCAGTTTGCGGGCGGTGATATTGCGTGCTACCCCCGAGACTTCTTCAATGCGTCCCTCTTGGGTACGAATAGGATCAAGGCTGAACTCGTGCCAAAGCTCGCCCCCGCTATCGCGAGATTCTATTTTGAGTTCAAAGTTTTGGGGTTCTCCTCGAAATGCCTGACGATAGTGTTCTTCAAAAACACGACGATTTTCGGGAGAGAGCAACTGCCAACCCAAACGCTCGGAGGTAGCGATAGAAGGAGTAGTACGCAGATGAGTTTGAATAAACTCAGCGTAGTTTTTATTAAACGAAGTAAGTTGTAAGGCTTTATTGACCGACCAAATCAAATAGGCCCCGCTATCAAAAATGGCATTCAGACGAGCCGTTTGGCGATTAAGTTCGGCTTCGTTTTGTTTTCGGGCTATGGCCAACGCCACCTGGCCCGAAATGAATTCGAGCATTTCGAGGTTTCGGGGGCGGTATTGGTTGGGGTTGGTATATGACTTTACACCGATGATGCCCGTTACGCGGTCGCCGATGCGTAGGGGTACGCATAGCATCACTTTTGGAATTTGCCCATACATATACAACCCCTGCTTTTCGGCCAGTTCTTCGATGTCTTTTTCATACAAAAACAGAGGTCTATTGGCCCTGATGGCATATTCGGTGAGGCCATTGCCGATTTTGCGTTTTGTAAACCGTACATTTCCCTTGAAATATTCGTCCACATAGTAGGGGAAATACATATAACTTTTGGTGGGATCGTAGAGGGCAATGAAAAAATTGCGAGCATCTATGACTTTGCCGAGTTCTTCGTGTACACGCTCATAAAACTCATCTAAATCTTGGGTCTTGATAGTCCAGTTGGCAATACTGTAATACAAACTTTGCGAACGCTCGGCACGAACACGGCTGGTGGCATCGTGCAAAATACACCGAAAACCCGTAGGCTGGCCATTTTCATAACGGCAAGTTACACTTCCTGTAAGGTATATTTTTTTGCGCTGCTTACTCCAAAAAACAGTTTCAAAATCGGCTATTTGCTCGCCCTCTTGGATACGTTTGAGGAGTTGGAGGGTAGCCTCGGCGGCTTCGGGCCAAAGTATATCGCGCAGATTGAGGCTGACCAACTCTGACAAATCATAGCCAAGCCGCTCACGCCACGCACGATTGACAAACAAAAACTTTCCTTCGAGCGAGATGAGTTGAATTAAATCGCTGGTATTGTCCACCAAATCTTGGAGTTGGGCGTTGGATTTATCGAGGGCGGTGGCTACACGCAGTTTGTTGGTAACGTCTTCGCCTATCAGTGTAAATTCATCATTAGCATCAGGACTCAATACCAACGAGTGAAGTTGAATTTTGCGGAGGTGGTTGGTTTTGGTCAATATACCCAACTCCATAAATTCTACCAACATACCTCTCTTAAAGACTTCTTGGAGGAGTCGCTTTTTTTGTTGAAGGGTGGGGGAGGGCATTAATTATTGAAAAAAATTACAAAATTTCACCTCACCCCTCTCCCACCCCATCATACGCAAGGTGTAGGCATTGGCAAACTGTATTTGTCCGTTGGCAGTTACGGTCAGAGCAAAGAGATTGAGTTGTTGTAGAAAATGATGCGACGAAGTAAGCGTAGGGGTTTCCACAGCAAAAAAGGTTTTAGTGGCTTACAAGAATTTGCGCCAAATTAATAAAACCTAACCACAAAAACGATATTTTGATAGAAGCGACTCCCTGACCTCAAGCCATCACTTTTTGCCCTTGCGACACGCCTTCAAAGTGTGTCAGAAGATTTTGATAGTCGGCCATTTGTTGTTGTTTCTGAGCGGCACTCCATTGAAGTTCTTGGGCCATCAATTCGGCTACCACGGGCAGTGCTTCTTGGGTGGCTTGCCAGTCCATGATTTCGAGCCTCATGCGGCGTGCCAGCACATCGCGCGGGGTGAGGGCCATTTCGTAGCGTACTTGATAGACCACTTCGGCCTGAATAAAGGGATACTTCTCTACCAGCCGCTGTGCCAAAGCAGGGTTTTCTTGGGTCAGGCGAGCCACTTTGTGGGCACGGCTACCGTATTTACGAATCAAGTTTTTGGATATATCTTTGGCCAAACGATAGACCGACTGAATAATCTTCCAATCTTCAAAAGCATAGTCTTCTGCCCCTGCCAGCAGGTGCTGGGCAGTGGTACAGGGGCGAGGGGCTTGGAGCAATGTACAGGCTTCATTGATGGTATCTTCGGCCATATAGCGGTAGGTAGTCCATTTGCCACCCAAGAGGCTCAAAAGGTTGGAGGTAGGGTCATGTTCTACCTCATGGTCGCGTACAAGTTTTTTGGTAGCCGCCGAGTCGCTGGAGGCCAATAATGGTCGTAGCCCCCCAAAACCTGCTCTCACCTGACTTTTATCGGGGCGTTTTGATAAATACGGTGCTAAGGTATCGAGCAAAAAGTCTATTTCTTGGTCTTCCAGAATAGGTTCTTTTTCTATGTCTGAATAATCTGTATCGGTAGTGCCGAGCAAAAGCTGCCCCTCAAATGGAATGGCAAATACCACACGTCCGTCGCTGGTTTTGGGTATGAGCATGGCATCTTTGCTTTTGAGTACTTCGGCAGGGAGTACTACGTGTACCCCTTTGCTGGGGCGAATACGCCGCTTGAGTTGGGGATTGGCCATGAGGCGAACCGTATCCGCATGAGTACCAGTACAGTTGATAAATAGTTTTGATTTGACACTAAAGGTAGCCTCCCCGTACAAATCTTTGACCAAAGCGGCAGTGAGTTTGCCTTTTGAATCTTTTTGGAAGCCTGTCAGCGCGGCATGATTGACTACCGCTGCCCCAGCTTCGGCAGCAGATTGCACCACCGCTAAACAATAACGTGCATCGTCGAGCTGACCATCAAAATACAACACTGCCGAATGAAGGGTGCCGGGGTTGAGCGTAGGGACACGCAAGAGAGTTTCTTTTTTACTCAACCAGCGGCTTTTGGGCAAGGCATCGCCTTGGGCAAACCAATCATAAAGCCGCAGCCCAATGCTAAAATACAACCCTTCAAACCAACTAAATACCGGAGTAATCAGCGAAAGTGGGCGTGCCAAATGCGGGGCATTTTGAAGGACAGTCTGCCGCTCTTGAAGGCCGTGCCGCACTTGTTTGAGTTGGCCAAAATCGAGGTTTTTGAAGGCTTGTTCAAGATACCTTACCCCACCATGTATGAGTTTGGTAGATTTAGAAGATGTTTCGGCAGCGAAATCGTTTTTTTCGATAAGGGCTACTTTGAAACCTCGTAAGGCGGCATCAAGCGCACAGCCTGCCCCACTGGCCCCTCCCCCAATGATGCAAATATCGAAGGATTCGGCAGCAAGTCTTGATAAATTTTCAGAGCGGTTCATAGGTATTTTTTTGTTGTAGTGTTGGCATCACAGCAGCGAGGGTGAAACATTTTTGATTTGTCCTACGCCATCGGTGAGGGTTACGGGGTAGCAGTCGAGGTTTCTACCGAATTGCTTTTGATAGGCTTTTTGCATTTTTTTTTGAAAATCGGCAGCCACTTCTTTTCGGACAATATTGAGCGTGCAACCGCCAAAACCTCCTCCCACCAAACGCGCCCCGATGACTTCGGGAAGGTCGTAAGTTTGACTGACCAAGAAATCGAGTTCATCACAACTGACTTCGTAGTCTTGGCTCAACCCTTGGTGAGTTTCGTACATTTTTTGGCCAAATGCGTCCAAATTTCGTGCCTCCAAATCTTGACAAGCCGCTACGACTCGGGCTATCTCGCTTGTTACGTAGTGGCAGCGGCGATAGACATTGGTGGGCAAAATATCGCGATGGGTTTCTATTTGCTGTGGAGTGAGGTCGCGTAAGCTACGGATATGGGGATACAACTCTTGCAGTATTCTGACCCCCTGCTCACACTCTTGGCGGCGGGTATTGTAAGCTGAATCGGCCAAAGAGTGTTTTACGCCCGAATTGCACAGTATGAGTTCATAATCAGCAAAATCGAAAGGAAAGTACGAATAACTCAAGTCGCGGCAATCGAGCCGAATGACCGATTGTGCCCGACCGTGCAGCGACGCAAACATATCCATGATACCACACTGCACTCCCGCAAAACGATGCTCGGCACGCTGGGCTATCAGAGCGAGATTCATTTTGGAAACCTCAAAATCAAAGAGTTGGCTGAGGGCAAACCCCATACCACTCTCTACCGCTGCCGACGACGACAGCCCCGCCCCATGAGGAATATTACCCCCAAAGGCCACTTCAAAACCGGTAGGGAGTCTATAACCTGCTGCCTCCAACTCACTCATAACACCCACCAGATAATTGACCCAACTTTTGGAAGAAGGCTTCAAGTGGTCAAGCGAAATTTCGTGGCTATCGCGCAGGTTGGTGGCGTAGAACTTACAGCGGCGGTCGCTTCGAGGATTAATCGCAAAGTAAATGGCTTTGTCTATGGCTGCTGGGAGTACAAAACCCTCATTGTAATCTGTATGTTCGCCGATGAGGTTGATACGCCCCGGAGCACGAACTATCAAAGTGGGTGAAGGAGCAAATTTTTTTTGAAAAGCAACTACAACACGTTCGGGATAAGCTAAAGACATAGAAGAAGGGTACTACATTTTATAACTACAAAGGTAGAAGTTTAGATGATTTTTTGTGGACGTATTGGCTTTATGTACATAATTTTTTAATTTTGCGCGTTCATTCAACACTACATGGCCCCATAGCTCAGCTGGATAGAGCAACAGATTTCTAATCTGTCGGTCGCACGTTCGAATCGTGCTGGGGTCACAACTTCTCCCCTATTGTCTTTCGGTTTTCCCCAGTCTTATTCTTCGTCCACTTGTCCTTTGTATTTTGAGCCTTCGAGTATTTGCCGTACATCGGTATTTTCCATGAGTTGGCGCAATTCTATTTTAGGATTTTGAGCCAAATATCTACTCACAATCCTCCACCCCACCCAGCGTGCAATACCGCCGGGACAGTACTGGCTGATTTCGACCGTAGCGGGGCGGTCGCCGATGAAGCGTTCTTTTTCGGCTTCGCGGGTTTCAAAGAGGATTTTGCGATCCAAAAAATATGCCCAAATAT
>JBKBKL010000142.1:0-10893 GCA_046294665.1 Runella sp.
CAAAGGCAGTTGTACTATAAACCCATCAATGTCAGCATCTTGATTGAGCCTATCAATGACTTTGAGGAGTTCGGCTTCGGAGGTCGTATCTGGTAGCCGTACCAACGTGGACTGGAAGCCTGTTTCTTCGCAGCTTTTGATTTTGGAGGCTACGTAGGTTTCGCTGGCACCGTCGTCGCCTACGAGTACCGCAGCCAGATGAGGGGTTTTGCCTCCTTCAGCTTTGATTTGTTCGACTTGTGCTTTGATTTCGGCTTTTACTACTGCCGAGAGGGCTTTGCCATCTAATAGCTGCATGAAACGTTTTTTATAGATATTTTTCAAACAATTTTTCTTTCAAAATCTGCATTCCTACGGTTGCCTTTTCTTCGATGAATGTAACGTAACGGATACTCCCAGCAATATCGGGGGTATGAGGGTCTATGACAAAAATAGGCACACGAGGACGTACATAATACACCAACCCTGCTGCCGGATATACCACCAAAGATGTACCTACTACCACAAAAATATCGGCCTGCTCTGTGATTTCGATAGCAGGCATCATCATCGGCACCTCTTCTCCAAACCATACAATGTTGGGGCGGAGTTGGCTGCCAAGTTCACATTTATCGCCCAACTTCAACTCCCAGCCCTCCATTTCATAAATCAAATCGGGGTTTTGGGTGCTTCTTGATTGGTACAACTGCCCGTGCAAATGCAGTACTTTCGATGACCCTGCTTTTTCGTGGAGGTTATCCACATTTTGGGTAATGATATGTACATCGAAATACTCTTCGAGTTGAGTTAGTATGAAATGCGCCTCGTTGGGTTGGGCATTAAGTCCTTGTTTTCGACGTTCATTATAAAAATCAAGCACTAATTGTGGATTTCGCTGCCAGCCTTGGGGCGTAGCTACCTCTTCGATGCTATGACCTTCCCAAAGCCCGCCAGCATCGCGGAAAGTCTTAATCCCGCTTTCGGCGCTGATACCCGCGCCCGACAATACGACTAACTTTTTTTTCGCTGGCATATAGCTCTGGATTAAAACGTTTAAGAAACGGAACGACTTGACTGTAAAAATCGGAAGGATTGTCGAGCCACGGGAAATGATGCGCGCAATCAATTTTTGAAATAGTCGCTTGAGGCAATGCCGCTTTCCACTCCTCATACAAAGCATCAACGTTGTTGCGTTGGTTTGGCAATAAAACCATTACAGCTACCTTTTGCTCGCGAAGCTGGTGGACATAATTCCATTGTTTTGGAGTCGCATTGGTGCTTATTTTATTTTTTATGGCCCTATTTCTTAACTTTTCCTCTAAAAAATAGGCAGCCAACGACTGATGCAAAGTGTCATGTACAAAAGTAGCTACTTGATAATCCAAAATCGCTTTGAGCCTTGCTGATGAGTCAGTAGGAAAGGTTTGAAGTTGCTCCCTGAAATTTTGAAAGTACTGGCTTTGCGTGTTTTCTGGTAGCATATTGGAAAAACTGTACTCGCCAAAAGTATCAAAAAATGGGTCTTCGATAGCCGACGAAACCGACGTGATTGGGGTAGGATTGATCAATACCAACTGACCGATTTTTTGGGGATATTGGGCTGCATACACACCGGCGAGTTTTGCCCCAAAACCATGTCCTACGACCGACCATCTCGGAATCCTCAACACCGATCGCAAAGCTTCGATATCGGCTACGGCTTTGGCAAAATTGATCGTCGAATCGTTGATGACAGGAAAACGACTTTTGCCAATAGCTCGTGGATCATACAAAACCACACGATTGGTATGGGAAAGCTGAACTACCAATTCTGACAAATAATGTGAGGAGTTGCCGGCATCACCAACCAACAATACTGGCGGCCCGCTTCCTACGATTCTAAAATACAAATTGGCACCACTGTTACAGATAGCCCAGCCCTCATTTTGAGCATAGCCAAATCGTATCAGCAGTGAAACAACAACAAACAATAAAATTTTTCTCATAAGGGGGTAAAATCTAACAGGCAGAAACGCTATGAGTTCAACTCACTGATTTTTTGATATATCATCACTTGGTTGGAGGCTACTTTGGCAAAGCCACGCACGTCGTCGCCTGTCCATGCGTTGTTCATTTCGCCATAGCTACCAAACACCGACGACATCAAATCGTATTTGGACTCAATCCCCTCCACATGAAAGCGATAAGGAGCCAGATAAACGTGTACTTGCCCCGTTACGTGTTCTTGGGTATCTGTCAAAAAAGTTTCGATATTACGCATCACTGGTTCCAAAAACTGCCCTTTATGCAGGAGGCTGCCGTACCAGTTGGCCAGTTGCTCTTTCCAGTAGAGTTGCTGCTCGCTCAATACGTGCTTTTCGAGTGTATGATGCGCTTTGATGATAACAAGCGGTGCAGCAGCCTCAAAACCTACACGGCCTTTGATACCGATGATGGTATCGCCTACGTGAATATCCCGCCCGATACCAAAGGGAGCGGCGATCTCGGTCAGTTGTTGGATAGCCTGTACCGGAGTCATGGTCTGGCCGTTGATACCTACCAACTCTCCTTTTTCAAAGTGCAATGAAACACGCTCAGGTTCGGTTTTGGTTACTTGGGTGGGGAAAGCACTTTCGGGCAAATAACCATGCGACGTGAGGGTTTCTTTTCCTCCCACCGATGTCCCCCAGAGTCCTTTATTGATAGAATAGGCGGCTTTGTGCCACTCTTGATGTACGCCTTTCGATTTGAGGTATTCGATTTCGGCCTCGCGCGAAAGCCGCAAATCACGAATCGGCGTGATGATTTCGGCTTCGGGCATGATGATACGAAAAGCCATATCGAAGCGTACTTGGTCGTTGCCAGCACCTGTGCTTCCGTGTGCGATGGCCTGCGCGCCGAGTGCTTTGGCGTGTTCGGCGGCAGCGATGGCCTGAAAAATCCTTTCGGCACTCACCGAAAGCGGGTAGGTATTGTTTTTGAGGATATTGCCAAACACCAAATACTTAATGCACTGCTGGTAGTATTCTTGGGTTTTTGATATGGTAGTATGTGTTTTCACACCCAACGAATAGGCCCTATCTTCTATGGATCGAAGTTCGGAGGCCGAGAAGCCCCCCGTATCTACTAAGACGGAATGTACTTCATAGCCTTTGTCTTCTGACAAATATTTGACACAAAAAGAGGTATCCAAACCTCCACTAAATGCTAAAACAACTTTCTTGGGTGATGACATGAATTTGACGATAATGGAGCAAAGAAGGAGTTTTATTTCTCTGCAAAGTTAGAAGATTAATGAAAAAGATACGAAAAAAATACCCTGCAAGCTAAAGAGGAGCTTACAGGGCAAAGTATATTTGTTTGAATATTTTAGGCAAGTTCGAATGTACCATGCCGTTTACGGCTTTTCGATTCACGCAGTTCTTTACGAAGCAGTACACGTTGTTTGATGCGCATCCACCGTTCGTATAGTTTAGATTCTTTCAAGAAATTCCAAAGAGGTTTCTTTTCTGATTTTTTTTCGTCTTCGGGGTCGTACATCATGCCTGTACATAGGCAGTTTTTACGATTGGTACGTGTAAGTACATCATAATTGACACAACTCGAACAACCTTTCCAAAAAGCATCGTCGGCGGGCAATTCACTGAATGTAACGGGTTGGTATCCAAGATCAGAATTGATTTTCATTACTGCTAAACTGGTCGTGATACCGATGATTTTGGCATCGGGGTACTTAGTGCGTGAAAGTTCAAATGCCTTTGCTTTGATAGCCTTGGCAATACCGCTTTTGCGGTGGTCGGGGTGTACGATAAGACCCGAATTGGCTACAAACTTACCATGCTCCCAAGTTTCGATATAGCAGAATCCCACCCATTCGCCGAGAAGGGTAGTTGCAATGATGGCCTTGCCTTCAACCATTTTTTCACGAATATAATCAGGCGAACGCTTGGCAATGCCTGTACCGCGTTGTTTAGCACTTTCTTCCATCTCTTTGCAGATGGTTTCAGCAAGGTAATAATGTTTTTTTTCGGCTGTTTCTACGATGTATTGATTAGATACGATTTCGATGTTTGACATTGTCGTTTGTTCAGGGTTAAACCCGCTGCGGAGACAAATAATCCGCTTTGGAAATGAGTAAATATAAAAAAGAAGAGAGAAAAATGCTCACTACGTAGGCAAGCGGTGCTATATCGTCCTTTCGGACCTACAAAAAAATGGCGTGATGTGCGCGCAGCGTATAAGAGAAAACGATTGTGCCACTTTTGTAAAGTTGATTTTTGAAAAAAACGTGGCAAATATCGGTTAAATTGCTTTTACTACCGAATGTTTTTTGAAATTTATTTTTGATTTGACTTTTTGGGTTTTATTCGAGATAATCCTCAAATCCACAAAATCGCAAATTTCTTTTTTACCGACCTGTCAAAACCAATTAGTTATACCATTGGTTGTGCTTTATGACATGAAAATAAACAAAGAAACATCATAATGAAAAACAAAGTATGGACCCACATCAAACTGCTGATAGGATGGGTGGTGGTAAATGTAAATGTTTTTGCGCAGTCGGTTCCCGAAGAAAACCGTTTTACCAAAAACGTTCTCATCGAAAAATTGGACGAACCTACCGAACTCGTTGTACTCGATGACCATCGCGTCTTGTTTGCAGAACGTAAGGGGAAAGTCAAACTCTACAACCCCAAAAAACCGGGAACTACCAAAATAGTTGGGAATTTGCCCGTTTACAGCAAATTTGAATATGGACTAATGGGACTAAATATAGACCCCAATTTTAAGCAAAACAAATGGGTGTACTTGTATTATTCGCCGGTGTCGTCGGAGGCTGATACCGCCCAGCGGCTGGTACGTATGAAATATGATACCGAACGCGACACCCTCCTACCCCATACCGAACAAGTGCTGCTTCGTGTGCCTGTCAAACGTACTGATTGCTGCCATACGGGCGGCTCTATTGCTTGGGATAAGCAGGGCAACCTTTATCTTTCGACTGGCGATGATGTGAATCCGTTTGAATCAGACGGCTATGGCCCAATGGATGGAAGGCCCGGACGGGCAGGCTGGGACGGGCGCGCGTCGTCGTCGAACACTAACGATTTAAGGGGTAAAATTCTTCGTATCAAACCCCGTGAAGAAAGCGGATATGACATACCTGAAGGAAACCTTTTTGCTCAAGGTAATCCCAAAGCCCGCCCTGAAATCTATATCATGGGGACGCGCAATCCCTACCGCATAGCTATTGATCAACGTACTGGCTATGTCTATTGGGGAGAAGTAGGTCCCGACGCTGGCAACGATAGTGAAACGCGCGGCCCTCGTGGACACGATGAGATTAATCAAGCACGTAAGGCAGGAAACTTCGGTTATCCACTATTCGTAGCCGACAATCGCGCCTACAACCAATACGACTTTGCCACAAAACAATCAGGGCCACGTTTTGACCCTGCACACCCTATCAACGACTCTCCTCACAATACGGGTTTGCGCGAGCTACCTCCTGCCCAAAAAGCCTTCATTTATTATCCTTATGCCGACTCGCCAGAGTTTGGGCCGATAGTGGGCAAAGGCGGCCGTAATGCCATGGCCGGGCCAGTCTATTACTACGATGACTACCCCGAAACTGATGTGAAGTTTCCGCGCCACTACGACGGTAAGTTCTTTGCCTACGACTGGATGCGCGACTGGATTAACCCCGTTACGATGACCAAGGACGGCGATTTTGTGAGTATGGAAACATTCATGCCCAACACCAAATTCAACCACCCGATAGATATGCAGTTTGCCAATGACGGCTCTCTGTACGTACTCGAATATGGCAACACTTGGTTTGCGGCCAACGACGACGCGCGCCTCTCACGCATTACTTACAACGCCGGCAACCGTAAACCCGTAGCCGTAGCGTCTGTATCGAAAAAAGCTGGGGCTGCACCTATGAAAGTAGCCTTTTCTTCCAAAGGTTCTTTAGATTATGATGGCGACGCTATCAAATATGAATGGAACTTTGGAAAGGGTTTGCCCAAAAGTAACCTCCCAAACCCGACCTTTACCTATACCAAACCCGGCATTTATACAGCTACCCTCAAAGTAACCGACTCCCAAGGCAATAGCTCAAGCAGTAACGTAGAAGTAAAAGTAGGCAATGAACCCCCAAAAGTTGAGGTAGCCGTAGCTGGCAATAAATCTTTCTACTGGGACGATAAGCCTATCAGCTACGAAGTGAAAGTGAGCGATAAGGAGGACGGTAGCTTGGCCAACCAAAAAATCAGCCCCGACGAAGTACTGATGACCATAGACTACCTCGAAGGGTTCGACAAAACCATGCTGGCACAAGGTCATCAAACCAACTTGGGTTTTGCCACTGGCAAACGCCTCATGGACTTATCTGACTGTAAGGCTTGTCATGGCATAGATACTAAATCTATCGGCCCATCCTACCGCGATGTAGCCAAGAAATACCAAAAAGACCGCAATGCCGTCAATCATTTAGCCCAAAAAATCATCAAAGGTGGAGGCGGAGTATGGGGCGAGCAAGCCATGAGTGCCCACCCCCAAATCAAAGAAGACGAAGCCAAAGACATGGTACGCTACATTTTATCATTGGCCAATGAGAAAGGCCCCGACAAAAAACCACTCAAAGGCGAATACGTAACCAAATCTAAAGCTAAAGAAGGCTCTTATATCCTCACTGCCAGCTACACCGACAAAGGCAACGCCAAAATCAACGCCGGCCCGCTGACATCTACGGCTACTGTGGCTCTTCGTCCTGCCAAAATGAAGGCCATTCACAACGACGAAATGAAAGACTGCATTACGACCGAACTACCTACCAAGTCGCAGGTAGTAGCTCCATTGAAAAATGGTAGCTACGTAGCTTTCAAAGACGTAGATTTGACAGCTATTGACAACTTGTCGTTTATGGTCTATGCCTCCCCAGACCGTACCACAGGAGGCAAAATAGAAGTACGACTCGGTAGCCCCACTGGGCCTGTAATAGGCGAGGCCGAAGTACCCAACAGCAAAATAGGTACCGTAAGTACACCTCTCCGCAAACCCGACGATAAAGCAAACCACTTATATTTAGTCTTTAGTACCAACAAAGAAATCCCCGAAAACAAAGGACTTTTTGGCTTAGAATGGGTGCAGTTCAACACAGTAAGTTTGAGCAATACCGGTAAGTAACTTTTGCTGAAAATATAGATTCAAAAAAAGCCGTTCTTTCTATCAGAGCGGCTTTTTTTAGTATATGCCTCACAATTGGTTTATGTCCTGACTTTGGTGTAAATACCCCTACGTTGTACATTGTCAAGTTTTTGAAAAATACGATTCTTGAGGTAATATCGTTGAGTAGTTAGATACTTTTATGAATGTTTCCAAAAAACCTGTAGGATTATCACAATACTGACTCAAAGCTTATATTCTGAAACTATCCAGCTACTACTTACTATGAAAACCTCTGTCTTTACCTGCCTCTTTTTGGTGTCTTTGTGCAGCTATGCCCAAACAGCCAAAATCACCTTAAAATTTTTAGATAAGAATGATTGCATGGTATCATTTGTGGGCGAAAAAATTGAGTACAATCCCTCCCCTGCTATTGGCTTGACAGATATAAAATACCAAAATTTTGGAGTATTCGACGACAGCACCAAAAAACAGGGGGTACTTGAACTTGAAATACAACAACCCCTGCTGGTACGTATGGCGTTGATTCCCTACCAAGCCAACAAAGGACAAGCCTCCAATCATTTGCTTTTTCTTAGTCCCAAAGATGATTTGACTATCACGATTCAGCCCGACAAAACGCTCTCCTTTTCAGGGAAGGGTGCAATTTATCAATCTTTTTTGCGCGATAGCTTCAAAAACAACTTTTATGACTATCTGCCCGCTTTTGGCTACAAACCTACCCAAGTAAACAACAGCCAGATTTTGCCCAAAATAGATAGCTTACAAGCTGCCCGCCAGACACGCTGGGAAAAGTTGCAAAATACCCAAAAGGTAAGTCCCGATTTTGAGGCGTATATCTCTGCTATGATGATGACCGAGCCGTATTTGCTCAAACTCGTAGTGAGCGACAAAAACCTGCGCAAGGGAGCGGGGGTGCATCTACGAGGCAATGAGCGCAAAGAAATACAAGACATCACCCTCCAAAACTTCAAAATCCTGCCCGATGCTGCCTTGATAAGTGATAGCTATCGGAGTGAATTGCGCAATTTTATCCAAATACCGGTGGTAAGACGCTACCCTACCGACTCTGCCAAGCGGTTTGTATTGAGTGCCGAGGCACTCGAAATGGCCTATCAGTTGAGCGAACAACAACTACAAAACTACCCCCTCCAACTCCAATACCTCCGCACCCATTGGCTCGACTACGCCACCACCTACCGTAGCGACATGACCGCTGCTCGTACTTTACTTGCCAAATATGAAACCAGCTACCCTTCTTCGTCTTTGTTGCCGTATTTCAAGAATACCATTGCCAACAAAGAACGTATGAAAACAGGCAACTTTGCCCCCAATTTTACGTTGAAAGACCGCGAGGGTAAATGGGTGTCGCTCGAAAGCCTCCGTGGTAAGCCTGTATGTATTGCGTTTTGCTTTAATCTCAAGCAGCATGAGTTCAACTTCCGACCTTTGGAAGAAAAATACCGCGACCGCCTCACCTTTGTTTATTTGAACGTAACACCCAATACTCCTTTTGAAGTGTGGCAAAGTACCACCGAAAAACGCCCCGGTGTAGTACATCTATGGGCCTCAGAAGAAGAAGCCCAACAACTCAAAGATACTTTTTTGACGACGATGCGCTTTCCTTATGTAGTAATTGATGCCCAAGGCAAACTCGCCGACCGCTGGATTCCGCAAGAGTTTCCAGATGACAAACCCCTACAAGCCGAGTTGCGAGGATTGGTGAGATAAGTCGAAGACTTGCTCTTCTTTTTACTCTACGGTCTTGGCAGCGTTGAGCCAAGCGTAGGTATTGACAGGTACGGGCAATGCCTCGGGAGTGAGTTGAAGGTACATCAGGTGCAGGTGCGTACTGGAGCGAGGTTTAGCGGCATTGATACCTGTACGTCCTACTTCGGCTATTTTCTGTCCTTCGGCCACTTGATCGCCTACTTTTACGATTACTTTACTGTGATGAGCATAATAAAACAAGCCATCTAAACAGGGGTCATAAATCCATACAAAATTGCCTCCTCTAAAAAGGCTTTCGGGAGTCCAGTTGGTTTCTACGGCCATCACGATACCGGGGCGCATGGCCAGCACGTCCACAGGCTGCTCGGTACGGTCGTCGAGGTTGTCTTGGTTTTTGTCATAAACAAAAATATCATGGGCCGGGTGGCTGCCTTGTACCGAGTGGTCAAAAAGATTGAACTTGCGAGCGTAGTATCCCGAACCGCGCCCTCCGATGTAGTCGGCACTGTAAGATTTGAGCGGGAAAACATAAGAGATGCTATCACTACAAAATTGTTTTCGGTAAGATTGGGTTACGTCGCGTACGGTACGCATGATTGCCTGAAACCGCAACTGTGCCGAGTCGGGGGAGATTTGCTGCTCTCTGATTTGAATGTTAAGATTTTGGAAGGCTTGCCCCAACAAAAGCATCTGGTCTTGGGGGGTATCGGTACGCGGCGACATGAGCAGCCCTATCAGCAATAGGTAAACGGCTGCTCTGACAAGATTGCGTATTTTGATAATACCCTTCATGCTTACTTAATCTTTCTTACTTCATCTGCTGCATCATGGCCCATTCGCGTCCTGGAGCGGGGGCCTTGAACGTTTCTATACAGCCTCTATCTTGGAGCGTGATGTAGCAAATTCGTCCTTTTTTGCCACCAAAACAAATATTGGATACTTTTTTGCCTTGTGTTTTGATGTTTTTCAGCACTTTCCCTTGTGGTGAAACTATGACTACTTCCCCTTCGCCGTGGCGTGTGATGTACAGATTGCCGAGTATATCGCAGCGCATACCGTCCATGCCTCCACTTTCAAAGTGTATCAACAGCCTTTTGTTGGAAAGAGTGCCATCGGCTGCTAAATCGAAAGCCCACACGTTGCGCTGCACGCTTTCATTGACATACAACGTTTTTTCGTCGGGACTTATTTCGATGCCGTTGGTAGTACCCATATCGGTAGCAACGATGCGCGCCTTGCCCTCGGGCGATACGTGCCAAACCCTTCCTGTACCTTCTTTCCAGTGAGGGTCAGAGCAGAAAATATGTCCCGTGGTCATCATGGCCAAATCGTTGGGCTGGTGCATGGCTGGTTCGTGACAATGTATTGTAATTTCTTTGGTTTCGAGATTGACTTTCAGCACATTATGCCCCATAAAGTCGGCTACATAAAATTCGTTTTTTCTGCCAAACCGTATGCCATTGCCGGTACTTCCTTTGGGTAATGTTAGAAAAATGGTAGGCTTATTTCGGCGTGGTATTTGGGCGATGGTCCCGTCCATGGCATAATTGACGGCATAGACGTTGCCGTCGGCATCTACGGCTGGCCCTTCACAGTTTTTGGTAAACTCATGCTCGAGCGTAAAATCGGTGGTTTGGGCGTTGATTTTACAAAAACAAATACTAAATGTAAGTATAATGAAAAGTGAAAAAGTCTTCATCATGTCTTAAATAGCCTGGAAAAATGGAGGGCTATCTTGTAAAATTAAAAAAATAGCAAGACATCAAGTATTGCTAACTTAAAAATAAACGTCAATAGATAAACTATTTCCCTTCAATATATACTCCAAATTATGCTCAAGGGCTTCGATGCGTAGGAGTTTGACAATAACTTTGTCAAAATCTCAAAATACTCACAAACACTCAAAATTATAATAGCTTATTCTACCAAATTGAGTTTATACTTAAACCTCATAGGTTTGAGAAAAGATAACGATGTAACCATCTGATAATCATAAGAAACATATCAGGTTTT
>JBKBKL010000143.1:0-10642 GCA_046294665.1 Runella sp.
ATTAGAGCAAGTAGAGGAGTTTATATTTTCGTTGTATGGCAAAGTAAATTTAAAAGTGCTTGATATACCTCATCTCATTGAATTGGCTTATCAAGACAAAAAAAATAAAGGGGGAGAGTTACGTTTTTCGTTGCTTACAGGAATAGGAAGTTGCGGGTATGACATCAAAGTAACGGCCAACGAATTTCATCAAGGAGTAGCGTATTACATAGGATAATTTATTGTTGACAAGTTTTACAATAAAAAATTTGCTTTTATCGAAAATTTCGTAATTTTATCCAAATATTCGGGCATAACACCTAACACTAACATCCGTCATGAAGCTTGCTAAACTTTTACTTTTTGGTTGCGTCGTTGTGTGGGCGGCGGGCTGTAACACAAGTCGTCGTATTTTCGTTGAACACGATTACAGTTATGAAACAAATTTCAAGACATACAGTACGTATGCCTTCTTGGAATGTGAGAGAGATACAGGTAATGTCTGTACGGAAGTGTACAATGCGATTCACCGCCAAATGCAGGCGCGTGGCTATCGCCTCTCCACAAGTAAGCCTTCCCTTTTGGTAAATTACGGTATTTTTTATGACAATCTACGTTATCAGGGCTATATGCAGCCGGTTATTAAAAACTGGGTAGATACCGAAGACGATTCTTTCAAATATGAACCTATTCGCTACTCGCTTGATAAAGGAACAATCATTATCTCTTTGATTGATGCTGACAGTGATCAAGTGGTCTGGAGAGGGTACGCGGCTGGTATTTTCAAAAACCCCAATGCCGCCAACAACTACTACCGAAACGTAGTGCGGTCAATTTTTGATCAGTATCCTCTTTTTGCTTCTGGCTACGACCCCCGAGGTGGTGGTCCACAGGAAAGCGGTAAGTGATAAATCATACTCTTTCTATTTCTATACCAAAAAAGCCCGGCACGCCGGGCTTTTTTGGTTGTTTAGGATTAGCCAAACAAATCCTCGTGCCGCTCTAGCATCAAGATGGCAGATTGAGGGACAATGATGTATTTTTCATCATTATACATTACCTCGATGGCATTGCGTTGGAGATAAATCGCAAGGTCGCCTTCTTGGGCTTGCAGAGGCATGTATTTTACTTTTTCTTCGGTTTCTTTCCAAGGTTCATCTTCTACGGGGCTGGGAATGGGGTAGCCTGGCCCGACTTTGATGACATAGCCACTTTGTACTTGTTCTTTTTCGGTAACAGTTGGTGGCAAGTAAAGACCCGTAGGAGTTTGCTCCATAGGATTTTTGGGGCGAATCAACACACGGTCGCCTACTACGATGAGTCGCTTGAGTTTGTTATCTGAGGTTACTTCGAGCATAGGTTTGGTGGTTAGTCCCCAGCCTAAAGGCATGGGGTTGATGGATAGCCTAAAGGCATGGGGTTGATGGATAGCCTAAAGGCATGGGGTTGATGGATAGCCTAAAGGCATGGGGTTATTGCATCAGTTGGCCAAGGACATTGTCGTACAAGTCTTTGGCTTCTGATGTTGATAGCCATGTTTGTCCGTCAATCTTCAAGCCATCGGCGGCTACTTTCCCTAACAACACATGAGGGATTTTGAGTTCGCCACCTATCATTTTTTGAAATTCACCTTGTTTTTGGGGGCTTACGCTTACGACCACACGACTCTGCGACTCCCCAAACCAAAAAGCATCTTGGCGAAAGCCCGGCATCGAAACCACCTCAAAACCCAACCCTCGCGGCATAGCCGACTCTGCCAATGCCACGAAAAGCCCACCGTCGGATACATCATGGGCAGACTGAATCATTTGGCCACGAATCAACTTCAATACTGCTTTTTGAAGCTCCAACTCCTCCTCAAGATTGAAGGCAGGAGCAGGTGAGGCTTTGATGCCTTTGTAAGAGTACAAATACTCTGAAGAAGCGATGTCATTTTGAGGCACCCCTACCAAATAAATCAAATCGCCAACGTTTTTGAAATCCAATGACATCTGCCATTCGGGTTTTTCGATCAAGCCAATCATGCCAATCGTGGGGGTAGGGAAGACGGGGCCGTCGTCGGAAGATTGGTTATAAAAACTCACATTGCCGCCAGTTACTGGTGTCTTGAATTTCTTACAGGCTTCACCCATACCTTTGACAGCATGGACAAACTGCCAATACACTTGAGGTACATAAGGATTGCCAAAATTGAGGTTGTTGGTAACAGCCAACGGCTCAGCACCGGTACACACCAAATTGCGGGCAGCTTCGGCCACAGCTATCTGCGCTCCGATGAATGGGTCAGCATTGACGTAGCGGGCGTTGCAGTCCACCGTCATTGCGATAGATTTCTCATAGTGTGGACGCTTCACATCACGTATGCGTACTACGCCTGCATCGGCAGGACGGTTGGTGGTGCGAGTGGCTGTGCCTACCATAGAGTCGTACTGCTCATAGACCCATTTTTTGGAGGCAATGTTGGGGTGTGAGAGCAGATGTCTTGCTACTTTTTTCAAGCCTTCTCCTTCCGAACCTACAACTATATCCTCTACTTGGTTGATGTCAAATTTCTTAAATTCTTGGTAGTAAGCTGGCTCACGGTACTCCCGGTGATATTGAGGTGCACCTCCCCCCAGCACGAGGTCGTCGGCGGGTACATCGGCAATGAGCTGGCCGTACTGATAAAAATGAAGTCTATCTCCTGCCACAACCTCCCCGATTTGGGCACAGTGCAAATCCCATTTATCAAATATTTTTTTGATTACCTCTTCTTTACCTTTTTCTACTACTACCAACATTCGCTCTTGAGATTCAGAGAGCAAAATCTCCCAACCTTTCATATTGGCTTGGCGCGTAGGTACTTTGTCGAGGTCTATGACCATGCCGTGTTTGCCTTTGGCACTCATCTCCGAAGTAGAGCAAATGATACCCGCTGCCCCCATATCTTGGATACCCACCACATAGCCCGTTTCGATGATTTCGAGCGTGGCTTCGAGAAGGAGTTTTTCCATGAAAGGGTCGCCTACTTGCACAGCAGGGAGTTTTTCGGACGATTTCTCGCTGATGTCTTCTGAGGCAAAACTCGCCCCACCGATGCCGTCTTTGCCAGTAGCCGAACCTACGATAAAGACCGGATTTCCTACCCCATAGCTGATAGCACGCGCTACTTTACCAACTTCGACGATACCCGCCGAAAAGGCATTGACGAGCGGGTTGGTGTTATAACATTCGTCAAAAAATACTTCGCCACCTACGGTCGGGATACCGAAGGCATTTCCGTAGTCGCCGATACCTTTTACGACACCTTTGACAAGCCATTTGGTTTTGGGCAAGTTGGGATTACCAAAGCGCAGGGAGTTGAGCTGGGCAATAGGCCGCGCGCCCATCGTAAAAATATCGCGATTGATGCCCCCTACTCCAGTTGCTGCTCCTTGGTAAGGTTCTAAAGCTGAGGGGTGATTGTGCGATTCGATTTTGAAGCTACACGCCAGCCCGTCGCCGATGTCCACCAATCCTGCATTTTCTTCGCCGGCTTTGGCCAGCATACGCTCGGAGTCGCGGGGGAGGGTTTTGAGCCACACAATGGAGTTTTTGTAAGAGCAATGCTCCGACCACATTACCGAGAAAATACTCAACTCAGTAAAATTGGGGGTACGGCCTAAAATGCTTTTTATTTTTTCAAATTCTTCGGGAAGGAGGCCTAATTTTTTGGCAGTTTCGACGGTAGGGAGTTGTTCGATAGATTCCACAGATACAAATTAGTCTTTTTGAGTTGTTGGGTTATTGAGTTGTACAACTTTACTGTTTCGACTCAATTGATGAAACTCCCACAAAGGTAGGATTTAGTGGTTAGAGGCTCAAGTATTTTACGATTTAAGTCTTGTTTTACAGCATAAAAACCAAAATAAGTACTACTACACTATTTGAAGATATGCTTTTCGGCTTGTAGCTAATCAAAGCAAAAATTAGAGAATCATCTTGATTAGATATATTTCAATACAATTGATGTATTGTTATAAATATGACACCAAATAATGCGATTTATTGACATTTTCATTTTATATCTTCTATTTTTTTGAAAAATTGTATCATTTCAAGAATATTTAAAATATTCTCAATAAAACAAAAAAAACGTTTTATTATTTGGTCAAACCCTCATTGAACCAAATATATTTTTGCGTAACTTGCGTGAGTTTAGTATCTTGTGGGAAGCCCCAGACCCGAATGCTTCCTTCCTATTTACCTACCAATATTTACAACAAAACCATGTCAGGATTTGTACCCCAGGGGCTGTATCGCCCCGAGTTTGAACATGACGCTTGCGGAATCGGCTTTCGAGCCAATATGAAAGGCCGCAAATCTCATCATATAGTAGCCGATGCCATTACGATGCTCGAACACATGGACCATCGAGGAGCTTGTGGCAGCGACCCCAACACCGGCGATGGAGCTGGGATTCTTATTCAACTCCCCCATGAGTTTTTTGTTGAAGAATGTCCAAAGCACAATATCTCTTTGCCTGCCGCTGGTGAGTATGGGGTCGGTATGATTTTTTTTCCGAAATAAGCGACCCTTCGCGAAGAGTGTCGGGATCTACTCAACCGTAAAATCAAAAAACTTGGCATGGAGCTTTTGGGCTACCGCCGTGTACCTACCCTCAACGATACCCTCGGTGAAGGTTCGCTGTCGGTAGAGCCACAAGTAGAGCAGGTATTTATCAAACGCCCCGATAGCGTAACCGACGAACTGGGCTTCGAGCGAAAACTCTTTGTACTGCGCCAGTACGCTACCAAAATGATCAATACCACCGTACAAGGGGCCAAAGAACATTTTTATTTCTCGTCGCTTTCGTGCCGTACCATTTCGTACAAAGGTCAATTGACCACCGGCCAGCTCAAATACTATTTCCCTGATTTGCACAACGATTCGGTTGTATCCGCATTTGCAATTGTTCATTCTCGCTTTTCGACCAATACCTTCCCTTCTTGGAAATTGGCACAGCCTTTTCGGTATATAGCCCACAATGGAGAAATCAATACAGTACGCGGCAATGTCAACTGGATTCGAGCAGGTGAAAAATCATTTTGGACAGAGCATTTTTCGGAGGAAGAAATGAAAATGCTGTTGCCTATCTGCGATTTGAGCAACTCCGACACCGCCAATCTCGACAATGCCATTGAGTTGCTGTATCTGTCGGGAAGATCACTGCCCCATGTGATGATGATGCTGATTCCCGAAGCATGGGACGGCAACGACGATATGCCCCCACACCGTAAGGCTTTTTATGAGTACCATGCGGCGATTCAGGAACCATGGGACGGCCCCGCTTCGATTTCATTTACCGACGGCAAAATCATCGGTGCTACTCTCGACCGCAACGGTCTGCGCCCCTCTCGCTACTGGGTACTCGACGACGACACCATCATCATGGCCTCCGAGGCAGGTGTTTTGCATCACATAGACCCCGCTCGCGTCGTATCAAAAGGCCGACTGCAATCGGGCAAAATGTTTGTCGTGGACATGGAGCAGGGGAGAATCATTCCCGACGATGAACTCAAAGACAGCATCTGCCGCGCCCAGCCCTATCAACAATGGCTGGACGAAAACAAAATTAAAATCTCTGACTTAGAACCCTCCCTGCGGCCTTTTGCACCTTATTCAGAAGAGCAACTCCTCAAACGCCAAATTGCCTTTGGGTTTACGTCAGAAGATTTGCGCATGGTCATTGGCCCCATGGCCGAAACGGGCTATGAAGCCGTAGGTTCTATGGGAACCGATGTACCTTTGGCTGTACTGTCAGATCAAAGCCAACACTTGTCCAACTATTTCAAACAACTTTTTGCTCAAGTAACTAACCCCCCGATAGATTCGATTCGGGAGCGTTCGATCATGTCGCTCATTTCGTTTGTGGGAGCCACCGAAAACCTTCTCACCGAGTCGCCGCTGCACTGTCGCCAAATCGAACTGGAGCAGCCTGTACTGACCATCGAAGAGTTTGATAAGTTACGTTGGGTGGACAAAGCGCATTTTCAGGCCAAAACTGTCAATACCTATTTCCGTGCCGACCAAGGCGGCAAAGGTTTGGAGCGTGCATTGGAGCGTATCTGTCGCTATGCCGAAGATGCCATCGAAGATGGTTTTGAGATCATCATTCTTTCCGACCGCGCCATAGACTCCGACCACGCTCCCGTGCCGTCATTATTGGCCATGTCAGCGGTACATCATCATTTGATACGCCGTGGGCTACGGGGTAGAGTGGGGATTTTGGTCGAAGCTGGTGATGTTTTTGAAACCCATCACGTAGCTACCTTGATAGGCTATGGGGCAGCGGGCGTATGTCCGTACATGGCGTTTCAGACCATTGCCCAAATGAAACAAAAGGGTATGATCAACAGCGACTTACCCAACGAAAAACTCTATGCTAATTACATCAAGGCCATCAACAAAGAACTGTTGAAGATATTTTCCAAAATGGGAATCTCCACGCTCCAATCGTATCAAGGGGCACAAATATTTGAGTGTTTGGGACTAAATAAAGAGGTAATAGACAAATATTTCACAGGTACGATTTCGCGTATCGGCGGTATGGGGCTGGAGGAGATTGCCCGCGAAGTCTTGATCCGACACAAGGTAGCCTATCCCGAAACACCTATTCTCCATCCACGCCTCGAGGTTGGTGGGTTTTATCAATGGAAACAACGCGGCGAAGCGCATATTTTCAACCCCGAAACCATTCATTTGCTCCAACACTCTACCCGTAAAGGGGGCGAAGAAGGATACCAAATCTTTAAGAAATTTTCAAAACTGATTGATGATCAAACCCAAAAAGCACTGACACTGCGAGGTTTGATGCGGTTCAAACGTGGCAATCCCATTCCGTTGGAAGAAGTAGAGCCTGTCGAAAGTATTTTCAAACGCTTTGCTACGGGAGCCATGTCTTTTGGCTCGATTTCGTGGGAGGCACATACTACGTTGGCTATCGCCATGAATCGTATCGGTGGTAAGTCCAACTCTGGCGAAGGGGGCGAGGACGAAATCAGATATACCCCTCTCTCCAATGGCGACTCCATGTCGTCGGCCATCAAGCAAGTAGCTTCAGGCCGATTTGGCGTAACAAGCCACTACCTCTCCAACGCCCAAGAGCTTCAAATCAAAATGGCACAAGGAGCCAAACCCGGAGAGGGTGGACAGTTACCGGGGCATAAAGTAGATGACTGGATAGGCCGTACTCGCCACTCAACTCCGGGGGTAGGGCTTATTTCGCCACCGCCCCACCATGACATTTATTCGATTGAAGATTTAGCTCAGTTGATTTTCGACCTCAAAAACGCCAATCGTGATGCACGTATCAGTGTCAAGCTGGTGTCAGAGGCGGGTGTGGGTACAGTAGCTACGGGCGTGGCCAAAGCCCATGCTGACCATATTTTGATTTCTGGACATGATGGGGGTACAGGAGCTTCCCCCCTGAGTTCGATTCGCCATGCGGGCCTTCCGTGGGAATTAGGCTTGGCCGAAGCCCACCAAACCCTTGTCAAAAATAAACTTCGTGGCCGCGTAACACTCCAAACCGACGGACAAATGCGCACAGGGCGCGATTTGGCCATTGCAGCCCTCCTCGGTGCCGAAGAGTTTGGGGTAGCCACGGCTGCCCTTGTTACGGCAGGCTGTATCATGATGCGCAAATGCCACCTCAACACTTGCCCTGTAGGTGTTGCTACCCAGCGCAAAGAGTTGCGGGCGTTGTTTACGGGCAAAGCGGAGTATGTAGTCAATATGTTTGAATACATGGCACGTGAGCTACGCGAAATCATGGCCCAACTCGGCTTCCGTACCGTCAATGAAATGGTAGGACAGTCGCAATACCTCGAAATGCGAAACGACATCAAACATTGGAAATACAAAGCCTTGGACTTCAATGCGATTCTCTACAAAGAGCCGGTGAGTTTAGAAGTAGCCCAGTTCAAGCAAGAAGATCAAGACCACGGTATTGACCAAGTATTAGATTTGGTGGCACTTTTACCCAAAGCCATGCCGGCATTGGATAGAGGGGAAGAAGTTTATGAAGAATTTAACATCAACAATCTCCACCGTTCTGTAGGCAATCTCCTCTCCAACGAAATCTCTAAGCGATACGGCGGGCGAGGACTTCCTAAAGGCACAATACACTTCAAATTTAGAGGGACAGCCGGACAAAGTTTTGGGGCATTCAATACCAATGGTATTCGCCTCGAACTCGAAGGTGATGCCAATGATTACTTTGGCAAAGGTTTGTGTGGTGCTGAATTGATTGTTTATCCTGACAGAGAGGCGACTTTCCGCCCTGAAGAAAACATTATCATCGGCAATGTGGCCTTTTATGGAGCAACTTCGGGCGAGGCGTATATTCGTGGTACAGCGGGTGAACGTTTTTGTGTACGTAACTCCGGTGCCAAAGTAGTAGTAGAAGGCGTAGGCGACCACGGTTTAGAATACATGACGGGTGGTGTAGCGGTCATTCTGGGTGAGGTAGGCCGTAATTTTGCCGCCGGTATGTCGGGTGGAGTAGCTTATGTTTGGGATCAACAAGGAAACTTCGCCTCCAAAGTAAACCGTGAAATGGTAGCTCTCGAACCCCTCAACGACGAAGATAAGGATATTGTGAAAGGGTTTATCGAACAGCATTTTCAATTTACTACCAGCAGTGTCGCTTTTGTAATTATGCAAGACTGGGAGACTTATTTGAATCAGTTTGTAAAAGTATTGCCCAACGACTTCAAAAAGGCATTGGCAGTAAGAGGCATCAGCCTTTCACAGCAGATAGCCGACAAAAATATCGTTTATCAAGACATTGAAATGGATATTAATCATTAACCTACCTTTCATAAAAAAGATCATAGCGCGGCCTTTCTGCGCTATGATTCAAATTATCGAAGTAACATTCAATCCAAAATCCTTCAATTAAACTTTATGGGAAAGCCCACAGGATTTATCGAATATGACCGCCAACTCCCCAGCAAACGTAGTGTAGAGGAGCGTCGTTTAGATTATAAAGAAATCGAACCCATAGGTAGCCAAGAAGACTCCAAAAAACAAGCAGCTCGCTGTATGGATTGTGGTATTCCGTTTTGTCATCATGGCTGCCCATTGGGCAATATCATTCCTGAGTTCAACGATGCCGTTTATGAAAACAACTGGGAATATGCTTACCAGCTTCTAAGTAGTACCAACAATTTCCCGGAGTTTACGGGACGTATCTGTCCTGCCCCTTGTGAGGCTTCTTGTGTGTTGGGTATCAACAAACCCCCAGTAACCATCGAATACATCGAGAAGTCTATCATCGAAACTGCCTACAACAATGGATACGTTAAACCACGTAAGCCCACTCGTCGCACCGGTAAAAAGGTTGCTATCGTAGGCTCCGGTCCGGCAGGATTGGCAGCGGCAGCACAACTCAACTATGCAGGACATGAGGTTACGGTATTCGAGCGAGCCGACCAAATCGGAGGGTTACTACGCTACGGAATCCCTGACTTCAAACTCGAAAAATGGGTCATAGATCGTCGTATCACGTTGATGGAAGAAGAAGGGGTGGTTTTTAAGACAAATGTTCATATTGGCTACGATCTCAAAGCCGACGACCTGCTGCGTGATTTTGATGCAATCGTACTGGCTATTGGTTCAACCGAACCGCGTCAAATCATCATTCAGGGTTGGCAGCAGTATCTTGGTAAGGGCATTTATCCTGCCATGGAGTTTTTGAGCCAACAAAACAAGCGTGTAGCCAATATTGAACCAGTGATAGATCATCGTGGAGAACCCTATAAAAATGGTCAAATCTGGGCTACCGATAAGCATGTTGTAGTCATCGGAGGAGGCGATACCGGCTCCGATTGTGTTGGTACATCTAACCGCCATCAAGCCAAGAGTATCACCCAAGTAGAAGTAATGCCTGCTCCTAAATACGATGACAAAAAGCAACCCTTCTATAAAGTACGCGACGAGCGCAGTCCATGGCCGCTTTGGCCTATCACTATGCGAACTTCAACTTCTCACGAAGAAGGGTGCGAACGGCTTTTTTCTATTGCGGTTCAAGAGTTTGTAGGTGATGGCGAAAAACTTACTCATTTGCGCATTGCTGACATTGTAGGTGAGCGTACCCTCGAAGATGGCCGCCGCGTCCCTATCACCGAAAACGAACGGCTTTTACCATGCGATTTGGCTTTGATTGCGGCAGGTTTCCTACACCCTCAGCAAGCATTGATCGAACAGTTTGGCCTTAAAACCGACTCTCGTAAAAATATCAAAGCCGACGAAAATAACTACGCAACCTCTCACGAAAAGGTATTTGCTGCCGGCGATTGCCGCCGAGGCCAGTCTTTGGTAGTATGGGCCATCTCCGAAGGCCGAGAAGCAGCCCGCAAAGTAGATGAGGCACTCATGGGGGAGTCATTACTCGAAGCTAAAGAAGTAGGAATGTTTAATCCTGCCTTTGCTCACGCTTGAAAGCAGAATTAGCAAAGATAGAATGCCAATACTAACATAAAAAATCAGCCTTCCCGAATCGGGAAGGCTGATTTTTTGTTTATAGAGCCTTAAAATAATATCAACCTCATCAGTTGGTCTTAATGACCTTGATGTTGGCTTGCTTCTGCTCACTACTCACCTGAAGGATATACGTCCCCACTGACACCCCCTTCACCTC
>JBKBKL010000144.1:0-10543 GCA_046294665.1 Runella sp.
GAGGCGCAAGGTTTGTAGAGAAGACCCACTCCCAAAATCCCCCAAGCCTCGGAGAGGCGCAAAGTTTGTAGAGCAATTTCTAAGTAGTAGGCCATAACCAAATATGCGTAACATCAGTTACTGATAATCTTTTGAAATTTGGTGTACTACTTCACGATAAGGTGAGGTACTGACGGGTTCGCTCTTGCGACTTGTGATGTTTATATCAAAGTCCTAAGCCGTTTTTGTGGTTTTTATGGTGGAGTGTAGCCGAGTTTTCTTTGAGCCTACCGATAGCCTCCCCTTTTTTATTACCTATCGACAATTTATTGGGATTATACAATTCCTAATAAAATCAGTCATTAATACCATATATTGCAATTTATAATTAATTTTTTTTAAAAATTTATTAAAAAATTTCTCTATTGAAAAAATTTTATTAACAAAAGAGTAAATATTTGGGTGAATTGACTTATATTTATAAAATTTTTTAATAATATAAATTCAAATCACTTCAATTATGAAACAAAACTACTTGCTGCTCTTACTTACATTGTTGAGTAGTACAGCATTTGCTCAGACCATCACAGGTCGAGTAACTTCGTCTGTTACCAATGAAGGCTTACCCGGAGTCGTTATTTTGGTAAAAGGGAGTACCACAGGTACAAGTACTGATACCGACGGAAACTTCCGAATCTCTGCTGGAGGCAATAGTACCTTAGTCGTTTCGTCTATTGGCTACAAAAGTATAGAAGTAGCCGTTGGAGGGCGTAGTGTTGTCAATATCGCGCTTGAAGAAGATGCCGCTCTACTCAGTGAGGTGGTCGTAACAGCATTGGGGGTATCGCGTGAGCAAAAAGCATTGGGCTATGCCACCACTACGGTACAAGCCAATGACATCACGAGGGTAGGGGCAACAAACGTGGCCAATGCCCTCTACGCACGTGCGCCGGGGGTGCGTATCGCAAGTACACCCGGAGGGGCTACCAGTCCTGTCAGTATTCAGATTCGGGGCGTAAACTCCATTACGGGCCGTAATCAGCCCTTGATTATTCTCGACGGGGTACCCATTCGTAGCGAAGAAGTAGCTAATAACAACTACTGGGGCGATCAGCGGATTCGTGGCAATGGCCTTAATGACATCAATCCTGAAGATATTGAAAACATTTCAATTTTGAAGGGTGCATCTGCGGCGGCTTTGTATGGCTCTGAGGCAGTCAATGGTGTGGTACTCATTACTACCAAGTCTGGAGCCAAAGGTAAAAAAGGATTTTCTCTTGATTTCAACACCAACTACACCGTAGATCGAATTGCGTATTTGCCTCGTTTTCAGACAGTACGTGGAGCAGGTGCCCCTATCCATGTTCAAAATTTGGGTCAAGATGCCGAAGGATTTATCTACTATGATACCAATGGCGACGGCATCCGTGAAACACGCGGTATCACAGGCTCTACCCTCAACTTCGGGCCAAAATTTGATGGCAAGCCTGTCATGGCTTGGGACGGTGTGATCCGTCCGTTTGAAGCTCAACCCAACCGCTATAAATCGCTCTTTCAAGATGCCCATAGCTCGCAAGTCAATCTGGCCATTGCTCAATCTACCGAACGTGCCAATGTTCGTTTCTCGCTGACACGTCAGGACAATGGTGCCTTATCGCTCAATGCCCGTAATGCCCGCAATATCGCCAATTTAAATTCCAGCTACACCTTCTCAAAACATTGGAAAACAGATTTGGTCGTCAACTACATCAATCAGAATACTCAAAATCGGCCCTACTCCATAGATCGTATGATCAACAATTTTGGGGGTATGATGGGGACTTTCGACAATGGCGAGTGGTACCGCAACAAGTACCAAACCAGCCGGGGGTATCGCTTCGTAACAGGCAATGGTGAAAGTTTGACTCCTGAAGAAAATATTAGGTATACTGGCTTCAGAGCCGACTTACTCGATTATATGTGGCGTGTAAACAGACACCAATCGGAAGAACGTAGCAATCGTGTGATTGGTAATTTGACTAATCATTTCCAAATCACCAACGATTTGCGCTTGCGCGCACGTATCGCTACCGACTTTACTTCGGCACGCAATGAAGAACGAATCGCTACTGAACGCCCCTTGGCATTTGGCCCTTCGGGTAGCTTTTCGGCTCAAAATGAGTTGAATACCATTCTTTATGGCGATTTGCTTTTGACGTATTCCAAAAAACTGACCGAAAATATCAATATGCAAATCATGGGAGGCTATACCGCCAACCGAGAAACTTATACTCGCACAGGGGTAAGTACTAACGGAGGGCTTAGTACCGAAAATATGTTTGATATTTCGGCCTCATTCAACCAAGCCAATGCTTCACTCATGCGCCGCGAACGGGTGATTGATGCCGTGTTGGGGACTGTCAATTTTGACTACAAAAATGTATGGTTCATAGAAGGAACGATTCGCCGCGACCGTACATCTACCATGAATCCCAACAACAATTCCTTCACGTACCCATCGGTCAATACGAGCTTTATTTTGTCGCAGGCTTTTGATATGCCAAAATTTGTTACGTATAGTAAAATAAGAGGGTCGTGGGGAGTCGTAGGAAACTATCCTGACATTTATGGGGCCAATATCGCCTACAACCAAAATACTTTGGGAGTACAGACTCAAGGAGGCCAGCCCGTGATTTTTACGACGATTTCGAGCAACTTCGGCAACGACGGTATTCGCCCCGAAATGAAGTATGGACTGGAGTTTGGATTTGAAAACAAGTTTTTCAACAACCGTTTGGGCTTAGATATTTCTTATTACAATGACCAAATCAGAGACCAAATACTCCCTCTCACCTTGCCCAACTCCAGTGGTGCAAGTTCTGTATTGACAAATATCGGTACACTGCGCAACAAAGGCGTTGAAATATCATTGAGCGGCTCGGTCATCAAGTCGAAAACGTTCAACTGGGACGTAATCGTAAACTACGCTTGGAATAGAAATATCGTAGAGAAATTGGCTAACAATGCTACCGAGCTACTACACGCCAACTACGACGGAGGAGCCGCTTTGTTGAAATCAGTCGTAGGTCGTCCAATGGGCGATTTCTATACGCCGCCTATCGAGCTTCATTCGAGCGGACAGCCTATCGTACAGCCAAATGGCTTATACAAACTCGACCCCAATAAGTTTGAGTATACCGGCAATGCCATGCCCAAGGCCATCGGTGGTATATTGAATAGCCTCAATTATAAAAACCTCTCGCTCGATATTAGTACAGATTACCGCATAGGAGGCCATATTATGCCTACCGGCCTTTACTGGATGACCAGTCGTGGACTTACCCAAGAAAGCCTCAATTTCATGGACAAGGAAAGCGGGGGGCTGTCGTATTATCGCAAAGACGGCAGAGGGATTCAAACCACGGCTGAACGTGGCCCCAACGGCGAGCAGGTATTCCACGATGGTATGTTGATGCAAGGTGTTTTGGCCAATGGCGAACCCAACACCAATGTCATCTCGCAGGCATTTTATTATTGGAATACTTACAACTGGGGAGGACCCCAATACAGTTCATCGCGGTATTCACTTTATGTCAATGAGGCCACTTATGTCAAACTCCGTGAGCTTTCGCTTGCCTACCGTGTACCGGCACGCATTGCCTCCAAAATCGGTGCTTCCAATCTTCAGTTATCGGTTTTTGGGCGAAATCTCTTCTTCTTCTATCGTACTATCAAAGACATAGATCCCGAAGTACTGACGGCGGGGTCGCGCTGGGCGCAGACCGTCAACAACGCCGGTACCAACCCTGCCACACGCTCTGTTGGTATTATGCTGCGTTCAAGTTTCTAATGTTTGATTTCAAAACAACAATTACTTTCAATAACGAATCAAGATGAATACTAAGATAACCATGGCAGTCTTCGCCTTGTTACTGACAGTAGCAAGCTGCCAAAAATCTGATTTTGAAAGGGCTTACACCGATCCTTCCAAAATCGCCCAAACTTCCGTCGAGAAGCAATTTACTGGCTTTTTGCAGGCCAATCAAGAATACGTCATACCCAGCTATTGGCACTACTTTGTAGTACTTCGTCCTACACTCAACCGCTTCACTCAGTCGGTAGGCTGGGTAACGGCCGAAAATCAGTATGTACCCGGAGGGGCTTTGACCAACGACCGCTGGGCCAACTTTTACAACTTCTTAGCCCAGTATCGTGAGTTAGAAAAAGTCATGGGGGCATTGCCCGAAGCAAGCAAAACCGACTATCGTATTTATACTATCACCTCTACGGTTTATTTGTACGATCATACTCAAAAGGTGATTGATTTGCATGGCGATATTCCTTTCAGTGAGGCTGGTAAATTGAGTACCAACGGTGGAAATTATCAAATCTCCTATCCCAAATATGACAAAGCCGAAGACCTCTACAAGAAGATGCTCGACGACCTTAAAGCCTTTGCTGACGAAATGGCCACCCTCAGCGTAAAACCTGCGATTATGTCTGGTTTTCGTACCCAAGATTTGGTCAATAAAGGCGATTTGATGAAGTGGCGCAGGTATATCAACGCCCTTCGGGTACGTATGCTGACCCGTGTGAGTGGAAGTAGTACATTTTCGGCAAGAGCCAAAAGCGAAATCGCAGAAATATTGGCCAATGCCAGCCGCTACCCACTCGTTACGACCAATGCCGACAACATTCAAATCAGTATCTTTAATGTAAGTACGCCTCTCAACGCTGGAGGTTTTCGTACAGGGCTTGAGGATTGGAACGGCAACGTAGCTGGCAAAGCCATGATAGATCATCTGCGCACCAACGCTGACCCGCGTTTGCGCGTACTCTTTGAGCCGGGACTCAACGCCAGCGGCCAATTCAATGGCTTAGACCCGATGGCTCCTGCTACTCAGCAAGAGGCTGCTATTGCTGCCCAGACAGTGAGTTTGTACAATCGCTCTACATTGAGTCGCAACCGCTTCTTTCCGGGAGTCTTAATCAATTCGCCCGAAGTACATCTGATGTTGGCAGAATATCAACTCCAAAATGGCAACGATGCCGCTGCCAAAACACACTACGAAACCGCTATCAGACACTCCATAGAGTTTTACTATGGTATCCGTAGTATTAGCGACGACAATACTGTAGCAGCTCCCGCTGCTGCCACTGCTACCGAAATCACCAGTTATTTAAACGCTGCCGCAATTCGTTGGGAAACAGCCAATAGTACCAACGAAAAACTCCGTCGTATTGCCAATCAACGTTGGATTCATTTCAATGTGGTTCAACCCTACGAAAACTGGGCAGAAATGCGCCGACTGAAATTGCCCGAACTAACCTTTTGGCAAGACCAATCCAACAACCAACGCCAACCACCCGCCCGATTCTTGTATCCGATTTCGGAAACTACTTTCAACACCCAAAATTATGAGGCAGTACGCGCCAACGACCAACTATCAAAACGCCTCTTTTGGGATACAAAGTAGAGAAAATGTAAAGTAAAAGAATACTCATAATAGGTTTGATTTTGAAAGAAGCCCTTGATTTATAGGGGCTTCTTTTTTTATGTCCTTTGATTGATTGAAAGGCTACTAAAAACATCTTCCCTACACCTATTTGGCATAGTTTATGTGCAGATTTGGCAGAAGGCTTCTCAAAAAGTCGTGCCAAAACTCAACACTCTATGAAAAAAATATCTACATTTTGTATCTTTTTAGTTTTGCTTACTGCTGCTACACAGGCGCAAAACATCACTTGGCGAGTAACAGAAGAAGGGATTTTGCAAAAGAGTTCATTCAATACCACACATTGGGAAAATGTGGAAGTACCGACCCAACGAAAACTGACCGCCATAGCCATGGCCAACCACCACGAGGGCTGGGCCGTAGGACATGACGCTACCTTACTCCAATGGGACGGCGAAAGGTGGTCTGAGGTACTCATCTTTCAAACAGAACACCTGTACGATGTTTGTTTTTTTGAAAACGAATTTTGGGCAGTAGGAGAGAGGGGGCTGATTCTACATCGGACAAAAGACGAATGGGTAGTGCAGCCTTCATCTATCGAGGAGAGATTGGTATGTATTGAAAAAAGTGAGAATGGATTACTCCAAATCAGGACTGCTTCGGGAGGCGTTTTGATTTATGAAAATAATCGGTGGCAGTTCACTACCAAGACTTCTACTTTGTCAGCAAAACTTCCCGAATAAAAATACTCTTTGTAGCGTAAGGTGCTACTTTTGATGGCGCGAGGCTTTACCTCGTGCCTACTATTTGAAGGCTTCCAGCCGCTTTTCACAGATGAAAATCGTTGAAGTCAGTCTTTAAAAAAACTCTTGACTTCTTTCGATATGGCTTTGTATTCACCTATTGATTCGGCTTTGCGGTAGTAGGCAGTAGCTTTGCGGCGGTTGCCCTCACGAAGGGCGATACGCGCCAGACCTGCATAAGAAAATGCGTGGTATTCTTTGGTGTATTCGTCGTCTGGGCGAAGGCGTAGAGCAGCCTCATAAAACTTGGTAGCTTCGACATCATTTTTTCGGTATTTTTCTTGGTAGATACCCTCAAAAGTAAGCCAAGCAATAGGGAAAAACTTATCGGTACGTTTTTTCAATTTGGCTATTTCGTCTTCGGCTTCAGCATATTTTTGATTGAGCAGTAGAGCCTCGGTATATTTCATCAAATAGACTGGATTTTGGGGGTATTTTTGCACCAAAGTTTGTAGATATGCTAAGGCTTGCGGGTAGCGTTGTTCGTGTTTGAGCAAAATACGCGCTAAGAAAAAAGCCGATTCGGTACGGGTAAAAACTCCCCTTTTAGCTGCCAAATCCATTTGTTTTAACCCTTCAGCTTTATTGCCATTCTTAAAAAATACCGTCAGAGGTTTCACCACAGGGTGATCTTCGGGATAGCGTATAACGTAGTAATTGTACAACCCCGACGAAAAGTAAAATTCTGGGTTGGTTTCCATGAATTTAAACCCGTCCATGACATAATTGTACGCTTTTTTCCCTTCGGTAGCTGCACGAAGGCGGTCGTCGTTGTAGTTGTGTACCAAAGCAATATATCCATGCCCTGCCATCGAAAAAAAGGCAGCTTCGGGGCGTGTTTTGGGGTCTTTCTCTAAAACTTTGGCTTTTTCGATGCTTTCTTCCAAAAGTTTCAAATATTGATTGACTACACTTTTGTTGTCTTTGACTGGCAGGTATTGCCATTGCATTTGCACAGCTTTGAGCATCGGATTGACAGGGTGATTGGGATACTTGGCCCTAATTTGTTTGGCCAACGGTTCTACCTCGTCAAAATCATAATTGTAAATATAATCTATGGCTTGCAAAACCAACGCTTGGGTAGTGGCATCGTACAAGATTTGGGTACGGGCAATCTGAAACCAAAAAACAAAGACTAAAAAAAATGACAATCTCATCTGGCTGTTAGGGGGCTGATGTTGGAGTTTTGGGGTTTGGGTCGAAACCTTTACTTTTGCTCATAACGTTCAAAAAAAGAAAAATAGTTTCTGCATGATACATTACGAATCTTTTACACTTTCCAACGGCCTTCAAGTCTATGTACATCAAGACCCTACGACTCCTATGGCAGCCGTCAATATTTTGTACAACGTAGGCTCACGCGACGAAGACCCGCACCGTACGGGCTTTGCCCATTTGTTTGAGCATTTGATGTTTGGAGGCTCCCAAAATATACCATCTTACGACGAACCTATCCAAAAAGTAGGCGGCGAAAACAACGCCTTCACTTCGACTGATATTACCAATTATTACATCACCCTCCCCGCCGTCAATCTCGAAACGGCCTTCTGGCTCGAATCTGATCGTATGATGAGCCTATCGTTCGACCCCAAAGTACTCGAAACCCAGCAGAAGGTCGTCATCGAAGAGTTCAAACAACGCTACCTCAACCAACCCTACGGCGATGTATGGCTCAAGCTTCGGCCACTGGCCTACCAAATACATCCGTACCAATGGGCCACGATTGGCAAAGACATCAGCCATATCGAAAATGCTACCATGGACGATGTGAAGGCTTTTTTTTACAAATTCTATCGCCCCAACAACGCCATCATGGTTGTAGCCGGCAACGTAACCACCGACCACGTCAAACAACTCTCTGAAAAATGGTTTGGGCCGATTCCGTCAGGCGAAAAGTACATCAGAAACCTACCCCAAGAACCTCCCCAAACCGAAGCGCGTTTCATAGAAACCGGGGCGAAAGTACCCCTTGATGCCCTCTATAAAGTCTATCACATGCCGGGTAGATTTGAGGAGGGTTTTCACGCTGCCGACTTATTGGCCGATATACTGGGCCGTGGAAAATCGGCACGGCTATATCAAAACTTGCTGAAGACGAAGCAGTTGTTTTCTAATATCAACGCTTACATTACCTCTTCGCTCGATACGGGGCTGCTGGTCATGCAGGGCAATCCTAACCCCGGGGTTTCGCTCCAAGAAGCCGAAGCGGCACTCGAAGAAGAAATCATGAAATTGATACAAGACGGGATAACAGAAGCTGAACTCACAAAAGTCAAAAACCAAGCAGAATCCACCTTGGTATTTTCGGAGGTAGAACTGCTCAATCGAGCCATGAATTTGGCTTTCGCTGCCAATGCGGGCAATGCGGATTGGGTCAATGAAGAAACATCAAAAATTCAGAAAGTAAATTTGGCAGATATTCAAGCAACGGCTCAAAAGATTTTAGCAAAAAACAATAGCTCGACAATGTATTATCGAAGTATTTTATGATAAACCCCAAATGCGTTGTGAATTTGTCTAATATATAGAAATACAGCCAGTTCACAAACAAAAATAGAATGATTTACGCTTGACCTAATAAAAAAATGAAACCACGTATTGGCCTCGGCTACGACGTACACCAACTGGAAGAAGGCCGCGATTTTTGGCTGGGCGGCATTAAGATTCCGCACACACACGGAGCCAAAGGGCATTCTGATGCTGATGTGATTTGCCACGTATTGTGCGATGCCCTGCTCGGTGCAGCCAATATGCGCAACATCGGCTACCACTTCTCCGACAAAGATCCGCAGTGGAAAGGTGTGGATAGCAAGGTGCTACTGGCCAAAGTGCTGGAGATGATTCGAGCAAAAGGCTACGAAGTGAGCAACGTGGACGTAACCGTCGTGCTGCAAGAACCCAAACTCAACCCCCACATACCCGCCATGAAAACCTGCTTGGCTGAGGTGATGCAAATCCCCGAAGAGGATATTTCCATCAAAGCCACTACCTCCGAGCATATCGGATTCGTAGGACGTAAGGAGGGCATTGCCGCTCACTGTGTGGCGTTGATTTATCAGCCTTAGATGATGCGTAATTGTAGTCTTATTATTTTTCTTATCGTCTTTTTGATAGGCCAGCCCATGGCTCAAACCAATACCATTCGCAATTTGGTCTTTGAGGGGGGCGGTATCAAAGGCATCGCCTATGGAGGGGCTTTGCAGGTATTGCACCAGCACAGACTGCTCGACTCTATTCAGCGTGTGGGCGGCACTTCGGTAGGGGCCATTACGGCAGCTTTGCTGGCAGTAGGTTATACCCCCGAAGAAATCGTAAAAACGGTAAATGCCCTGTCTATCAAACAGTTCAACGATGGTCAATGGATTTTTATAGGAGGAAGTCGCCGCCTTATCAAAAACTTTGGTTGGTACCGAGGAGAGCGTATAATGCAATGGCTCCAAAGCTGTATCGCCCTCAAAACAAATCTCCCCAATCTCACCTTTGCACAACTGCATGCCCTTGCCGCACAAAACGGCTACCGAGATTTGTACGTTACCGGTACCAACCTCACCCAACAGCGCGTCGAGGTATTTTCATACGAAACCTACCCTCAAATGCGCATAGCCGATGCAGTTCGGATTTCGATGTCTATACCGCTGTATTTCAAGGCAGTACTACTGGATTCGGCGGGGAAGGTAGTTCCTAAAATACAAGCCGGTCAAAAAGCAAATGTTTTTGTAGATGGCGGACTCAGAGCCAACTTCCCTGTTTTTATGTTTGATTCTACCAAATATACCTCCCAGCATCAAAGTCCCAACCGCTACTTCGACAATCCCGAAACACTCGGCTTTCGATTGGTACGCAGTGAACAACTCACCTCGCCCGACAAGCCCGCCCCCTATTCGATAGATACCTTTGGGAGTTACATAGGAGCATTTTATAACATGGTCATGTCGGGACTCAACGAACCTGCTCCAAGTCAGAATCACAAGGTCATCATCATCAACTCCCTCAATTTCAACCCTCGCATCAGGAAAATACCTCTCACCCAAAAACAACAACTCCTCCATAGCGGCCAAGAGGCGGCAAAACGCTTTTTAATCCTTGTAGATAAATTTACTCAATGAAATGATGAAATTCTGGTCTATATAACTCACGAGGCATTTTTCCCAAAAAAACAATCTTTTCAAACCAATTTCGTAACTATGTACTTTGAAAAGTAAATCTAAATTCGATGAAACTAACTCGCCTGCTCCCTGCTGCATTGTGCATTTTGCCATTTGTACCCCTAACGGCACAAAACTTCACCCAACCACTGGGCTTTGAAGAATATGACCCCGTTTCGAC
>JBKBKL010000145.1:0-9731 GCA_046294665.1 Runella sp.
TGGGAGGCTCTCGGTATTTTGCGTTACCAGCCCACACGCCGCCTTACGGTCTATGGTACACTCATGCGCTCCAAGCATGGCATAGATGGCGACCGCCCCCAAAACTGGGGGGGCAATATCCACCGAGGCTACGAAGAAAGCCGTGTCAGCGATACTGGCAATTTCATAGGGCAGGGGATCCCTGTCAATGTCAATTTTGCCGACTTACGGCTATCTTACATGCTGCGACACAATTTTTTCATAGACGGTAGGGTCATGGTGAGGAGAGAACAGAGTCCTTATGAACCGCGTAATGTCAATACCAATTTAGCTACTTTCGGACTACGCCTCAATATCCCTTATCGGCAGCAAGTGTTTTAGTTGCCCGTGTTTTTCGCTACTTTTGTGGCCATGTACAAGCGGCTTATCCTTCCTATTTTATTTCGTTTTGATGCCGAGCAGGTGCATCATTTCGTTTGTAATACCCTCAAATTTTTGTTTAAACTACCGGGTATTCCATTGATTTTTAGGCAACAATTTGTTTTTGAACACCCCTCTTTAGAAAGAGAAATATTCGGACTACGTTTCAAAAACCCCGTAGGATTGGCGGCCGGCTTCGACAAAAATGCCGAACTTATCGAAGAAATGGCTGCGCTGGGTTTTGGGTTTGTCGAAATCGGTACCGTAACCCCCCGCCCTCAAGCAGGCAATGACAAACCCCGCCTCTTTAGGCTCAAGTCTGACCAAGCCCTCATCAACCGCATGGGTTTCAACAACCACGGAGTAGAGGCCGCTACCCATAGACTCCGCCAACGACGTACTCGTATCATCGTGGGAGGCAACATCGGTAAAAACAAAACTACTCCCAACGAAAACGCCCTCGACGATTACCTGCAATGCTTGGAGGCATTGTACGACTGTGTGGACTATTTCGTCGTCAATGTGAGTTCGCCCAATACCCCCGGCCTGCGTGAACTGCAAGAAAAAGAACCTTTGACCAAACTCCTCCATGCCTTGAAAGTGAAGAGTGAGGAGTTGAAAGTGAAAAGTAAACGAAGAGATATTTATCATTCATCGAACTTATCCAAAAATCCTGCGAAGCCAATCCTATTGAAAATTGCTCCAGACTTGACCGATAGCCAACTTGATGATATAGTGGAGATTGTTTTGGAAACAAAAATTGCAGGGGTGATTGCTACCAACACTACCATTGACAGAGAAAACTTAAAAACCGATGCCGATACGCTTCAAAAAATTGGAAACGGAGGCTTGAGCGGTCAGCCACTCACACAACGTTCGACGGAGGTAATTCGTTATATTTGCAAAAAATCAAACGGAGCGTTCCCTGTCATTGGGGTAGGTGGGGTTTCTTCTCCACAAGAAGCACTCGAAAAGCTGGAGGCAGGCGCCAGTTTGGTACAGATTTATACAGGTTTCATATATGAAGGGCCTACTTTGGCCAAACGCATTTGTAAGTCTTTGGTTTGATTTTCACCATTACCCCATCAAATACACGCATTTGTTCGACAAGAAAAAATACCTTTTGCAATCTGATGCAAAAGCCATTAAAAATTAGCGCGCATTTCCGATGGCCAAAAATGTGATTCCTCCTCCCAATCCGTCCCAACGACGGGAACGAAAGCCCACCACAGGCGACACTTCTGCACGTCCTGCCAAACCTACCTCTACCAAAAAGCAAGATTGGCGCACTTGGGGCTGGGTGTTGATGTTTGTCGCCCTTTATCTGTTGGGGGCGTTTGTCTGGTACTTATTTACAGGTGCTGCCGACCAGAGCGTAGTAGAGTCGCCATTTAGCACCAAACTCAAACCGGGCCCCACTCGCAACGGTATGGGGTTTGCAGGGTTAGTTATTGCTCACTTTTTTATTTTTCGTTGGTTTGGTATTGCCGCGCTTGGCCTTCCGTTTATATTGTTTTTGTGGGGTTTTAGGTTGGCTTTTCGCCGTGATTTGCTTCCTCTTGAGCGTACTTCGATATTGACAGTAGCCTATATGATTTGGACAAGCCTTTTTCTGGGATTTGTGGTATATCAGACCAATACCGTACAAAGTCTTAGTGCCTTGTGTGGTGGTATCGGCTACGAACTCAACGCTTTTCTTGATAAATACATCGGCTGGGGAGGACTGCTGATAGTAGTCGGGTCGCTGGGGCTTTTGCTGTTTTATTTTCATGGAATCTCGTCCTACGAATTGCTCACCAATGGTGTCAATAAAATAGCCCGCCGCCGATCGCCCAAAAATTATGAACTGGAGGTAGTAGCCGATGATGATGACGAGGAATATACCAGTAGCGTAGAAAATGCACCCCAAAAAACAAAAGTTGAAGAAAAAGCAGAGGATATGGCCCTTAGCAATGGCCAAACACTTGTCCTAAACACCAACGGTACTGACCCAAAACCACCCACCAAACCTACCGGGCCACTTACGCTCATTGTCGAAAATACAGAAGAAGAAGAAGAAATAGTAGAAAACGATACCAATGTACTGCCTATTTCGGGAGTTACGACTAAAATCCCCGTAGTTCCCTTTGCCAATGCCGCCGACGAGCAAGACCCACTGGCATTGTACGGCCCTTACGACCCCACCCTCGACCTGCCAAATTACCAATTTCCGACGCTCGACTTACTCAACAATCGCGCTGGCGATGGCACTTCCAAAGTAACGGTCGAGGAGTTGGAAGCCAACAAAGACCGTATTGTCGAGACACTTGGCAACTACGGCATCGGAATTGCCAGCATCAAGGCTACTATTGGCCCTACGGTTACGCTCTACGAGATCGTACCCGAAGCGGGCATACGCATTGCCAAAATCAAAAACCTCGAAGACGACATCGCGTTGAGTCTATCGGCCTTGGGTATCCGTATCATTGCTCCCATGCCGGGCAAGGGTACTATCGGCATCGAAGTTCCGAACAAAAACCGTGAAATGGTTTCGATTCGATCGGTATTGGCCAGCAAAAAATTCCAAGAAAGTACCTTTGATTTGCCAGTTGCTTTGGGCAAAACCATTTCCAACGAACTCTTTATCGCCGACTTGGCCAAAATGCCCCACTTGCTCATGGCAGGGGCTACGGGACAGGGAAAATCAGTAGGTTTGAATGTGTTGCTGGCCTCGCTGATTTACAAAAAACACCCTGCATTGCTCAAGTTTGTATTGGTAGATCCCAAAAAGGTCGAACTGACACTATTCAACAAAATAGAGCGGCATTTCTTGGCCAAACTCCCCAACAGCGAAGAGGCCATCATCACCGACACCAAAAAGGTAGTCTATACCCTCAACTCCCTTTGTATCGAAATGGATACCCGCTACGATTTGCTCAAAGAAGCAGGAGTACGCAATATCAAAGAATACAACGCCAAGTTTATCCAACGCCAACTCAACCCCGAACGCGGCCACCGCTTCCTTCCTTATATAGTTTTGGTCATAGATGAGTTGGCTGATTTGATGATGACCGCCGGCAAAGAAGTAGAGCAGCCCATAGCTCGACTGGCACAGTTGGCACGCGCTATCGGGATTCACTTAGTAGTAGCCACTCAGCGGCCTTCGGTCAATGTCATCACGGGTTTGATCAAGGCCAACTTCCCTGCGCGTTTGTCATTTCGTGTTACTTCCAAAATAGACTCCCGCACCATACTCGACACTGGTGGTGCCGAGCAACTCGTAGGTATGGGTGATATGCTACTTTCTATGGGGTCTGACATGATTCGCCTCCAATGCGCCTTTGCCGATACCGACGAGATAGACGAAGTTTGCGAGTTTATCGGCAACCAGCGCGGCTATCCCTCAGCATATTTATTGCCCGAATTTAGCGGAGATGAAGAAGAAGGCGACCGCGAAGCTATTGACTTAGCCAACCGCGACCCCATGTTCGACGAGGCCGCACGGGTCATTGTCATCAGCCAGCAAGGGAGTACCTCACTTATTCAGCGTAAGCTCAAATTGGGCTACAATCGTGCTGGGCGCATCATGGACCAACTCGAAGCTGCGGGCATCGTAGGACCGTTTGAGGGGAGCAAAGCCCGTGAGGTCTTGATCACGGACATCGCTTCGCTGGAACAAATGTTGAAAAACTTCAACTAATTTTCAAAGGCTTTGATAGCTATAAATCAAGGGTTTGTCTTTTCTATTCCAAAACAAAACTCTATTCTTGTAACTTTGCCGAAGTTTTCATCGTTAAGAATGTATCGCTTAAACCTACCCGTACAACGGCAGTCTAAGCTATAGAATCTAACCTATCCATCAATGAGAAAAATAGCAATCATAGGGCTACTCTTGCTCTCTACTTTATCGCAAGCACAAAACGACAAACGTGCTGGGGCTATCTTAGATGCCATGAGCAACAAGTACAAGAGTATGTCGTCGTTTAAAGTAGCCTTCACCTACAGCAACGAAGGACCGGGCAGTAAAGAAACCCTCAAAGGCGATGCCACCGTTAAAGGCACGAAGTTTCGGCTGAAAATGGCAGGACAAGAAATTTTCAATGACGGCAAAGTAATGACCACGTACATCAAAGAAAGCAACGAAGCTACTATCAACCACTACGACCCCAAAGAAATCGGCGATATAGACCCCACGCGGATTTACACCATTTACAAAAAAGGCTATCAGTATATGTTTATCGAAGAAACTTCCGAGAGTGGACGCATATACGAAGTAGTCGAATTATCGCCTGAAAAGAAAGACAGCAAAATAGCCAAAGTCCAAATCAAAGTGGATAAAAAAGATAAGTCGGTCAAAAGCTGGAAAGTTACGCAGCGCAATGGACAGCGGATAGTCTTTAAAGTGGACAAATTTACCCCCAATCTAAAAGTTGATGATAAATTTTTCGCCTTTGATGCCTCTCAGTACAAAGGTGTAGAAATCATTGACTTACGCTAATGACAAGCCCCTGACGGAGTCGTCAGGGGCTTGTTTTTTACTTCAGCCTTCCCATTCCTCCATCAATACCAATAACTTGGCCTGTAATCCAGCTACCCTCATCTGATAAAAGGAGTTTGGTAGCGGCGGCCAAATCTTGTGCTGTACCAACACGCCCCAGAGGATGGCGTTTGTTGGAAGCCTCTCGTTTTTCGTCCGATGATAGCAACGCCCCCGCCAAAGGTGTGTCGGTGAGCGAGGGAGCCAGCGCATTGCATCTGATTTTGTAAGGAGCCAATTCTGCCGCCAGTGAGCGTGTCAAACCTTCGATGGCTCCTTTGGCGGTGGCTATCGAAGCATGAAAGCCCATGCCCGTCTGTACGGCTACGGTACTGAAAAGTACTATCGAAGCTCCGTTGGCTTTGCGTAAGCGTGCCAAATTGGCCTGTATAGCCGCGACTGCGCCCAGCACATTGACCTGAAAATCGTTTTTGAAGTCGTCGGTGGTAAGTCGTTGAAAAGGCTTCAAGTTGATAGTGCCGGGCGCATAGACCAACCCATGCAAGGTATCGGGCAAAACATCGAAAAGACTGCCAACGGGCTGCGTTACGTCCCATGCGATGAATGTCCCCGATATTCCCTCCGGTTTACGTCTTGATGCCAAGTACAAATGGGTGCCTTCGGCTTGGAGCAATGAGGCCGTCGCCAATCCAATCCCCGAACTTCCTCCTACGATGAGTATATTTTTACCTTGAAATGACATAAAATTTTAAATGGTTTTTGACATTTCAACTACTCAAGCGATAAAGTGTTTGAAAAAGCTATTGTAAGGCGCAAAGGCGCAAAGGTACAAAGGTGTACAAAGTGACTGATAATCAAGCCACTAAATTCTGATAACACGGCAATGTCGTCAGCCGTAGGTGCTATACTGCTACTTCCCGATACAGAATTTGCTGAAAATATTGGCCAGCAAATCATCGGAAACGATAGTCCCGGTCAGTTCGCCCAAATGATGTAACGCCAATCGAATGTCTTGGGCCAAAAAATCGCCCGTAATGCCCATTTCCAACCCTCGAAGTACATCGGCAAGGGCTTGTTGGGTTTTGAGCAAATGTTCATAGTGTCGAAGATTGGTTACGAGCGTTTGGTCTGAAGATTGAATAACAGAATAAGTAAACGAATGAATCGCTTTCTTCAAATCTTCTAACCCTATTCCTGTTTTGGCCGATATTTCGATGAATTGGTCATTTTTTGGAAAAGTATTTTCCATGTAACCCTCATCTATTTTGTTCCTTACCCAAATCACCTTTTTATCATCGGGGACGAGTTGGGCGATTTCGGTGTAAGTGTCGAAGCTATCGAACACCATAAGTACTATTTCGGCCTTTTCGATGGCTTTTTTGGAGCGTTCGATTCCCATGCTTTCTACCAAATCGTCGGTCTGACGAATCCCAGCGGTATCTATGATGCGGTACTTGATGCCTTCTATAAACAATACGTCTTCGATGACATCGCGCGTCGTGCCTGCTATAGGGGTTACGATGGCCTTTTCTTCATTGAGCAGCGCGTTGAGTAGCGTTGATTTGCCTACGTTGGGCGCGCCTATGATGGCTACGGGAGTTCCTTCTTTGAGGGCATTGCCCGCGCCAAACGAATCGAGAAGAGGCGCAATCGTCCCTTGTAGCGATTCGATGAGGCGTTGGAGGTTTTTGCGGTCGGCAAATTCTACGTCTTCTTCGCCAAAATCTAACTCCAATTCGACCAAACTCGCAAAATGTATCAACTCCTCGCGCAAGGAGGCCAACTGCCTCGAAAACCCTCCCCGAAGCTGGTGCAAGGCTACCCGATGACTGGCGGCAGAATCGGCAGCAATCAAATCGGCAACGGCCTCGGCTTGCACCAAGTCAAACTGCCCATTGAGAAATGCTCTCTGTGTAAACTCACCCGGCCGTGCCAATCGCGCCCCTTGTGCTACCAACAACTGCAAAATTTGCCGAACGATATAGTCCGAGCCATGACAAGAGATTTCGACGGTATCTTCTTTGGTAAATGAGCGTGGCGATTTGAAAACCGACAATAGTACTTCATCAATGATTTGACCAGTTTGAGGGTGGCGAATCGTCCCAAAATGAATCGTATGGCTTGGTACGGTAGTGGGGTTTTTGCCTGAAAATAGGGCGGCCACCAACGAAAACGTCCCTTCGCCCGACACCCGAATCACGGCTATCGCTCCTACCCCATTGGGCGTAGCCAAAGCACAAATCGGCTCTTGTTGGATAATGTTGTTCATGGAGCAAAGTTATAGCAAGATGCAGCCAATACAACATAAACCCTTAGATTTGCTTTTGCTTTACCTTTTCCTTGTTTTGCTATGAAATCGCTTTACTTTTTGCTGGGAGTCATTTGGCTGGCAGCCTGCCAGAAATCATCTTCTAATGAGGCTTACTACAACGAACCGCACCGCCCGCAGTTTCATTTTTCACCAGTAAAAGGTTGGATGAACGACCCCAACGGCTTGGTATATTTTGAGGGCGAGTATCATTTGTTTTATCAGCATTACCCCGATAGCACCGTTTGGGGGCCGATGCACTGGGGACACGCCGTCAGCAAAGACCTCATACACTGGGAGCATCTACCGATAGCCCTCTATCCCGATTCGTTGGGGTATATTTTTTCGGGAAGTATCGTTGTTGATGAAAAAAATACAAGCGGTTTTGGAAAACCCAGCCAAACGCCTCTAGTGGCGATTTTCACTTACCACAACATAGAATACGAAAAAGCAGGCCGCAAAGACCGCGAATCGCAGGGCATTGCGTACAGTTTGGACAAAGGCCGTACTTGGACTAAATATGCCCAAAACCCCGTTTTACCCAATCAAGGCGCAGAAGATTTCAGAGATCCCAAAGTATTTTGGCATGAACCTACGCAGCGGTGGGTCATGCCGCTGGCCGTAGGGCAACACCTCGAAATTTATACCTCTGCTGATTTGAAAAAATGGCAAAAAACAGGTGAATTTGGCCACAAAGACGGAGCGCATGGCGGTGTGTGGGAATGTCCAGATTTATTTCCCATAAAAGCATCTGACGGTGTTGAAAAATGGGTGTTGATTCAAAACATTGGACGTGGGGCGGTCAATGGCGGTTCGGGTACACAGTATTTCATAGGGCATTTTGACGGCAAAACCTTCCGAAACGACTATCCACCTACCCAAACCCTATGGCTCGACTACGGTGCTGACAACTACGCCGGTATCACGTGGTTTGGCGCACCCGACGGCAGACGAATCTTGATAGGCTGGATGTCCAACTGGGACGACTACGCCACCACTGTACCTACCCACCCATGGCGCAGTGCCATGACCCTCCCACGCGAACTATCGTTGATAAAAACCACTGACGGCTATCGTTTGGCACAAATGCCGGTAGCAGAGGTAGTAAAACTGAGAGTTTCAGAGCCTCAAACCATAGATATACAATCAATAGTTGATACCCTCGTGCTTCCTATCCAATCGCCCCTCCAGGAATATAACTTCACTTTCGATTTGACTCAAAGTAAGGCATCGGTAGTAGGGCTGGTAATCTACAACTCTCTCAACGAAAAGGTAGTGATTGGGTACGACAAAGCAGCGCAAGAGGTGTTTGTGGATCGTCGGCAGTCGGGCAAAACGTCCTTTTCGAGCAAATTTGCTCAAAAACATTCTGCTCCCTACAAAGCAGGCAATGCACTGACAATGAAAATCTTTGCCGATGTATCGTCGGTAGAAGTTTTTGTTGATGAAGGACAAGTGTCTTTTACCGAATTGTTTTTTCCTAATGAAAATTTCAGCCAAGCCAAGTTGTTTGGGCAAGGGATCAAAAAGGCAGAAATATATTCGCTCCAATCTATATGGAGGCCATAGGCGGCACGTCCGTTACATTTTTGGAATCAGACGCATCACAAAGGCCTACATTTGCATCAGATTCAGTTTTCGATACATACTTTTTTCGTCTGCCAGTAGTGTGTCGTGTGTGCCACGTTCTATGATTTGGCCACCACTCAAGACCAAAATCTCATGGGCGTGCTGAATGGTGCTTAGACGGTGGGCTATGACAAGCGTAGTGCGATTTTTCATCAGATTTGTCAAGGCTTCTTGTACTAATTTCTCTGATTCGGTGTCCAAGGCCGACGTGGCCTCGTCGAGAATTAAAATGGGGGGATTTTTGAGAATAGCCCGTGCGATGCTCAACCGCTGCCGCTGCCCTCCCGATAGCTTGGTGCCACGGTCGCCGATGATGGTTTGGTAGCCGTCGGGCTGCTCCATGATGAACTCATGGGCATTAGCTATTTGGGCTGCTTGCATTATTTCAGCCTCAGTAGCTTGAGTACCAAAAGCGATGTTGTTGGAGATGGTATCATTGAACAAAATAGACTCTTGCGTTACGATGCCCATGAGTGCGCGTAGGCTATGGGTGGTCAGGTTGCGAAGGTCGTGGCCGTCTAATAAGATTTGACCGTCTGTGGGGTCATAAAAACGCGGTACTAAATCAGCGATGGTGGACTTACCCCCACCCGAAGGCCCCACCAACGCTACCGTATGACCTTTGGGAATGGTGAAGGAGATATTTTGCAATACGGGCGTTCCTTTTTCATATTCAAACGACACCTTTCTAAACGCAATTTCGCGCTCAAAACGCTGAATACTTTTTGCATCGGGTCTATCTGATATTTCTACCGGCATATCAACCAATGCCATGATGCGCTCACCTGAAGCTACTCCGCGCTGTATGCCGCTGATTGCATTGGAGATTTCTTTGGCAGGGCGCAAGACTTGCGAAAAAATAATGATGTAAGTAACAAACGTAGATGCCGACAGCTCGAAGCTACCCGACAAAACCAT
>JBKBKL010000145.1:9741-10461 GCA_046294665.1 Runella sp.
GAGCAATATCCCTGCTACCACGGCTACCCCCATAAATTCCGACATCGGCGGGGCAAGTTCTTGCCGAAAAAGCATACGCAGCAACGCCCTACGGTAGCCTTGGTTTTCGGTCGAAAACCGTTGTTTTATCACACGCTCGGCATTGAAGCCTTTTACGACTCGAATACCCCCGAATGTTTCGTCCAACACACTCACCATATTGGCCAGCCGCTGCTGTACTTCCGAGGCCGATTCTTTAAGTTTTTTGGCCAAACCTCCAATGATAACTCCCGACAAGGGGATCACGATAAGCGTAAACAGCGTCAGCTTGACCGACATCATAAACAACGTAGCAAAGTAGAAAATCAGCAACCAAACATCTTTGAAAAGCGCACTGAAAGCCCTTCCGAGTGAGTTTTCGATTTCCTGCACATCGGTCGTAACACGGGCGATGAGGTCGCCTTTGCGCTCGTTGGAAAAAAACGAAAGGCTCAAACGCAAAGCACTATCAAAAACCGTCTGACGCAACTGTGCTACGGTTTGTGCTTTGAAGCCCTCAATGATGCGTACCGATAGGTAACGGAAGACATTGGCCAACAAAACACTCAAAATGATAGCCCCACATACATACTGCAACGCACCGATTTTGCCGTACTCAGCAATGGCTTTGCCGAAGTAATATTGAAACAAATCAATGAAATACTGTGCCTCCAATCGAAACCTCGGATAGGACAGTGTAGT
>JBKBKL010000146.1:0-10256 GCA_046294665.1 Runella sp.
TCGGAGAGGCGCAATATTTGTAGCATAAAATGAATTCGAGCTACCGTAAAGCCTCGGAGAGGCGCAATATTTGTAGCTTTTTCAGCGATGGTATCGCTCATTAGTTGAGTTTTTTGGTTTGCCAAGTACGAATAAGCCAATACAATAATAACCCTACTGGCCCCAACATGAAGCAAAAAAACAGAGGCAAAATGATCCAAATATGTTTGATGCCTTTGGTTTGGGCATCTTGCCAAACGACACTACCTGCCACCAAATCGAACGCTAAATAGTGAATCCAGCCAGCCAATAAGGCAGCATCGCCACCCGCCGAAAACAAATGCTTGACTCCTTCGAGGCTCCCGAAGTCGCTGACATCGAGAGGCGGGCCACTGAAAATGAAGTAGGCGTACAAACAGGCTAATACTACCGGAATCAGATAAGAACGAACCAGCCACTGGGTAACATGCCAGCGCGGCGCAAAAATCATTAATGCCCACTGGGGTAAAACGAGGGCGTTGGCAATTTGAAAGACGGTTTCCATAAGTTTGAGGAGTTGAATTTTGTAAACTGTTTAGGGGTTGTTGTTGTTGTTAGAAAAATAAACAATACGAATGACTTATGAAAATTTACACCAAAACAGGCGACAATGGAACCACCTCGCTCGTAGGGGGGACACGTGTAAGCAAGGCCGATTTGCGCATAGATACGTATGGTACAGTGGACGAACTCAATGCTTACATCGGTCTCTTGCGCGACCAGCCCGTCAATGAACCCCGTCGCGCTTTTCTCAAATACATTCAAGACCGATTGTTTACGATTGGTTCTATTTTGGCCTCCGAACCCGACAACAAAAAGCATTTTATTCCCGATATTACCTCAGAAGACATCGAAGCCCTCGAAAAATCTATTGATGAAATGACCGAAACACTCCCCATCATGCGGTTTTTTATTTTGCCCGGCGGGCATCAGTCGGTATCTTTTGCACATATAGCTCGTACCGTATGCCGCCGTGCGGAGCGTCTGGTGATAGCCCTCAACCAACATGAACCCGTAGAATCGGAAGTGATACACTATCTCAACCGCCTTTCGGATTATTTGTTTATCCTCTCGCGCAAAATGGCACAAGAATTGGGGGTGGAGGAAATCAAATGGGAGGGGCGAAAGAGATGAGTCCAGAATTTGTCTTTCTCACCAAAAATAAAAATATTTGCATTGACAACTAATTTTTGAAATATTTCCCCAATAAACCACCAAAATTATGACCGATACTTTGGAAATAAGCGTAGAGCGTGTAGCCACCTCACGTATCAATGAAGTAGATTTCGACAATCTCATATTTGGTCGCCACTATTCAGACCACATGTTTAGTGCCGACTACATCAACGGCCAATGGACCAACCTGCAAATCGTACCCTACGCACCCCTCAATTTGAGTCCTGCCACGGCGGCATTGCACTATGCACAGTCTATTTTTGAAGGCATGAAAGCCTACAAAAACGAAGCAGGGGAACCGTTGATGTTTCGCCCGCTGGACAACTGGCGGCGTTTCAACAAGTCGGCGGTGCGTATGTGTATGCCCGAAATCCCAGAAGAAATTTTCATGGAAGGCTTGAGCCAACTGCTCCAACTCGATGCCGCTTGGATTCCGACACAGCCTGACTGTTCACTCTATGTGCGTCCGTTTATGTTTGCCTCTGATGCTTACATTGGCGTTCGTCCGTCCGAAACTTACAAGTTCATCATTTTTACAGGCCCCGTAGGTAAATACTACGCCAACCCGCCGCGTGTCAAAATAGAGCAGCACTACATCAGAGCTGCCGAGGGAGGCGTAGGTTTTGCCAAATGCGCCGGCAATTATGCAGGGTCGTTGTACCCCGCCAAATTGGCGCAGCAGCAAGGCTACGACCAACTCATCTGGACTGATGCCCGCGACCATGCTTTCATCGAAGAATCGGGTACAATGAACGTTATGTTTGTCATTGATGGCAAACTCATCACACCTGCGGTGTCAGATACGATTCTCGATGGCGTAACACGAAAGAGCATCGTGGATATAGCGCGGCATTGGGGAATGACTGTCGAAGAACGTAAAGTGTCAGTAAAAGAAGTGATAGAGGCCATTAAAGAAAATCGCCTTGAAGCTGCTTTTGGAGCAGGTACTGCCGTAGTGGTGTCGCCTTTTGGGGTGATTGGCTATGAGGGTACAGATTATCCACTACCTGCCGTAACGCCCGATTCGTTTGTATCGAAAGTAAAAGCCTATTTGAGTGATATTCGCACCGGCAAGGTCGAAGACCCCTTTGGCTGGGTAGTACGGGCTTAGGTCTGTACATCAAAAGAATCTTTAATACCAAACAACAAGAGCGTCTTGTAAGACGCTCTTGTTGTTTGATGGGGGGCAAAGTGTATTACCCAAACAAATCGCTCGAAAGGTAGCGGTCGCCACGGTCGCAGACGATGAAAACAATTACGCCTTCGTCGAGTTCTTGGGCAAGTTGTAGGGCTGCATGGGCGGCCCCACCGCTACTCATACCCGAGAAAATACCTTCTACTTTGGCCAAATCGCGGGCGCGTTGGGTGGCATCGGCTTGCGATACCTCGATGACTCTATCTACGCGCCTCGGTTCAAAAATTTTGGGGAGGTATTCCATAGGCCATTTCCGAATCCCCGGAATACTCGACCCATCAGTAGGCTGGCAGCCTATGATTTGTATGTTGGGGTTTTGTTCTTTCAAAAATCGCGATGTCCCCATGATGGTCCCCGTTGTCCCCATAGATGATACAAAATGGGTAATTTGCCCTTGCGTATCGCGCCAAATTTCGGGGCCTGTTCCTCGGTAGTGAGCCAAATAATTGTCGGGATTGGCAAACTGGTTGAGCATCAGATAGCCCCCTTTGGCTACTTGTTCGTCGGCATAGTCGCGGGCGGATTCGATGGTATCGGTCAAAATCACCTTAGCCCCAAAGGCTTCCATAGTGAGTACACGCTCGCGTGTGGAGTTTTTGGGCATTACGAGTTCAATCTCAATATTATAAAGTCGGGCAATCATCGCCAACGCAATGCCCGTATTGCCACTGGTAGCTTCGATGAGTTTGATGTCGGGCTGTATCTCGCCACGCTCTATGGCCCCTTTGATCATACTATAAGCAGCCCGGTCTTTGACACTCCCGCCGGGGTTGTGGCCTTCGAGTTTGGCAAAGAGTCGGACAGAAGGATTGGAATGAAGGCGTGTGATTTCTACCAATGGGGTGTTTCCGACAAAATCTAAAAGGGTGGACATATCGCTTGATTCAAAAGTTTTGACTTCAAAATTAGGATTTATTTTAAAAGGTTTGGCTACCGAACGACGAAGAGATAACTTTGCCCGAGTTCTAACATTGACACAGCGGCATGAGTGTTCTCAAAAAATTGGCAGGCGAAACCGCGCTTTATGGTTTGAGTAGTATTGTGGGGCGGTTTATCAATTACCTGCTGGTGCCACTTCATACTTGGATTTTTGGCCAACCGCGCGATTTAAGCCCAACGGTTGATTTGTTTGCTTTTGTGGCAGTAGCCAATATTATTTACACTTTTGGCCTCGAAACGGGCTTTTTTCGATATGCTTCCAAGACAGGCGATTTACACAAATATTATGACCAAACCCTCACGTCGGTCATCGTGCTGTCGGCGGTGCTGTCATTGTCTATTGTACTGGGTGCGCCGGCCATAGCCCAAGCCATGAACTACCCCGACAAGGCCCATATCATCGTCTGGCTGGCGGTCATTATGTTTATTGATGCCGTGGTGGCTATTCCCTTTGCAAGGCTACGTCTGGAGCGTCAAGCCAAACGTTTTGTCAAAGTCAAAATCATCAATATTTTGGCCAATATTGCCCTCAATACTTTCTTTTTAGTCTTCTTGAAAGGAGTCTATGAAGGGATAATATGGCCCGAATGGAGTAGCCAAGCTGCCCTTTTTTACAATCCTGATTGGTCGGTAGAATACATTTTCTTGGCCAATCTTATCGCCAATTTACTTTTTATCTATCTGCTGCGCGATTTGTTCATAGACTTTCGTTTTCAATTTGACAAAAATCTTTTCAAAGAACTGTGGCAGTATTCGTTTCCGATCATGATTTTGGGGCTGGTGGGTATGGTCAATACCATGACTGACCGAATGTTTCTCAAATATTTATTGCCCGAAAAGTTTTATCCTAAACGAAGTGTCGAAGATTCGTTGAGTATTTATGGACAATGCTACAAACTTTCGATGCTGATGCAGTTGGCGGTTCAGTCCTTTAAGTTTGCCGCCGATCCCTTTTTTTTCTCCAATGCCCAAGACAAAAACGCCCCTGCACTGCTGGCGTTGGTCATGAAATGGTTTGTGATAGTGTGTGTAGGGCTATGGGTGGTCATAAGCCTCCACAACGATTTGATTGGATTTTTGTTTTTACGTAGTCCAGCCTACAGAGAGGGGCTGGCCGTAGTGCCGATTTTGTCGTTGGCACATTTGTTTATTGGGGTTTACTATAATCTTGCTTTTTGGTTTAAACTCACCGATAGAACCCATTTTGGCATTTTGATTTCGGGTGTTGGTACTTTGGTAACGATTGGACTCAACTTCCTGTTGATACCGCTGATGGGCTACATGGCGTGTGCATGGGCCTTTTTGGCTTCGGGGGTGGTGATGTGTGTGTTGTGCTATGTTTTGGGGGAGCGATATTACCCAGTGCCTTATCGCTTGTGGTCGGCGGTGGGGTATATCGGTAGTGCAGGGCTATTGATTTACGTGTCGTCGTTGATCAAAATCCCAAACCTGTGGGTATCGGTGCCTTATCATTTGGTTTTGTGTTTGTTGTATTTTATGGTGATTTTGTTAGTAGAATTTGATTCACTACCTTTGGTTTTACGCCAAAAACTTGCTTTTTTGAGGCGATAAAGAGATTGTTAGTTGATGGTTTTTTTAGCTTTCTTAATCTGTACTTGAGAGATATTATGACACATTCCCAACCAAAAAATAAGACTATTCTTTTTGTTTTAACTTTTAACCTTTTGGCGTATTTTTCGGTAAGTTGTCGGCCAGAGGGAGTTTATAAAGCGCATACAGACATCAAAGATGGCCTTTGGTATATCAAAAACGAACCTTCGTTTACTTTTGAAATCAGCGATACGACCCAATCGTACAATATTTACTACTTGGTGCGCAACAGTATTCAGTATCCATATTACAATCTGTATTTGAAACGTTTTTTGCTCGACGATTCCAGCAAAGTCATCAGCGAAGCATTGAACGAGTTGATTTTGATGGACGAAAAAACAGGAAAGCCTCTGGGCGATGGCTTAGGCGATTTGTTTGATCATAAAATCGTAGCTTTGAAAAACTACCACTTCGCAAAGGCAGGCAAATACACTTTCAAAATGCAGCAATACATGCGGCAAGATCCTTTGCCGGCTATATTGAGTGTGGGTATAAGTGTAGAAGAAGAGAAACGTGAAAAATAAGATAGCATATTTTTAACTTTTGTTTAGTCATCATTCCTTTTCATGGAGCGTTTTTTGCCTTTGTTTCCTCTCAATTTGGTAGCTTATCCTACCGAAAGCCTTAATCTTCATATTTTTGAACCTCGCTACAAGCAACTTATCAATGAGTGCTTGGAAACACAACGTACCTTTGGTATTCCGGTGTTTATCAATCAAAAACTCCCCGGCTATGGTACCGAAATGCAAATCGTATCGCTGGCCAAACGCTACGAAGATGGCCGTATGGACATTAAAACCAAGGGGTTGCGGGTATTTCGGATACTGACTTTTCAAAATCCAGTGAAAGACAAACTTTATGCAGGGGGAATGGTGGAGTTTATAGAAGATAGCGAAAGTGCGGAGGGGGTCATTTCAGAACTGCTTCTACAACTCGAACGGCTCTATGCGCTGTTGCAAACTCCTGCCGATTTCAATCCTCATACTGTGCCTTTTTCATACCATGTAGCTCACAAGGTGGGGCTTTCGCAGGAAGAGGAGTATCATTTGCTGACCCTCCATTCTGAAACCGAGCGGCAGCGTTATCTACTACGCCATCTCAATAAAGTGATTCCGGTCATGACCGAAATGGAGCGTACCAAAGAACGTATCAAAATGAATGGCCATTTCAAAAACCTCGACCCGCTCAATTTTTAGGGTTGGGAAGGTAATTGACCACGCGGTACATTTTGCCGTCGGCTTTGGTGAAAATATAAATTTCTCCTTGAGGTCCAACACCGAGTCGAGGGTCAGGCTTGTTGATGCCGTTGAGTTTTTGGAAGGTGGTCAGTTGGCCGTCCACCCATATTTCTAATTCTTCAGTAGGTGCTTGATGGCCAATTTTCAAATCGGTGTTTTTTGCTAAAAATATTCTTCCGTTGTTGATGTCGCCGAAAAGGTATTTTCCTTTCAATGCAGCAATAGCCGCGCCGTCATAAACAAATCCTCCTGAAATGGCCTTTCCCTCGTCGTGGTCATACTGAATGACAGGATAAGTATAGCGATGGGCAGGTTCGTCGGCAGGAAGTGCATAGACATGGCTCATCTTGCCCTCTGGGTTGATGACAAACGTCCCCTCCCGATAGGGCCAGCCATAGTCAGCCCCTGCTATGCCGATGTTGAGTTCTTCGATATTGGCATGACCAATGTCGTCTATAAGCATCTTGCCATCGGGTGTCCAAGTGATACGATTAGGATTGCGAAAGCCTCGACAATAAATCTCTTTGACGGTTTCGGGATTTGAGTCGTTGAAAAATGGATTGGAGGTCGGGATTCCATAACGACCGTTTCGGCTGTTGCGGCCTTGTGGGTCTATTCGTAATACACTTCCCCAAACATAGCGACTGCTACTACAAAGCCTCGGAAAACCATGCTCCGAAGCCCCGCCATCGCCTACTCCGATGTAGAGCAAGCCGTAGTCGTCGCTGCCTTTTTGTGCCAAAGGATTGAAGGTGATTTCCTGCACCCCATGAATCCCCGATACCATATTGATACGCCACAACTCACGCCCTGTACCCTCAAAAACGGTTGCCTTCGGATTTTCGATTTTCCATTCGGTAAGCACCCATTGAAGTGTAACACGAATCGAATCGGCGTATCCAAAATCAGCGGGGGCGGTACGGACTTTTTCGGCATGGGTGGTGTAAAGTAGGCCATTTTCGTAAAAATCGGGGTGAAAAGCAAAACTCCCAAAACCTGTACCCATGCCTGGCATCGAAATAAAATGGGGGCGATGTTTGCGAATATCGAATGCTACGCGCCATTCTTTGTCTATGATTTCGTACAAAATACCCTGTAAATCCACGACAAACATTCGTTCCTTTTGGCCTTTCAAGGTCTGCATTTTATTGATGCGCGCCAAGGGGGCTTTAGTACCAGTAGCTGGAGCAGTAGAATGATAAGCAAGGCGAAGTTGCCCTCCTAATGACGTAATGGGTGCAGGTATTGGATTTTTGAGGGCATGAGCATCGTATTCATCTTTGGGACTAGCTTTTTGATTTTGATGAATAAATGCCAAAATAGCCTCTATCTCAGTAGGTTTCAATGAGGTAAAAGGCGGCATCATTTGTTTGTATTCGTCAAAGAGCATGGCGGCGCGGGCATCGCCGGAAGCAATCACTTCGGGAGCATTGCGTATCATTTTTTTGAGGTATTCGACAGGCAATTCGGTGGTGGCTCGTTCCAAACTCGGCCCGATGCCTTTTTGTGAAAAGTTGTGGCAAGCGGTGCAATAATTTTCAAAAATCATCTGTCCTTTAGCCACTACTTTGGGGTCGGTGGGAAAAGTTGTTTTTTGGGCAAAACCCAAAATGGGGGATATCAACCAAAGGACTCGCCACAATTTTTTAATAAAAAGCATGAAATTCAAAATTTTTAAAGTATTGTCAATACGGTACTTTATCGTTTTTGGCCTGCCATGCTTCAAAGACCGTCAGGGCTTCGTGGCGGAGGCAATTTTCTTGAGGTAATTGGCGGAGAGTCTTGGGAAGGGCGAGTTCTTGGTAAATAAAGGCATCGTCGAAATTAATAGCTGCGGCATCGTCTTTGGTACAGGCATAATATATCTTTTCGATACCGGCCCAATAAATAGCCCCCAAGCACATTGGGCAAGGCTCACATGAAGTGTAAATGACGCACCCTTCGAGTTTGAAATGCCCTACTTTTTGGCAAGCCATCCGAATGGCCGTTACTTCGGCATGGGCTGTGGGGTCGTTGGTGGAAGTTACTTGATTGCAGCCTTCGGCCAAGATTTCTCCTGCGCGTACTACGACCGCCCCAAACGGCCCTCCCGTGCCGCTTTCCATACCAGCACGGGCTGCTGCAATGGCCCGCCGCATGAAACTCAAATGCTGTTCTTGTGTCATATTTCAAACTATCTGATTCTTAAAGACGTAGATTGTGTAATTTTGCTCCCAACTTATGAGAATTTTACTGATTCATCAATATTTTTTGGAAGACAACGACGGCGGTGGGTCGCGTTGGAACGAGATGAGCCGTTTCTGGCAATCGGCTGGGCATGAAGTGGTTGTATTGGCAGGTATGGTGCATTATATGGGGCATCGCCCCGCCAAATACAAGGGAAAGTATTTTTGGCGGGAAACCAATGCCGACGGCGTGCGTGTGATCAGATGTCATGTGTCGGAGTCGTACAACAGTAGCTTTCTGGGCAGGCTTTGGGCGTATTTTTCATTTACGTTTTCGAGTATCTGGGGAGGTTTACGCTATACAAGGGGGCAGTTTGATGTGATTGTGGTTACGTCGCCGCCTTTGTTTGTAGGTATTACGGCGTATGTTCTTTCGCTTTGGAAGCGTGTGCCTTTTGTGTTTGAAGTGCGCGATTTGTGGCCCGAATCAGCCATAGATACGGGGGTGTTGCAGCAGCCTACACTCATCAAATTTGCCTATTGGTTTGAAAAATTTGTGTATCGCAAAGCCCACCTAATCAATGTCTTGACTCCTGCTTTTCGTGAAAATTTGATTCAAAAAAAAGGAGTTCCTCCCCAAAAAATCATTTTTATCCCCAATGCTGCCGATTTTTCGTTGTCAGAAGAACTTTTACAAAACTTTGAGGTAGAGGCTTTTCGTCGAGAAAATGATTTGGAGGGCAAATTTGTCATCACCTATGTAGGAGCGCATGGCGTAGCCAATCATCTGGAGCAAATTTTGGATACTGCCGAGCTACTTCGCGATACCGACGTACTGTTTTTGCTCATCGGCGATGGTATGCAAAAGCCCAGCCTCAAAGCACAGACCCAGCAACGTGCTTTGACCAACGTCCGATTCATAGACTCTGTACCCAAACGCGAGGTTTTCAAGTATATTTTGGCCTCAGACATGGGAACATCGGTTCTGAAAAAAGTAGATACCTTCAAGACTGTTTATTCCAACAAGACTTTTGACTATATGTCCTGCAAAAAACCAATTTTGATGGCCATAGACGGAGTTTCGCGGCAGTTGGTCGAAGACGCACAAGCAGGGGTTTTTGTAGAGCCGGAAAACCCCAATGATTTTGCCGATAAAATCCGCTTTTATTTACAAAACCGACCATTGCTCCAGCAACAAGGCGAAAATGGGTATCGTTATGCCAAAAAACATTTTGACCGTGAAAGACTGGCATTACATTATATCGAATATTTTACGACACTTTAAATCAATAGCTAAAAACCAATTCAGACTTCAGATGACCAACACAGAAACCAATCCCCGCTTAGCATATTTCCAATCGCAAATCGGCCAAAGTATGACCCAAAGCCCCTCGGAGGTAGGGCGGTGGTTGGGCGGTAAACTACTGGAGGTAGAAATCGGCAAAATGACGGTCGAATATATCGTTCACAAAGACATGGTCAATCCAATGGGGACGCTACATGGTGGGGCAGCGGCAGCTATCATGGACGATTTGGTGGGTATGATGGTTTTTGCGTTGGGGAGAGAATATGGCTACACATCGGTCAATCTCAACTGCGATTTTCTGAATCCTGCACGCTTGGGAGAGGTGATTACGGCGACGGCTTATGTGGTTCGTGCCGGTAAAAATGTAATCCACTGCGAAAGTAAAATCACCAGTACAGAAGGTAAAATCATAGCCAAATGTACGACCAATATGATACAAACAGGGGTGAAATTGGGTGTTTAAATGGAACTTCTCATCATCATATTGTACCTGATTCCTACTGTCGTGTTGATGGCGTACAGTGGTGTGCAGTTGAGTTTGGTGTGGAATTATTGGAGAGGCAGAAGGCAGGAGGCAGGAGGCATAAAGCAGGAGGCAAATACACCCT
>JBKBKL010000147.1:0-10155 GCA_046294665.1 Runella sp.
AATTTTCCCACTTCCTTTGATTTGGGCGAAGTCGCGGGTGCGGCGCAGGAGATTATTGGCTATACGAGGTGTACCACGACTCCGACGTGCTATTTCGTAAGCCCCTTCGTCGTTGATAGGTGTTCCGAGGATTTGTGCTGAACGCTTGACGATAGACGTGAGCAAGGCCGCATCATAGTATTCCAGACGACAGTTGATACCGAAACGCGCCCTCAAAGGCGATGTAAGCAAACCCGCACGTGTCGTAGCTCCAATAAGCGTAAAAGGATTAAGGCCAATTTGAATACTCCGAGCATTAGGCCCCGAATCGAGCATGATGTCTATTTTGTAGTCTTCCATAGCCGAGTAGAGATACTCCTCTACAACAGGGTTGAGGCGGTGGATTTCGTCAATGAACAATACATCGTTGGGCTGTAAATTGGTCAAAAGTCCTGCCAAATCACTGGGTTTGTCAAGAACTGGCCCGGAGCTGGTTTTGATACTGGAACCCAGTTCGTTGGAAATGATATTAGAGAGCGTCGTTTTACCTAATCCGGGCGGGCCATGAAGTAGTACATGGTCGAGCGGCTCACCGCGTTGTTTGGCAGCCAATACAAAAACTTTCAGGTTTTCGAGGATTTTGTCTTGCCCAGTAAAATCAGAAAAAGACAACGGTCGTAAAGCCCTGTCTATTTCTTTTTCAAGAGGTGAAAGTTGTTCTTGAGTTCCGCTTAAATAATCTTGGCGCATCTATGCTTTTTTTTGATTAGCCAAAGATACACAAAAAAGTTACTTGATGAGCAGAATAGCTCCCCGTTGGAAAGTACGAGGCAGGTCGGGGAAAAACTTTGATTTGAACGATACCACATAAGGATAACTCATCGGTGGATAGCTTGCTCCGCGATACGTCCCGTCCCATTTTTGGTTGATGTCGGTCGAGTGATAAATGACTTCTCCCCAGCGATTGAAAATTTTGATTTCAAAGTCGGTCAAGTGGTCGCCAAAGATTTCGAGTAGGTCGTTGTTGCCGTCGCCATTGGGTGAGAAAGCATCAGGAATAAAAATGCGAGGCTCACAACGCACTACTACACGCGCTGTATCAATGATTTGACAGCCTTCGGGATTGGTGATACGCACCCGATAAATCCCTACTCTACCGACGGTTACACGGGGAGTACGCTCTTCCGAATGAAACCAAAAATAACTTAAATTGGTCTGATTGGAGCGTACTACGAGGGTGGCATTGGTACCGTCTATGTCGCATAAAGCGGCATCCCTTGTAAGCGAATAGGCCGGTCGCGGTGCCAATGACAATGAGAGTTCGTCGGTATCGGTACAGCCAGTAATCGTGTTGGTTACGGTAAGCCGATACGTACCCGCCCGACTGACCGTGATGCGATTGGTCGTATCGCCGGTACTCCATTGGAAGCGATTGCCGGCGATATTGGGCAATGAGGGAATCAGCAAAGCCGTATCTCCCACACAGCGTGTACGGTCGGGGCCGAGATTAAGAAATCGCTCCGGCGTAATACCTACCACAATATTGTTGAGGGTAGTGTCGCAGCCTCCTACGTCGGTTATTCTTACATTATATCTTCCGGGCAGCAGATCCCTCAAAAGTGAATTGTTGGTGCCAATAGGCCGATTGTTGGCATCAGTCCAAGTGTAGCGATTGGGTGTGCCGCTCAAAATATTGAGTACAATCGTTCCTGAACTGGGCTGAGTACATCGGGCATTGACTACGGTAGGCTGGAGTCGTAGATTACGAACAGCCCTCAAACGGAACGATGAATCAGTAGCACAGGTGGCGGGGTTACGAGCACGTACTCGGTAAGTACCTTCGGCCAAATTGGACAAGCGATTGCCCACTCCCTGTAAGGGTCTATTTTCAGCATCAAACCACTCAAAGAGATAATTGCCCGGCGGCGATGTACCACTGATTAGGATACTCCCGTCGCGTGTCGTACAGCCTGTAGGTGGTGTGAGTGTGGCTTGTAGGCTGGCTTTAGGCAATGCCCTTACAGCTATCGTATCTTCATTGACACAGGCTTGGGGAGTACCTGCATTGATGGTTACTTGCACGCTATAATTGCCCGGACGTGTTACCGTGATGAGTTGGGTAGTTTCGCCCGTACTCCACAAGAAGCGATTCCAGTTGGTAGGGGTAGGTCGTGCGTTGAGTATTACGCTTCCGCCCCCCACACACAGGCTGGTATCAGGCCCGAGCGAATACGCCGGAGGAGTACGTAGCGTAACTTGTGTTCCTCCTCTTACAAAGCATTGTGCTTGGCGACCGTTGGCAGCAATGACTACATAATTGCCCGAGCCACCGTTGGGCCGCAAAGTGAGGGTACGCTGCCTTCCGGCGGGGATTCCGTTTCGTAGCCATAAGTATTGTTCGGCTTGTACTCCAGCATCGAGTACAAGCCTATTGGTACAGGTATCTATCGGACTTCGCAGACGGATAGGGTCGGGCGTGGCTATGATCGTAATGCGCTGGGTAATGGTGGTGTCTTTGCAGCGGTTGGTCATACGCAAACTCACCGTATAAGTACCCGGATTGCGGAACGTATGCTGTACTTGCTGGTTTTGGCCAGTTACTGGAGGAGAGCCGTCGCCAAAGTTCCAAGTATAAGTATCTCTGATAGGGTCGCAGAGGGGAGAGGCTTGGAAGTTGGTAGGTTGATTGGAGCAAGTGTCGGCATATTCAAAACCTGGCCCAGACGAAGGTTCGGTAAAGTTTTGTACAAAATTGGGAAGCCCCAACTGACTCAACCTACCAGCCAAAAAGATTCCTTCACGTACAAATCGTACTTCTTCTTGGGAGTCTTCGTCGGGTTCAAAAATCACTCCCAAATGCTGACTATTTTTGATAGCCATATAAATCCTACCGTCGGGGGCAATCTGCAATGCCCCGTACTGCTGCGTAGCCGAGCTATCTATCAAAATCTTGGAATCTGCAATACGAGCCGAGTCACGCAGACTTACATCAAACTGCCAAAGACGCGAGAGGGTACTACTCCCGTCGCCCTGGAGAGTAACGTACATTTTGGTACCATCGGGCGAAAACTCTACCCCGTAGGCTTTGGGGGGAGCCGGACCCAAATCAATGGTAAGTGGGTCAGATACTACCCCCGACGAATCGTTGAAATTGAAGATTTGTACTTTGTTTTGGGGAGGGCCGGGAATCACCACCGCAAGCCGTCGAATCCCGCTGCTATCGGGGGTCGAAAATTTCATATAGCCCTCGCCACTGGCAGGCGTACTATGTACAGCACCTGTTGGAAAAACTCCCGATTCTCTCAAACCTGTTTTGGTGGCATGAAATACCCGAAAAACATTGGAGTTGAAATCGTGCGTAACAATCCAGTAAGTAGAATCCCGCTCGTTGCGTACAGAAGCAATCCGTTCGGTAGTATTGCCGTTGAGTACAATATTAGCCTCGACAACTTCCCCGTTACCGTTGTTGCGGCGCATATCTACCAAACTATAACTCAACTGGCGCGTACCGTTGATGTCTGAAGTAGTAAAGATATAGTAAAGATATTCACAACCTCGGCAGATAGGCTTGGGAACAATCAGGGCTGATTGGGTAGAGTTGGGACTCCCTCCGAGCAATACACCGTCTTTGACAGGCATTGGCGCACCATTTCGGTCAAAGACCCGTACCCCGTCTGTATAAAAAAGTAATTGGCCTTTAGAATTGGCAATCGAAGATGTACCTTCAGGGGTTTGTAGTTGTCCATTGATGATGGGGCGAGGATTACCCCCTGCAAAATCCAGCCCAGCATTGTCGCCAAAAAACCATTTAGCTCCTTCTTGCTGCTGTGGTTCTAAGCATACTTTCACATTGATACGGTCTTCGTAAGAGCAGCCGTCGGCATTGGTTACTTGTACGGAGTAGCAGCCCGAACTATCTACACGCAAGGTTTGAGTCGTATCGCCTTTGGGAAACCATACGTATTTGAGGCCGGGTGGTGCTCCAGCAGGATAAGGGTTGAGTACCAACCTTCCCAAATCCTCTTTACAAATCATAGTATCGCGCCGCCAGTTTTGAAACGGACGCGGTGGTACTCCAATATTGATGACTCGGCTCACACTATCTTGCAGGCCATTGACGGTACGTACTAAGGTAATAGTATAAGACCCCGGTGTTTGATAGACGTGTTTGGGGTTGCGGAGGGTAGAAGTATTTTGCGCGCCGGAGCCGGGGTCGCCGAAATTCCAACGCCAAGCGGTGGCAGTACGAAGCGTATCTAAAAACCGAACAGAGTCAGCCCCACATTCTCGGTCAGGGATACACAATTTCCCTTGTACTTCAAAAGGCACTTGTGCGAAATTTTTCCCCGAAAAAAATAACGAGAAAAACCCTCCCCACAAGATTATACCCAAAAGTATGTTGTTGCTGTTTCTCATCGGTTATGTTCGCCTACCCTGTTTCGCTACAAAAGTTGTGCCTTATTGAATCAAATATACGCATCACTCCACCAAAACGCTGCATATCGAGTGATTGTTTTGAGCCAAAGCCATAAGGGACGTTATCTGGACGCTATTTAGAAACGACCAAACTGCCTCAAAAATTTTACCCTACTTCAAATGCCTCTTTACTCTTCATAGTTGAGGTCTTTGTGGAAGGTTTCTTCCAAAAAATAAAGTGAAGTCAAAGAAATCAATACACTTCCGACGGCTACTATCAAAGCACTGTGAATCAGACCAAAAGAAGGCCGAAAATATAAAAAAGCCGAACTTAGTATGATAGCCGTACCGCGTACAAAATTGGGAACGGAAGTAGCTACGGTAGCGCGGAGGTTAGTACCGAAAAGTTCGGCAGCGATGGTAATGAAAATGGTCCAATACCCATTACAAAAACCTAAACAAGCACAAACAAAATAGAAAGTGGAAGTGTGCTGCATGGGCCACAGAAGATAAACCAACATAAATCCAAAGGAAAGTAAAATAAACAGAGTCATTACTTTTTTGCGACTTTGGAGGTATTGACTTGCCAAACCACTGGCAATATCGCCCAAGATTTGTCCTGAAAATACCAACATCACCGCTTTACCGGCAGATATAGGGTCAGCAAGGCCGTGCGCTTTGCCAAATTCGGGGGCGAAAGTCATCAACACCCCTACTACAAACCAGAGAGGAATACCCACCAAAATAGAAAGTATATATTTGCTGAAGCGTCGTCTATTCCCGATGAGCATTAGCATATTACCTCGTTTTACATCTTTGGACTTTATTTTTTCAAACATTCCCGACTCAAAAACATTGAATCGTAAAATAAGCAGCACAAGCCCCATGCCCCCTCCCACAAAATAGGTGATGCGCCAGTCGAACCAGTCAGCGACGAGATTGGCGGCGATAGCCCCCAGCAGCCCCATCGTAGCTACTACGGTAGTACCGTAGCCACGAATGTCTTTGGGCAAAATCTCTGCAACGAGTGTGATTCCCGCCCCCAACTCCCCTGCCAGTCCAATACCCGCTATGAAACGCAGCCAAGCGTACTGCTCCACGGTTTGTACAAATCCGTTGGCGATGTTGGCCAACGAATACAAAATAATAGACCCAAACAGAATCGAAAGACGGCCTTTTTTATCCCCTAAAATACCCCAAAATACCCCACCAATGAGCAAGCCCGCCAACTGAAGGTTGAGAATATAAACACCTTGCGGCAAGATTTGGTCGGCGGCTACACCCAATTCGGTCAGACTACTGACACGCACCACACTAAACAAAAACAAATCGTACATATCAACCAAATAGCCCAAAGCAGCCACGATGACAGGCACTTGAAGCAGGTGTTGGAGGGTAGTTTTGGAGGTAGAGGACATGAGAAAAGTTCAGAGTGATGAGTGACGAGTTTAGAATAATGAATGATGGGCAAGATAGATGAATTATACTTTTTCTGGAACAACAAACGGGGCGCGGTATTTGCGCGTAAGGAGGGCATTGGCTTCTTTGTCATTGACAAACTTCTCGGTCATCGGGTCGAAGTTTAACTTCCGACCTAATCGGTAAGCAATATTGCCCAGATGCGCCAACGACGACGACAAATGCCCTGTTTCGATAGGGCCATTAAGTAGTTTTTTGTCACGAGCGCGTATAGCGTCTATGAAGTTTTTGTAGTGGTCGCCGCCTTCGCGTCGGGCTGGGCCGGGAGTACGCTCACGCCCCAAAAAAGTCTTGTACTCGGTATAACCATTGATGACCATGTAGCCTTTGTCGCCATAAAAGAGATTGCCTACTTCTACGCCATCTTCTTTGTTGGTCATCCACGGGCGTACTTCTACTTCGATGATTTTTTTCTGTTTTGGATAAATGTAGGTAGAACTCAGCGTTTCGGGGGTTTCTTTGCAGTCATTCCACAAAAACTTCCCTCCTGCCGAAGTGATTTCTTCAGGCAGACCTACCTGAAGCCCCCACATCGCTAAGTCGGTTTCGTGGATACCTTGGTTGCCGATGTCGCCATTGCCATAGTCCCAAAACCAGTGCCAATTGTAGTGAACATAGTTTTTGGAAAACGCACGCTCTTGTGCAGGCCCTTGCCACAGATTCCAGTCCAAACCTTCCGGTACTGGTGAAGTAGGGTGATTGCCAATATCGGGCCGCCATTTGTAAATCAATGCTCGTGCCATATAAACATTGCCGATGAGGCCATCGTGCAGGTGTTTGACGGCCTCTTGAATTGCCACCGAACTCCGCAACTGTACCCCGTGCTGTACGATACGATTGTACTTGTTGGCGGCCTCTATGAGCTTTTTCCCTTCAAAAATATTATGACAAGCAGGTTTTTCGACATACACATCTTTGCCTGCTTGACAAGCCCAGATAGTGGCCAATGCGTGCCAATGGTTGGGAGTAGCGATGCTCACGGCATCTATGTCTTTGTCTTCATAAACCCGCCGCAAGTCTTGCTGGATAGCTACTTTTTTGTTGTATTTCTGTTCAAAATTGTTGGCTATTTTTTGGGCTACGACCAAGTCCACATCGCAGAGGGTGGCTACTTCCACGTTTTCGAGTTTCTGAAACCCTGCGATGTGGTCGTTGCCACGGCCATTGACTCCCAGCACGGCGATACGCAGGCGGTCGTTGGCTCCAAAAGCACTGCTCGGAATAATCGTAGGAATAGCCGTAGCTATAGCTGCCGTTTTGAGAAAATGACGGCGGGAAGTAATCAATTTTGTCATATCAAAAGGGGAGTTTAGTTTTCTAATTATCTTTTTTTTACCCAGTACTTTTACAATCTCGCCAGTGTCAGCCCACCGTCAATGACAAATACCTGACCCGTAGCATAAGGGAAACTGCCTGATGCAATGGCTGCTACGGCCTTGCCGATGTCGTCAGGAAAACCCCAGCGTGGCTGCAAGGTGAGTCCATTGGCGATGAGCTTGTCGTATTTTTCAGCAACTCCCGCCGTCATGTCTGTTTTGATGATTCCGGGTCGAATTTCATAGACCGGAATTCCAAATTCACCCAACCGAACGGCAAAAAGTTGGGTCATCATGGCCAGCCCTGCTTTGGCTACGCAATATTCGCCTCGATTGACCGATGCCACCGTAGCCGAAATAGACGAAATCGTAATGATAGAAGCCTCAAAATCAGCATTTTGTTTTTTTTGTTCGATTTGCCAGTTGGCTACGGCTTGGGTTAGGAAATACGTACCTTTGAGGTTGGTATCGAGTACAAAATCAAAACTCTCTTCGGTGGCTTCCAAAATATCCTGCCGCTCTTTGGGAGCTACGCCAGCGTTATTGACCAATAGGTTGAGCTGCCCAAAATGTTGTTGGATTTTGTGTAACATTCTATCGCGAGATTCGCGGCTGCCGATATCGCCTTGACAATACAACACTTCACTGCCCAACGCCCTCAAATGCGCCAAAACTTCCGCTACGGCAGTTTCTTCTCGTAGGCCATTGATAGCCAAATCAAAGCCTTTTTGGGCAAGGTGTTCAGCTATTCCTAAGCCGATGCCGCGCGTACCACCCGTGATGAAGGCAACTTTTTTCATTTTCATAATCCCTCCTTTATAGCTTTCAGTGCCTCTGCTTCGGGGCGTTTTTTGTAGTCAGTATCGAGTGGATAGCAACCCGAAACGAGGCCGTTGCGGGGGGCAGTGGTACAGTCAGAAAAGGTACGGCAAATGAGATTTCTGGTCAAAGTATTGCCTTGTAGCATATCTTGTGGCATGGTGGGGTACGACAGCACCATGCGCCCAAAACCTACGCTATCGGCCATGCCTGTACGCAGCACATACTGTGCCACGTGCGGCAGCCATTCCTGCAAATATGAATACCCCGACCCAATCATGACTAAATCGGGAAAAGCCGCCTTCAATGCTGCCGTTACCTCTATCTGACGTTTGACTCCTGCCAGCGGTTCTTCGGGGGGCTGGTAGCCATCGGAAGGGGGGAAAAGCGCAGGCCGCATCAGATGAGGATTGTAATAGGGACTCCCCCCTGTGATGCACACCAGTTGAACACCCAACTTCTGCGCCAACTGCAAAAAGGCTTTGGCTTCGGTCAAGTCTATTTCTAAGCCATTGGGTTTAGCCCCAAAAGCATAGGGATAGAGGTCGGCTTTTTCAGGCTCGCCAAGGTCATTTGTACCTTTTTTGAAAGGCAAAAAATCGAAAGCACTCAACCGAACGCCCAATTCCAATCCCGGGGCAGCGGCTTTGATACCCGATACGATATTGCGAAAATAACGTGTACGATTTTCAAAACTCCCACCGTATTTGCCGGGCCTATTTACAGCACTCAAAAACTCATGACCCAAGTAGCCGTGGCAATGTTTGATGTCCACAAAGTCATAGCCCGCCTTTTGTGCCAAAACCGCCGCTTCGATGTAGTATTCAATGATTTGGTCAATTTCCTCATCGGTCAGCACCGGATAGTCAGCACTCATGCCAAACTTATGATTGAGAAAAGGGTGACTGTAAAGGATTTTAGGCTCAAATTTTTTGTGGTCGTTGGGTTTACAAAAACGCCCCGAGTGTGTGAGTTGTAGCCCTATCACGAGGTCGTCGGTTGTACCGTAGCGTTCTTTGTGTTTTTGCAAAATCAATGCTCGAAGTTGGACAAAGTCTTCAAAATTGTCATGATTCATCACCAGTTGGTTGGGGTTGGCTTTGCCTTCATGGCATACGGCTATTGCCTCACAGCCAAAAAGAAGTTTGGCACCGCTGACGGCAAATTTCTCCCAACGGTTTTTGGTCAATGCTGAAGGTTTGCCGTCGAGCGTACCGTCCCAGCCTTCCATAGGCAAAATACAGAGCCGATTGCCGATGGTTTTACCTGATTTGAGATAGATTTTTTGTCCAAACGGACGTTCGGCAGGTGGCAGTAATACAGCGTCAAAAGGCAAGGCTACGCCGCTATCGTCGAGGTATTTTTGTAAATCTGACGCTGTTTTGAGTTGTGCTATTCGGGTATATTTGGGTTTGTATTTGGTACTCATAGCAGATGGCTAAAAAAAGTGTAATAAGGTTCGTTGTTGAGGATCCGCTGCACATACAATGCTACTTCGCGCAGGTGATAATCGCCCCACATACTCGACTCTCCGTAGGGGATTTTGCTACCTTCGGGTACATGATCCCAGCCATTGGGTCGGTGATAAATCGAATGAAGCAACAGCCCCTGATGTTGTGGGTCAGTACTTAGGTAGGGTTCTTGAAGTAGCGTACGCAAGACCGTCAGACCAGCTTGCCAATATTTTTCTCCGTCAGCGTTGAGGTATTTTCCCAATCGCAGCAGTCCTTGTGCAGCAATGGCCGCTGCCGAACTGTCCACCGGCTCGAAGTCATTGAACGGCTCCGCGGGGCGGGAGAGATAGTCGCCAAGATGGTGGAGTTTAGGCGCGCCTGTATCCCAATAAGGAATCCCGTCGGTAGGGGTATGAGCTATATAAAAATCGCAAGTGGCACGAGCGGCTTTGAGCATCATACTTTCGAGGGTATCGCGGTGAACTCCCAAAGCAATCAATGCCTCATCGGAGAACGAATCGAGGGCTTCGAGTTGTTCGGCAAAACCGCACATAGCCCAAGCCAAGCCTCTTGTCCAAGTACTGAACCCTGTGTAGCCCTGCTGCGAATTGGGGCAGCGGTATTGACCGTCTTTTACGTTGAAGATACTTTCGTGGGCCGTTCGCCCCCAGACATCGTAGCTATCGCGGCCT
>JBKBKL010000148.1:0-10106 GCA_046294665.1 Runella sp.
CAGGCAAAAAGGATTCTTTTTTGGTAGTAGCCAATCGTCAAGGAGGAACTTACAGTGGCTCTGCAACCTTTGCTTCTACCTGTCCTCCTACGGTAGCTTCGGAGGTGGTCAATGTATTTTTCGTAGCCAACCCTACCGTAAATATTACCTCCACTGCTCCCACTGGTACACTATGCCAAGGAGGGACAGTTAGGCTGTTGGCAAGTACTACCACTTCCAATCCAAAATTCCAGTGGCTGCATGAAAATAAAGAAATCGAGAATGCTTCCGCAGCCATTTTTGAGGCATCAGTGTCAGGCATTTATATTGTAAAAGTTACCGATCCCCGTGGCTGTGTAGGTATTTCTAATGCGCTCACCGTCGTAACCAACACACCCCCAACAGCCAAAATTACAGCAGATGCTCGTACAATGTGTCCCGGCCAACGCCTTTTACTTTCTGCTACCCTCACTACTGGTGCCAATTATGAATGGCTCAAAAATGGGCAGCCTATTGCCAATGCAAACCAACCCAATCTCACAGTAAACGAAGCGGGAAGTTACAAGGTTCGTATCACTTCCCCTAACACCTGCTCTACGCTTTCAGACCCTTTTGAAGTGCGGCAAGTATCTGCTCCAGTAGTACAAATTACAGCCCCCAGCCAACAAATCTGTCAAAATAGCAGCTTAGTACTCACCGCCAATAGCACCACCTCCCAAACCTACCAATGGTATCGCAACGGACAAGCCTTATCGGGAGCTACACAAAAGATATATGAAACTCGTGAGGTAGGAAATTTTACTGTTGCCGTAACGGATTCTAACCGTTGTCAAAATACTTCAGCCGCATTTGAAGTAAGCGAAATACCGTCCATCCGTGTAACGCTCGACTCGATTCCTCTGTTTTGTGGAACCAATGCCCCTCCAATATCTTTGAAGGGCAATCCCGCAGGAGGTATTTTTTCTGGAAAAGGCGTTAGTAATAGTATTTTTGACCCTCAAGTAGCCAGTGTAGGTCAGCACGTAATCACTTACACCATACAGGGAGCCAATCCTTGTATGAGTGGCACAGCTCGACGTATGGCCATCGTTGTTGATGTACCTATTTTAGAATTGGGCGAAAACAAAAAAATCATGTTAGGTAAAACAGTCCAACTCAACGGTGATTTGGGCGGTAATTATCGCTACCAGTGGACTCCTGCCACTGCTCTTTCTGATCCACAAATGGCAACACCAACAGCACTTCCCGAACAAACTACTACGTATCATTTGCGCGCCGTAGATGCCAATGGCTGTACAGTTACTGACTCTATCACGATTTTTGTATTGCAAGGCATTTATATCCCCGACGTTTTTACACCCAATGGCGACGGCATCAACGATACTTGGGAAATCAAGGGGCTGGAAGCATATCCAGAGGCGCAGTTAGTGATTTTTGACCGCTGGGGGATTCCTGTTTTTCATGCTGACCGATTGCAAATTCAAAAATTCGACGGCACCTACCAAGGCCAACCTCTCCCCGAAGGCAGCTATGCTTTTGTACTCCGTACCAGTTCTGATGAGCATATCTACCGAGGCAATTTGATGCTGATGAGATAAATCCTACTTGAAAATTTTATGCTCCAAAACGCTGTATGTGTTCTTATTCCACACTTCAACCAGCCCGATACCCTTACAAAAAGCATCGCCAGTATAGGCCCTGACGAAAAAGTTGATGTCTTGATCATAGACGACGGCAGCCGTACGCCTCTTGATGAGGAAACCATCAAAAGTTTTGCTCGTTTCAAAGGACAAATTTTTTTCTTTTATTTTGCTCAAAATCAAGGTTTAGGTACTGTTTTGAATGAGGGTTGTCGTTGGATACAAGCACGTGGGTATCGCTACATAGGGCGTTTGGATTGTGGTGATACTTGCCATGAAAAACGTTTTGAAATACAACATCATTTTTTGGAAAATGCCCCAGAAATAGGCTTAGTGGGAAGTTGGGTTGTTTATCAAAATCAAAAAGGAGAAGAAATTATGAAATTGCGACTCCCCACCGACCCCACTACTATTCAAAAATATTTGCCTCTGTATTGTCCTTTCGTGCATCCTGCTGTCATGTTTAGGGTCAAAGTGCTACAAAAAGTCAATTATGACCCCCAACTACAAATAGGCGAAGATTATGCTTTTTACTACTCATTGGCAAGGTACTTCCCAATGGCCAATTTACCGCTGTATCTACTTCATTATCAAGTTGATGACAATAGCATTTCTGAAAAAAGCCGACAAAAACTGCTCCGCCAAAACTTACTGACACAGCTTCAAAATTTTCAGATGGGTATATATCCTATCGCAGGAATCTTAAAAACTTTGGCTTTATTTTTATTTTCGCGCAAGCAGATGCAGCAAATTCGCAAAATATTGTTGCGCTGAACAGGTATCTTTGACACCAAATTTTTCGCTGATGAAACTGATTGCCGATAGTGGTGCTACCAAAACCGACTGGCGTATCATAGCCACCGACGGAAGCATACATCAAGCCAAAACAATAGGCTTGAGTCCATATTATCAAGATTCGGAAAGCATCGCTACCGAACTTACCCAACATCTAAAGCCCCATGTTACTGAAAACGTAACCGAAATCTATTTTTATGGGACAGGCTGTGCAGGCGAAGAACCCTGCGCGATTGTTCGGCGTGGGTTGCAAGCAGTGTTTCCTTCGGCTTCACCGATAGAGGTCGAAAGCGATATGCTTGGAGCAGCACGAGGGCTATGTGGGCGTGAGCCGGGCATTGCGTGTATCCTGGGCACTGGCTCCAACAACTGCCTCTACGACGGTCGTCAAATCGCCGATAAAATCCCCTCCTTGGGTTTTTGGCTTGGTGATGAAGGCAGCGGAGGCTATCTTGGCAAAACGCTGGTCGTGAGTTTTTTACATAAAGAAATGCCCGAAGATTTGGCCGAAAAATTTGGAAAACGCTACGCACTTACCCGTGAGGTAGTCTTAGAAAATGCTTATAAAAAACCTTTTCCCAACCGCTATTTTGCAGGTTTTTCCAAGTTTTTGTTCGACCACCGCAGCCATCCTTTTGCTTACCGATTGGTCTTTGATGCCTTTACACTTTTTCTCCAAAAGTACGTTTGCAAATTTGCCCAATCCAAAGACCTAAAAGTACATTTCACAGGTTCGGTGGCGTTTTATTACAGCGACATTTTACGTAGAGCGGCAGGCGAACTGGGACTGACGGTAGGTATCATCATGGAAACGCCCATCGCAGGGCTGACCCTCTACCACCAAAAATAACTTGAGGAATCAAACCTTACTCTTTGTTGTTAAGGCAATCCCCCTTTGGGAACGGCTTGAAGCCTTGTGGTAATAATCACGAGGCAGAGCCTCGCGCTATCACAATAGCTTACCCCATAAGGGGTTATATATCGGTAGAATCGGAAAATATTTCTGGCTACGCTGCACCGTAGGTGCTAAACATCTTCAAAAACGGCTTGAAGCCTTGTGGTAATAATCACGAGGCAGAGCCTCGCGCTATCAGAGCCTTGTGGTAATAATCACGAGGCAGAGCCTCGCGCTATCAGAGATTTACCTTACAAAAATTGCGCTTCTCCGAAGTTTCGGAGAAGCGCAATTTTCGTAGCACTCAAAGGTATTCCACCTTTAGCTTCGGAGAAGCATAACATCAGTCAATAACCAAAAATCTCCTCTAATGATAGTTGCTTCACTTCGCCGTATTTTTTCAAATCGTCTTTGTTGATTTTCTTTTCGGAGGCCACTACACAGTAGGTGTATGGCTTACCCGAAAGGTTTTGGGCATGGAAGCGTTTTACATCTTCAAACGTAAAACCTTCGGCAGCCTCATAGACGGCTTTACGTTGGTCGGTTTCTACGCCACGGTCTTTGGCCGAAAGGTAATTGTAGATGACATTTTCACCCAAAATACGCTCCGTTTCGATGCTTTTCTTAAGACTCTTCTTGGCCAAATCAAACATATTTTGCGCTTGGGGTAGTTCGTCCAAAAGTTCGTTCATGCCTACGAGGGCATCGTTGAGTTTGTCGGCTTGCGTACCGATGAATCCCATGAGGGTATATTTGTCGCCTTTTTTGGGCGGTGTCATGTAGTTGGCTCCCGTCGAATACGCAAGTGCTTTGGCTTCGCGCAGCGACTGGAAAACGACCGAACTCATGTTGCCCCCAAAATATTCATTGAACATCGTAACCGTAGGCGTAAGGGCAGGATTGTACAATTCAGTATTGCGAATCCAACTGATGTCAGCCTGTACCATTTCATAGTGGGCAAACAATACTTGGTTTTTTTCGGTAGGCTGTTTGGTAAACATTTTTGCTACCGGCAACGCTTTCATTGCACCCGCTTTAGGAGGGTGTTGTTTCAGCATATCCACTTTGAAAGCTGCCAATTCTGCTGGGCCATAGTACAAGATTTTGTGGGGATAATCAAACAATCCATGCAACAAATCCACCAATTCTTGGGCAGTAAGGGCTTTGATTTGGTCGGTGGTCAGGACGTTGTTGAAAGGGTTTTGCGTCCCGTACATGGCGTAGCTTCGTAGTCCCGCCATGATGTTTTGTTTGTTGAGTTTGGCATCATTGCGCTGTTTGAGTATCCGTGCTTTGAGCATTTCGAGGGCTTGCTCATCGGGCTGGCAGCGGCGCATGGCGTGTTCGAGCAAAGCAGCGGCTTTCCCAAAATTTTCTTGAAGTCCACTGAGCATTACCGATGTATTTTCGTTGCCCGCAAAAGCATTATAATTACAAGCCAACGCATAAAACTCCTTACTCAACTCCTCTGCGGAGTATTTGTCAGTACCCAAAAACTGCAAATATTGAAAAGCGATGGGCAGGAGTTTGTTGTGCCATGTCCCCATATCGAAGCGATAAGTAAGCGAGAAAAGTGCATTTTCGGTGTTTTTGAGATAAATCAGTTCGTTGGGGCCAGCCGTAGTGATTTTGAGGTCTTTCTTAAAATCCAAAAATACAGGCTTCGTTTCGGTCATGGGCGTTGCATTGACCTTTTTTAGAAACTCCGACTGGGCATCACGATTGAGCGATACGGGCGTAATCGGCGGTTTTTGTACTTTTTTGACATTTTTGTCTTCTCCTTTTCGCTTATAGACGATAGCGTAGTTTTGTCCAAGCCATTGATTGGCAAAGCCTACCACATCAGCTTTGGTGATTTTGGCGAGGTCGTCGAGGCGATTGGAAGCATTGAGCCATGCTTCGCCTTTATTGAGCGAAAACGCCTGCATCAACCCAAACACCCGTCCTTGATTTCCTTCAAACTGACGTATTTGACTCAGTTTAGCATTATTGACGATAGCCGTGAGGATTTTTTCATCAAACTCCCCCTTTTTTAATTTTTCAACTTCCCCCAAAATCAAATCCCGCACCTCGTCGAGCGACTGCCCCGCTTTGGGGGTACCACCCATTTGCCATACCGAGTAGTCGCGAGTACGTGTAATGCTCGAAAAGCTACCTTGTACTTTTTGTTTTTTGTTGAGGTTCAAATCCAGCAAACCCGCCGCACTGTTGGAGAGGATTTCATCGGCAATGGTCGAAATAAGTGTAGCACGGGTATCGCGCAGACCGGGTAGCCTAAAACCCAGCAGGATATTGTCGGGTGTGGGGCCTACTACTTCACGTACAATCGGTGATTTGATTTCTTTTTCGGGGTCGGGCTGATAGTCTGTTACAGGTTTAGTTTGCATCCACGCAAAGGCTTTTTGGATTTTGGGCATGACCTCGTCGGGGTTGAGGTCGCCTACCAAAATCAAGGCCATGTTGTTGGGTACATAGTAGGTATCATAAAACTTCCGAATGGTTCGGATATTGGGGTTTTTGAGGTGTTCTTGATCGCCCAAGACTGATTTATTGATATGGTATTTTTCAAATAAGGCACTCATCAAGGCTTCGTTGGCCTTGCGGGGGTCATTGTCCACAGAAATATTTTTTTCTTCATACACTGTTTCGAGTTCGGTATGAAAAATCCGAAACACAGGGTTTTGGAAGCGGTCGGCCTGTACGGTGAGGTAGCGGTCTATGGCGTTGGAGGGAATATCCTCGATGTATGAGGTATATTCATAACTGGTGAAGGCATTCGTCCCCTGCGACCCCATGGCCGACATAAGTTTGTCGTATTCGTTAGCAATAGCAATCTTGGCGGCATCGTTCGAGATACGGTCTATGTCGCGATAAATCGCCGCCCGCGCCGATGAGTCGGTAGTTTGACCGTATTTGTCATACAAGTCTTCGATTTGGGTCAGCAATACTTTTTCTTTTGTATAATCTGTAGTACCAAAATTGGTCGTGCCCTTAAACATCAAATGCTCCAAGTAATGCGCCAAGCCTGTATTGGTACGAGGGTCATTGACAGCACCGGCGCGAGTGGTCATCATGGCATAGACACGGGGCGCACGTTTATTGACACTCAAGATGACCGTCAGGCCATTGGGAAGTGTATAAAAACGCGCTTGAATGGGGTCGTTGGTTACATAGCGGTAGGAGTATCCCCCCGAAGTGGCCGTTTTCCACTCCCGTGGCTTAGGCTGTGCCCAAAGGCTACCTACTGACAGAAAGAAGGCGGCAGTTAGAATCAAAAAGTGTTTCATGGGTTTTGTATTTTAGATAAAATGAAGACACAATATTCAAAAAAAAAGTCGAGGACAGCAACTGCTAACCTCGACTCCCACAACTGCGTTCCTCAAATCTCAAAGGGTAAAATACCCCCAAGGCCCGCCCTCATAAAATTGAGGGGATAGTAGCCTCACACATTGTATTTACGAAGAAAAAAGCCGAAGAGTTGCGTATCAAAAAAAACTTCATAAAAATTATATAATAAAATGTTAGAAATCAGAAAATTAATTTCTACTTTTGCTCTGCTATTGGTAGTTTCTCCGTTTTTCTCGACCTTGTATTACTTCACATTGTGATTTGCCGGGCAGAGGTTAAACCGAAAGCCGTCGTAGCAAGTCAAACGTTTTACAGATTAAATCACAATGAACATTTACGTTGCCAATGTCCCTTTCAGAGCGTCAGATGACGATCTGCGTGAACTTTTTGAACAGTACGGAGAGGTAAGCTCTGCTCGTATCGTAACCGACCGCGACACAGGTCGCAGCAGAGGCTTTGCTTTTGTAGAAATGCCCAACGACTCAGAAGGCAATCAAGCGATTAGCCAACTGAATGACCTTGAATTTAAAGGAAGAAACTTAGTAGTAAACGAGGCGCGTCCACGCGAAGAACGCCCCCGCGACAACAATCGTGGTGGTGGTGAGTACAAAAAGCGTTGGTAAGACGTTTTGTTTTGACGATATTTTTTAGGAAAGCCAACTCTTAGGAGTTGGCTTTTTTTATGCTTGGCACTTAAAACTTTTGTTGCTTGGTTAGCTCCAATGACTTAAATATCACCAATTTAATACAATAAAAAGTACAAACGACGATGCCACATTGCATCAAATAATCCACAATAAAAATAGGCTTTGCAGCAATATCCTGAAGGCTAAGATAATAAGGCCGCTCCAGTCGCCACCAAAGCGAAGGGTGAACCACCGATAGAAAGTTATAAACTAACAGCCAAAATATTTCTTTAAAATTGGAAAAATTGATCCACCGAAAAACAATCGGCATCAAAAAAATAAAGAGGTAATTGGCATAAGCACTTTGCTGGAGGAGCATCATAGTAGCATAAAGGACGACAAAAACCGCCGAAAAGGCGGTAGTGAAAGGTAAGTACCGAAGCCGATACGCCAGCCAGCTACCCAGTACAGTAGTCAGAAGTAGTCCAGCCCAATTCCACACTTTATGACCCGCTCCAAGTAGATTGAAAGTGAGCGGCGAAATGACCGACATCAAATTGGGCGCACGAAGCGTAGCGGCTTCATGGAGGGGTTGCTCTATCCATGCCCATTCGGTGTAGTAATGCAGTACCGCCACGCATGGAATCCCGACTAAAATGGCTGCTAAAACCCAGCGACGAGGCTGTGGGACTAACAACAAAAAAGCGGGGCCCATCAAAATAAAAACTGCTTTTGTAAACATAAATCCCACGGCCAAACCTTGCCCAAACCACTCAACCCTTCCAAAACGCTGCCAGATAAAATAGGCCAACAAGACTGCCAGCCACAGCCATACATCTTCTTGCCCGCCCAGTACACAAAATACCAATGCCCCCGGCATCAGCAAATAGGCTATGCCTCGATAGAGCAATTCAGACTCGGATAAACTTTTACGATAAAAACGAAAGGTAGCCCAAAGAGCCACCCCTTCTATCAGAATCATCAGCAGTACAATAGCCTTTTTATCAAACCAAAACGCCAAAGCAAGCGCATTCAAATATGGAAAGAAAGGCGAATACATACACCCAAAATCCCTATAAACCAATTTGAGCTGGTAAGCAGCGCGGGCTTGATTGAAAAAACCGTTTATATCAGAAAAGGGAGTTAAGCCCAAAATAATATAAATTATCACAAAAGGAAGTAAGCGCGTTGATCCCCAAGCAGTCCATGCTATTTTGTCAAAAGATTGAGTTTGTAACCAATATACTATTTGTGTTCTATATTTTGCCCAAACCAAAAGCAGTAAGCAACAAAAAAACGACAAAAACGCTTTAGCTACAACGACGGTCATGTAACAGAATCAATAGGTTTTTTGGAGAATTTTTAGAAAATACCCCCCATAACAGGCCACATTAAGTACTTGGAGGGTGTATTCGAGTAGGTAGAGAGGTTGTAAAAGTACGGTGGGATCATCGTAGGTGGGGCTGTTGAGATACGTAAACAAAAACGGCTGCACCACCAACAGTAAATTGAAAATCAATAAAATAGCAACTTCTCGACGGCTTCGCCAATTGACCAGTTCCATGACCAACGGCAATAAATAGGTAAACGCATAATAACCCGGCGAACTCAACTGGAAGAAGGTCATGGCAATGTACGTGGCCAAAAAAGCTAATGGTAAACTACGAGTCAGTGATAAACGCTGCGCCCGATACGCCACCCACATCGCAGACGATAGCGTGAATACCAACCCTACCCAGCTAAAAGGAGGCAATACTGGCGCATGACCCAAAATAGCCGTAATCAGCGGGCGAGCAATCGTAAAGAGATTGGGAGTCAGCAGGTTGGTGGTCATTTGGAGAGGCATCAAAAAATCTAAACCAATAAAATAATACAAAACACTCACCGAAACCGCCCCAACCAGTACCAAAGCCATCATAAAAGACCAGCGTTTTTTGAGCAAAAGCCAAAGTGGAAAAAGCCAAAACCCGAAAGTAGCCTTGATAGCCAGTAGTCCTACCGAAAAGCGCATTCCAAGTCCGAAACCATCGTCTTTGGTACGTTTAAAATAATACAACATCAGTACCGCTACTCCCCATAGCCACACGTCTTCTTGTCCTCCCAACAGCACCATGACCAATGGTGCCGAAAGTAGCAGATACAAAATCACATTTCTGAGCGCGTGGCTATAAATCCGATGATAAGTACGGTATGTCCCCCAGACGATACACGCCTCTATCAGCACCATCAGCAATACAATGGCCTTTGAACTATACCAAAGCCACAAGGGGAGCATGATGATATATCCAAAGAGCGGTGCATGAAAAGATACAAAATCCCGATATACCCACATACCACGGTAGGCTACGGTAGCTTTGCCCCAAAAAAAGGGGACATCGCCGCGTGGGGTTTGATTTAAAATGAGATATACTAACAAAAAGGGGACAAATCTTAGCAACAACAACCCCAGCAATACAATGAGGTCAGACTGACCTTTGCGTTGGATTTTTTGCCAAAAAGTATCGGCTTGCGCTCCCCACCAAACAAGAGCCGACGAAAATACCGTAAGTATCAATTTGAAATAAAAAACCGTGATAGGCAGCATAGAATGTTATTTCTCTCCGATGATTAAAAACTGTTTGCCCAATATCCACCATGTAAAAGGCATGGCCAAGTACATTTTGACCAAAAACGGGTGTACAGGCAATCCTCCCCGAAACGAAAGCGGTAGAAATCGGGCGTGCGATTCACTGATTTTGAAGCCCGCCCCAAAGAGATGCTCCTCCACCCCCAATTCAGAAAGTACGACGGTATGGTCGGCAAAATCAAAATATTCGCGGTAGC
>JBKBKL010000149.1:0-10025 GCA_046294665.1 Runella sp.
TTGGCAGTAGTTTCGGCACGCTTTAGCTTTAAATCAGTGTAGTTTAGCCGTATCTGTTCGGTCATTTCCTCAAAAACTTGTGTTACTTCTTCGGCAGAAAAGCCTGTCGGCATTGCCCGTACAACGATTGTATCAGGACCTAGCTCGTCAAAATCAAAACCTAAAGCGGAGATAGTGTCGCGCATTTCGGAGAGGAGTGGCATATCTGCCAACGATAAACGTACCGTAACTGGAAACAACAACTGCTGCGAAACTGCCGCCGGATTCTCCAACTGCCCCATATACCGATCGAAAAGAATACGCTCATAAGCTGCTCGTTGGTCTATGAGCATCATGCCCGACTTGACCGACGACACTATGTACCGATTCTGAATCTGCACCGCCAGTCGTCGGTTTTGTAGTACCTCGTCTTCGTGAGGAGTGATTTGGCCGACTTGACTGCTAAAAGTAGGTATTGATGACATAGTATTAGGCGAATACGGCAAGTCAAGTTGAGAGAGAGAAGGGGTAGTGTCAGTATTTTTCAACCCTTCAAATAGCTGCTCCCAGTGTGCTAAATTGGCGTTGTCGCGGGGGGTAATAGAGGAGGTAGAAGAACTAACAGGCTGCGGTGGTGAAAAAGGGGAACTCGCAGTTCGAGGTTCTGAAAAAGGGGCTAAGAAATTGACATTCGACTCAAAATCAATAGATTGAGATAGATGATTGACACTAATAGCTTTGCGTACAGCCGCCATCAGTAAGGCATACACCGACCGCTCGTCGTCAAATTTAATCTCTGTTTTGGTGGGGTGAATGTTGATATCTATATGCGAGGGGTCAATCTCAAGAGAAAGGACATAAAATGGCTGAGTACCATCAGAAATAGTACCCTCATAAGCAGCAATGACGGCATGATGCAAGTAGCTATGCTTGACAAATCGCTGATTGACAAAAAAGAACTGCTCTCCACGCCCTTTACGGGCAAACTCAGGTTTGCCTACATAGCCTTTTACGGTTACATAAGGCGTTTCTTCTTGGCAGGCAATCAATTGCTCTCGGTAGTTTTTGCCAAACATATCTACTATCCGACGGCTGAGTTTTCCGGTGTAGAGGTTATAAATCTCGGTGTCATTGTGATAAAGCGAAAAAGCTACTTCAGGGTGTGCCAATGCCACTCGCTGAAACTCATCGAGAATATGGCGCATCTCTACCGAATTGGTCTTGAGGAAGTTGCGCCGGGCGGGGACATTAAAAAACAAATTCTTGACCAAAATATTAGTACCGGGCAAACAAGCCACCGACTCTTGCGACTTGAGATCGGAGCCTTCGATGCGCAGCAGTGTACCTACTTCGTCGGTGGGGCGGCGAGTCCGCATTTCTACTTGGGCTACGGCCGCGATTGAAGCCAATGCCTCCCCTCGAAAACCCATTGTAAGAATCTTGAACAAATCGTCGGCGGTACGTATTTTGGAGGTAGCGTGTCGTTCAAAACTCAAGCGAGCGTCGGTTTCTGACATTCCTACGCCGTCGTCAATGATTTGTATCAATGTACGACCGGCATCGCGAATGATGACTTGGATACTACGAGCTTGGGCATCTATCGAGTTCTCGAGCAATTCTTTGACTACCGACGCAGGTCTTTGCACCACCTCGCCAGCTGCGATTTGGTTGGCGATTGCATCAGGCAACAAACGAATGATATCTTGCATAAGGGGGCGAGTTTCTCATTAGGATAACAAAATAATGTACCCAAAATGTTTGTGGTGTAGGTAAATTTCTAAAATTTTGAAAAATCGAAAACAAATCGCTGAAAGTTTTGTTTCGATATAATTAAAAAGATATTTAATTTGACTTTAATGTGAAATTAAGAAATATTTATTAGATTTGTTTTAGAAGTAATTACCCCATAACGAATTTTTGGCACGGTGTTTGAGAAGACTATTTTTGAGTGCACTTAGGGATATTTTTTTCAACTATTGTACCTTATTAAACAATAACCTTCTAATGAAAAAGCCTAACCTATATTTGGCTATTCAATGGCTTATCTTTTTGCCTATTATTTTGCCGCTATGTATCGTTTTTGGGGCCTTACAAGGGATTATCAATACGGTAGAGCAAATGTTTCATCAACTGTGGACCGACGTTTCGACGGTCGAAAAGAACGTAGAGCCTTTTGAACTATGATGATTTTCGAGAAAAAATGTTCATTAGACGATTAAACATTTTTTTTTCAAAGTTCCAAAAAAAGTGAAATTGGCCAAAAATAGCTCCATAGATAAGCAAAATGAGCTGATATAAAGGTAAGATTATCAGTAAGTTGAATAGCCAACTAACCCCAGTGCTTTCGATTTCGAGCCACTTCACCAATCCTCTCTTTGTGTACATGACGGTAAAGCCTGTACACGCAAATACCACTAGGATAACGAGTAGTTGCCAAGTACTTGTAAGTCCCCATCGGTTTTTGAGTTTGCTGATCCAACCCATGTAATAATGTGTGATTAAGTGAGGTATGATGTTGGGCTACTCATGTAAAAACGATAGATGTTCGGGACCAATTTCTTCGCTATCGAGTCCTAAAAATTCTTCCCAAAAAGGGTCGTTGGGTAGAGCAGCACGACATAAAATAGGTTCTTTTTTGATAGGGTGTACAAAATATAACCTACGAGCGTGCAGGTTGATGCCGGCGTTGGCGTTGGGTTTGGCAAAGCCGTATTTGATGTCGCCTCTGATGGGGCTACCTATTTGAGCTAATTGTACCCTGATTTGATGCGGTCGGCCTGTCAGTGGGGTTATTTCGAGCAAAAAATACTTGTTGATTTCGCCCAGTACACGATAAGTGAGTTCAGCTTTTTGGGTGTTGGGGGCAGGATAGTCGTAAGCTGTTACGATATTTTTGGTTTCGTCTTTGAGCAGCCAACTCACCAATTTGTCTTGTTTTTTGGGAGGGTGTTTTCTGACCACCGCCCAGTATGTCTTTTGGACTTCGCGCTTTCTAAAAAGCTCGGTCATACGTTCGAGGGCTTTGGAGGTACGAGCAAAAACCACAATACCGCTTACCGGTCGGTCAATACGATGCACAGTCCCCAAAAAAACTTCTCCGGGTTTATTGTACTTTTCTTTGATGTAGTCTTTTACGTGGTCTAAAAGCGGAGTATCGCCTGTAGCATCGCCTTGTACGAGCATACCGCTGGGTTTATTGACAATGATCAGGTGATTGTCTTCGTAGATGACATGAAAGGGTTTTGGCATAACATGGACAAGTTAATACGACTCTTTTTCATTGGGGAAATCATTGGTTTTGACATCTCTGACATAAGATGAAATAGCCTCACTCATCACCCCATGTAAATCGGCATAGCGACGCAAAAACCGTGGTTTGAAGTCTTTGGTGATGCCCAGCAAATCGTGCAAAACTAAGATTTGGCCGTCGGCATGAGGGCCAGCACCGATACCTATGGTAGGGATACGCACTTGTTGAGATACTTTCTGGGTCAGAGCCGAGGGGATTTTTTCGAGTACCATGCCCATACAGCCGATTTCTTCGAGCATTTGGGCATCTTGTAGGAGTTTGGCGGCTTCGGCTTCTTCTTTGGCACGTACTGTGTAGGTGCCAAATTTATAAATAGACTGAGGCGTTAGCCCCAAATGCCCCATCACAGGGACACCGGCACTCAAAATACGAACGATTGACTCTTTGATTTCGATGCCTCCTTCGAGTTTGACGGCATGTGCGCCTGATTCTTTCATAATCCGAATGGCCGAATCCAATGCAGCGCGAGAGTTGCCTTGATAAGAGCCAAAAGGCAAGTCCACTACTACAAAAGCACGCTTAACCGCCCTTACTACGGCTTGGGCATGGTAGATCATTTGGTCGAGCGTAATAGGCAGGGTGGTTTCATGGCCAGCGATGACATTGGAGGCCGAATCGCCCACCAAAATCATGTCTATACCTGCCGCATCTACGATACGTGCCATGGAGTAATCGTAAGCGGTAAGAGCAGAGATTTTTTCCCCCCTGTTCTTCATTTCTTGAATGATATGTGTAGTGATACGCTTGGCTTCGACTGAAGTAAGTTGAGTGGACATAATACTGGAATATTAACGAGGTTTGAGCCAAATTTCGGGATTGAGTTTGTTGGTATTGCGCCATATTTGAAAATTTACTTCTGATATACCGTCTTTGTTGGTAGCTACTACCCCCAGTACATCGCGGGCTTTTACTTTTTGGCCTATTTTTACTTGTACGCTTTTGAGTTTGGCATAGACAGTATAAAAATCGCCATGTTGGACGAAGATAAAATTTTTCATGACGGTAGGCTCGTTGCTTACGTCCATGACGACCCCGTCATAGACGGCTCTTACGGCAGCACCAGCAGTGGTTTGGATATCGACACCTTGGTTTTCTTGATAGACATTTTTGAAAACTTCTTTAGTTCCAAAACCGTCAGAAATAAATCCGGGTACGGGCCAAGAGAGTTTGCCACGTGATGCTGCAAAAGTCGAGGCAAGTTCTACCTCTTCGCGGTCGAGGCCGTCGGCATTTAATTCTGGGACAATAGGCGTAGGCTCTGATTTGGTTTCTTTTTTAGCTTCTGGGATATTTTTGGCTATTTCTTCAGCCTCTCTTGGTTTTTCTTCGATTCGGGCTTTGGCCTCGCGTTCGGCTTTTTCTCTTTCGGCCTTTTCGCGGGCTGCTTTTTCGCGGGCAGCAATGCGGGCGCGCTCACGACGTTCTTCTATCTCGCGCTCTATGATGCGTGTCAGTGCGTTTTCGAGTTGCTTATTGGCTTTCCTCACTTCAGCCAGTTCGGCTTTGATTTCACTTTCCCGTCCGCTCAATTCTTGTACTACTTTGTCTTGTTTGGTACGGAGTTGCTCAAGGTTTTTGCCTTCGGCCAATTTTGCTTCGAGTGCTGCTTGCTGGTCTTTCTTTTTGTTGGCGATACTGTTGGTCTTGGCAATCATCAATGACTGCACTTTTTTCATTTCACTAACCTGTTTTTTTCGAGCATCAGTATATTGCTTGAGGTATTTGTAGCGAATAACCAACTGATTGAAACTTGGTGCAGAAAATAGGAAGGTCAGTTCATTGAGGCTATAGTTGCGTTTGGCAGAATTATAAATCATCTTGCTATACTCTGCTCGTAGTTTGGCTAAATCCTTATCGAGTACTGTTTTGGCTTTTTGGAGTTCAGTAAGTTCGGTATCCATCAATCTCAAATCATCATTGATGAGTTCAATTTTTTTATTTTGAGCTTTTATCTGCTGCTTTATGGCATTGAGTTGCCCCAAGCTGACTTGTTTTTGACTGGAAGTTTGTTTGAGTATAACCTGTAATTCCTGTAAGCGTTGTAGGTTTTCTTTTTTCTCTTTTTCGAGTTGTTGGCGACTTTTTTGTGCCCATAATGCAGAGCCAAGCAAAAAGAAGCATAGCCAAAAACACAGACTAAAGAATACCTTTTTGTATAAAAATCTGTAATTCATCGAAATCAAAAGAAATTATTTGTTTTTGGTGTATCGGGGTGGGATACTAAATGGAAAACTAAGGGGCGTTTCGCTCAATTTTACTTTTTGATGTTTGATACGAAAAACGGTCTGATAACGCTGCTGGTCCTTGGGCGATTGGTAGTCCAATTCAATCAGGCTTGTATAAGGAAACAAGTAGCTGTTGAGTTGTGTAAAATCATCATAATCGAGGGTCAGAGAGTTTTTGGTGGGTTGTTCGGTCAGGAGTAATTTTTTCAATCGTCGGTTTTGCTGCCCAATATAATTTTCGATTTTGACTCTTCCCTCTTCTTGGCGAAGGAGGAAATAGTCTCTATCGCGGCGAAACCGCTGGTCTGTACTTCTTGGGATTGGCATATTGCCTACCAAAATAGACTGAATCATACTAAAATTTAAATTGAAATTAAATTGGCGACTCAACGCTGCATAATCGAACTGATAGTAGGCTTTGTTGTATCGGTCCACAATCTGCACAGAATCTTGTGTCATGATGCCTCTTGCCACTTCGATAGGCCCCACTACTACCGAAAACCAAAGTATGCTATCTTTTTTCATGCGGATATTGACGTTGGCATTGTCTATATCTTGGTCTTTGCTCTTGAAAGAGATTTTTGAGTTGGCCGTCAGATACTCAAAATTAATCACCTCCTCCAACACTTTGATTTCTTCAGGCTCGACAGGTAGTTGGGCCAGAGTGTCTATTTTGGTGGAGTTTAGTGTATCTATTTTCTGGACAACAAGAGAGTCGGTGGCGATTGTAGGAGTATTTTTTTGGCGTGGTCGGTGGCAGGCTGATAGCAAAACTATCACGATGCACAAGAGTATGTATGATGTATGATGTATGATATATACTATTTTAGATTTCATTATTGCTCGATAAGTTGTTGGGTCGCTATTTTTTTGTCAATTTGAGGGGTGTTTTCGCCCATACTTTTTGCTTTCTTCCATTGTTCTACGGCTTTGTCGCGTTCGCCAAGTTGAAAGAGTACATCGCCATAATGCTCGATGATGATGCCGCTTACGCTTTTATTGGTCGAGATGGCTTTTTCTAAATATTCTTTTGCTCCTTTGTAATCTTTCATCATGTAAAGTACCCAAGCGTAGGTATCGAGAAAGGTGGCGTTGTTGGGGTGGCGTTTGATGACCTCCCCAGCCATTTGTTTGGCGCGTTCAAGTTTTTCTTTTCGTAGCGATAGAAAATAACTGTAATTGTTGAGTACGTGGTCGTTGTTGGGGTCTATTTTGAGGGCAGTTTCATAAGCCTCGTCTGACTGTCGGTGCTGGCCTAAACTGTGGTAGGTATCGCCCAATTGTGTCAAGATAGCCATTTGCAGGTCTTGGTTGTCGGTGGTGAGTTTTTGGGCTTCTTCGAGGGCTTCGGCTGCTTTTGCATATTGTTTTTTGGCCAAATACGCCGACCCGCTCGAATACCAAAATAGTCCCTGATTGGGGAAGTTTTCGATGGCTTGTTCGGAATGGACAAGCAGGCTGTCGGTTTGGTTGAGTTCGCTGTCGAGTTGGAGTATGGCTCCCCAGACTTCGTACATAGAGGCATCGAGCCGCGCGGCTTTTACGTAGGCATCTCGTGCTTCTCCTTTTCTTCCGGCTTTGCTCAACAAGTCGGCATAGACTACGTAGGCACGCATATCCTTAGGGTGCGCTTTGACGATTTCGGCAGCGCGGTTGAGTACTTCTTGGCGCGTCGCTTCGTCTTTGGCCTCGCGTAGCATACCCATAAGGGCTTGCATTTTGGTATCAATGTCGGCATTGGGGTTGTTGAACATTTGCCCTATTTGCTGGTTGGCAGCTTGGCTGTTGCCATCTTGGCGGTAGATTTCGGCCAGCATCATGGTGGCACTGGCTTCGTCTGGATTGATTTTGAGGGCTTTTTCGAGTTGTTCTTTCGCTTCTTGGGGGCGTTTGGCCATCATCAGTAGTTGTGCCAGTTCTACCACGTACCGTGCTTCGGACGGTTCGGCGTTGATGAGTTTTTGGGCTTCTTCTATGGCTCGATTGATTTTGTCGAGTTTGAGATAGAGTCGTTGTTTTTGGTGAGTGATGTCTTCATCTATTCCCAGCGAACGCTCTACTTGGTCGTAGGCTTTGAGGGCTTCTTCGTATTTTTCGTCTAAGATATAAACGGCTGCCAAATCAAGTCCATACTCGGCATGGTCGGAGCTGCGTTTGATGAGGTCTTTATAGAGATCGGCGGCTTTGCTGTATTTTCTTTGTTGGGTATAAATTTCGGCTAATTGTATTCCGTAAAATTTATTGTCGGGACGAAGTTCATAGGCTTTTTGGGCTGCGAGGGCCGCCTCATCTAATCGCTCACGCTTGAGTAGTGTACGCGCCAGTTGGTAGTTGGCGGCCGCAAGGTTGGGTTGCAATTTGAGAATAATCCGTAGCACGCTATCGGCACGGTAGTATTCTTCCATGGTGCTGTATTTCATGGCATCACTCAAAAGCCCTTCGAGTTCATATCGCTGTGTTTTTTGAGCGTCGGTTTCGCCCGCAGCAGGTTTATTTTTTTGTGCCAACAATGGCTGACAAAATGCCCAAAAGACCCCTAAAAAAATTGAATATCTCATAAACGAGGAGATGAACCGCCCGATGGTTCGTTAAAGGGTACTAAGTTTTTTCAAATCAAACGAAAAACCTTGTAATACATTTTCGCCAGATAGTTTTTGTTCAAAATTTTCAACTTTCTCAACTGCTTGGTCATTTCTGTAAACATAGACTTCTTGGTTTTTGAGGTCTATCAGCCACCCCAACTGGCAGCCATTGGCCTTGTATTCTTCCATTTTGTCTTGTAGGGTTTTGAGGTCGTCTGATTTGGAACGAATCTCAACGACAAAATCAGGGCAAATCGGGGCAAAACTCTCTTGTTGTTCGGGGGTAAGTTGCTGCCAGCGGTCTTTGCGTATCCAAGCTACATCGGGCGAGCGTGTAGCTCCGTTGGGGAGTTTGAAGCCTGTCGAAGAGTCGAAGGCTAATCCAAAATCAGTATTTTCATTCCAAAAAAATACTGCACTGCCAATCTTCAAGTTGGCGATTCCTGTTTTAGAGGTAGTAGGTGGCATTATTATAATTTGACCGTTGGCATTACGCTCAAACGAGAGGTTATCATTCATTTGACAAAACCGAAAGAACTCATCATCGGTCATGTAATCTCCCATATTTAAGGCTATTTGGTATTCCATGGATACTTTTTTTATTCAAAATTAGCTAAAAAAACTCTTTAACCCAAGTTGAGCCAGACGGGGCAGTGGTCGGAGTGGTGTGCATCGGTGAGTTGGCGGCAGTCTTTGATTTGGTTTTTGAGGTTATTGGTTACGGATTGATAATCAATGCGCCAGCCTTTATTGTTGGTACGGGCATTGGCACGGTAGCTCCACCAGCTATATTCTACTAAATCGGGGTGGGTATGTCGAAAAGCATCGGCGAAGCCACTCTCAAACCATCGCGATAACCAAGCGCGTTCTTCGGGCAAAAAGCCCGTGGTATTTTTGTTGCGTACAGGGTCGTGAATGTCTATTTCTTGGTGAGCGATGTTATAATCGCCAACTACAATCAACTGCGAACGTTGTCTTTTGAGATTTTCGATCCATTGTAGAAAATACTCCAAAAACTGCATTTTTACGTCTTGCCGCTCGTCGCCACTTGTACCCGACGGGAAGTAAGCATTGACTACCGTCAAAGCTCCAAAATCGGCTCGTATCACACGCCCTTCGCTATCATACAGAAGATTTTCACAGCCTATTTTTACGCCATCGGCTTGGATTTTGGCAAAGATGGCTACGCCGCTATATCCTTTTTTTTGAGCAGCATACCAGCCGATAAGTTCGTAGCCCAAAAACTGAAAAGCTAGCAAGTCCACTTGGTCTGGAGTAGCTTTGACTTCTTGAAAACAAAGAACATCGAAAGGCTTGTCTTTGAGCCAATCGAGCAGGCCATTTTTGATAGCTGCTCGTAAGCCATTGACATTGTAGGAGAGTATCTGCATATTTTTATACTCGTTAAAAATTGATTTGCGAAAAAACCTGATATGTTTCTTATGATTATCAGATGGTTACATCGTTACCTTTTCTCAAACCGATGAGGTTTAAATATAAAAAAAACGGGAGTTTTGCCTGATGACACAAAACCCCCGCAAAAATAGACGATGATTGACAGAGTTGTACGATTCGTTGGTGTATTGGCCGACTATTCGACGACCATTTTGTTTTTTCGCTCGTTGAAAAACAATAAGAATAATACCAACACGACTGCCGCTATGGCTGCTGGAACCATCCAGACTCCCAGCCAATCGGTTACGTTGTTGGTGTCGGTATAGGATTTGACGACCTGTCCGCCCAGCCATGAGCCAATGCCCATACCTATACCATAAGTGGCAAGCGTGATGAGTCCTTGTGCTTGTGATTTGATTTTTTCGCCGGCTTTGGTATCGGTGTAGATTTGACCCGTAACGAAGAAAAAGTCGAAACATACCCCGTGCAGCAAAATGGCTAAATACAACATCCACTCCTGCGATACATCACCAT
>JBKBKL010000150.1:0-10015 GCA_046294665.1 Runella sp.
AACCTCATAGGTTTCATTTGATTATCAATGGGTTACATAGTTAGTTTTTCGCAAACCTATGAGGTTTAAGTATAAAAACGCCTCGGAGAAGCGTAACGTCAGTTACTTACTTCCAAAAGCCTTTGTTAGTCTTTCTTCAAAAATGTTTCTGCTTTTTCGATACTTTCGAGCATCAGATTGCGTACTTCGGTGATTTTGGTTTTTTCTACTTCCAAGGCTTTGAGGGCTTCATCTGAAGGGAGAGCCATGAGTGAATCGCGGTTGTAGGCGCGCATCCAGCCCATCATACCTTCGTCGGCTTTGAGGAGCAGACTGCTGATCTCCAATGCGGTGGCTTTGCGCTGTTGGAGAGGCTCGTCATTTTTAAGATTGAGAAGGCTGTCGAGGGTAGTGATTTCTTTCGATACCTCTGAGCGAAGTTTGACGATTTGGTCCATTTTAGGCATCACTTCATCGTGGATTGCAAACACTTCTTTTTCGGCTTTGTTAAACTTTTCTTTGTCTTGCTGACAAGATGCGGCCAAAATGGCTAAGGCTAATACGATACTTTTTTTCATAAATAGTGATAGTATTTTTATATGGTAACTAAATGTTGGGGGTAAAGTTACGACCAGTATTGATAAGATTTAAAAAGTATCAAATAATACCTAAAACATAACCACTGGAAGAAATGTATTTTTTTTTTAAAAACAATGCCCAATATGATTGAATTTCAGATATTTGCTATCAACTATCAATCTATTTTTAATTTTTAACCTTTTTTACTTTTATGAAAAAACGTGTATGGATTTGTTTGACCTTTTTGAGCGTCATATTTTCTTTGTTTTCGTTTACAGCGATAGTGGACAAGACATACTATTGGGACGCTTACAACATCGAGATTACGGTGCCACGTGATTTCAAAATCACCAAAAACACCAAAAATGAATTTGAAATGGCAGGCGATGGCATGGAACTTTTCATGTACATCTGGAATCAAAAAGCCATCACAACGGATGACATGGACGAAGCGACCGTAGCGGCTGCCAAAGCCATGCAACTCGAAGAAATAGACGAAGAACACGCCTTCAAAAATGGGTATTTTGAGGGGTATTATGTTGAAGGCTTCAAAGACGGCGACCGAGTGATGTTTGCGGGGGTAGTGGATTTGAGCAGTCGTACCAATTTCTTCATCGCAATCACCTTCGATGACAACGATGCCGAAGCCGAAAAAGAAGCCCTAAAAATCTTGGAGAGTATCAGACACAAATAAATAGCTCAAGATTTCGTACCATTAGCCTCCTTGTATCGCAAACAAGGAGGTTTTTTTGTAGTTATTGATTTTCATTGGCAGTCTAAGTTGCTTTTATCAACAGTTCTTCTTGTCCACCCGTCAGGTCAATTGGAAACTTTTTTTACACTTGTTGCAAGGCCAATGCTGATTAAAGCTGTAAGACAAGAAAGAAACTTGACTCAAGAAGAACTTGGACAACTTGTAGGCGTTCAAAAAGCTCAAATTTCAAAACTTGAAAGTAGTGCTAACAGGGCGACAATTGGTACTATTTTGAAAGTGTTTAAGGCGTTGAATGCTGAAATAAATTTTAACGTGAAACTTGAAGACAACTTTGTCAAACTCGCTTGACAGAAAAGAAAGCCGAACGCACAATAGCCGTTTGCCGAAATGGGGTCTGACGTGGTTATCCCGATAGTTATCGGGACCTGATATAGAGTTTAACAAATTTGGTATCAAGAAAGACAGCCTAACTTTTACTGAGTTTGTTGAACTTATTAGCCGAGAATTGATGCGGCAGAATTTAAACAAGTGCGAAGAGTTAAGTACTTAATGCAAATTTATTTTATATTATTATACTCGTTCAAAATCGATTTGAGAAAAAACCTGATATGTTTTATTTGATTATCAATGGTTTACATAGTTAATTTTTTGCAAACCTATGAGGTTTAAGTATAAATTGCTGATAATCACTAAAAAACAAGTCTATTGAAAGGGGTTATCTCGCTTGCGAAGATAATTGCCGATTGATAGAGCCACCATGATGAAAGCTGTTGTAGAAACAGTTGTTTTCTCATAATCCTTTGATAATCTTCGATAAAAACCAAGCCAAGCAAAAGTTCTTTCTACTTGTCACCTATTTTTTGAGGAACAAAACCCTTTTCTGACGAAGGGGGAGATTGAGTTGTATCCACTTGCCACCCAAAATAGGGGGCTGATTGAGTGAAAGTTCCCTTGTAGGCTTGGTCAGCACGAATACTTCTCAAACGCTTCAACCCCCACTTGTCTAACTCAGTAAGTAGTTCTAAGACAGTCTCTCCGTCATGATGGTTGGCCTCCCCACATACACCGTCACAGGATACCCCAGCGTATCTACCGCTAAGAAAAAGTTTTGCAAGAAATCAGCGAAAAAGTCCGTTACTTTTTTGAGCATCGCAAACAAGCCAAAGAGGAAGTGGAAAAAATAACAGTAGCGTTTTAGCGAAAAAGAACAAACCACGCAAAATCGAATTTGGGAACTTTTCAAGCTCACCAAATTGTTATTTATTTGTCAAGACAATAAAATTCAAAAAACATTCTTAATACACGAACCGACTTACGGCTGCGTTAGTAAGTTCATATAAATAGAAAAATTTTTAAAATGGCTGTATGGGTTAGACAGACCTCGATTTTTGGTTGAGGTCTGTTTTTTTATGCCTTTGTTTTTTGGGTCAAAACCTCGTAAAGACCATTGCCAAAAATTAAAATCAATAGAAGTGGCAACAACAAAGCACCTGTTTTGAATCCTGAACCCGTGAGGCTGTAAGTCCCTTTGGAGAATTTAAAATAGGTATCAATCAACAATCCAATCGAAGCCAAAATCAATATCAGAAAGCCAATTTTGGCAATGCTCAACTTCCTGCGTTTGAGAATTTCACTTATGCCAATTCCAACGATAGCTGTGAGAGCGACTGTCCCCAGTGCGCGTGGGAAGGTGCGTATCATGTCGTATTTGTAAAACCAGACCCCAAAGCGACCGATGAGGTTGGGGTGAGAGAGTAGCCACGCATCGGCAATGACCAAAACTAAAAGAAGCGCGTAAAAAGAGAAATTGATTTTCATAGGTAGGTTTGAATTTATTGACAAGTAGGCTAATTTGCCGGCAAATATAAAACCCTTTTATGAAAGAAAACCATTTGGAAGTGCGGCGCACGGCGCGTTACTATACCATAGGAGAATGGACACAAAATACCCGTCAAGTTTGGTTTGTACTACACGGCTACGGCCAACTGGCACGGTATTTCATCAAAAAATTTGAGGCTATCGCCAACGATGAAACAATGATCATTGCTCCCGAAGCACTTTCAAAATTATACTTGGGTGAGCCGGGCAGTAGTAGAGTAGGGGCTTCGTGGCTTACCCGCGAAGACCGCCACAACGAAATAGCCGACCAACTTTCTTACTTCAATACCCTCTTTGATACATTGAGCAAAGGACATAACCTCGAAGCTGTAAAAATCAACCTCTTGGGTTTTTCACAGGGGACATCGGCGGCCTTGCGGTGGCTGGCCAATGGGCAGGTACGTTTTGATAAGTTGGTACTTTGGGCAGGGTATTTTGGCAATGGCATCGGCGATTTGGTCTCAAAACAGCAGCTTAGTCAAGTCGAAACCGTGCTGGCGTATGGTACGCAAGACCAATATTTGACCCAAATAGACATGAAAGCCTATTTTGAAGATATTCTTTCAGTAGTGCCTCATGTACAAATCGTATCCTTCGACGGCCCGCATACCATAGACCTACCTACGCTCCAAAAAATAGTAAACTCGTGAAAATATCACGCTTACATTTTTTTGTTGCCATTTATTTGGCCTTACCGGTCATCATTTTTTGTGTAACGTGGTTGCGGTGGTATTGGGCGTTACTTGCTTTATTAGGACTTAGTTTTTGTTTTCTACCCATTTTTCGCCTACCAAAATTTCGCCTTTCCGAGGCTTCTTGGAAAGCGATTGATAGTCATTTTTTTTGGCTGATTGTGCTGGCTTTGGGGTGGACGTACTTGGCAGGAGTGGGCGAATGGCGGCCACAGCATTTCGATTATTTCAAGCATAACCTCATTCTCAACAACTTAGTACGCTTCGATTGGCCGGTGCGCTACGCAGACAGTACGTATTTGTGCTATTATGTGGCTTATTACTTGCCTGCCGCTGCTTTGGCAAAACTTATCGGTGGGGTAGCGGCAGTCAAATATTACATTTTTGGCTGGACATGGCTGGGGATTTCGTTGCTTTTTATTCAGCTATCTCGCTTGGGAGGCTTGCGTTTTGTGCTATTTTTTATGTTTTTCAATAGCCCCGAAGCTATTTTGTTGATGTATGAAGCCCTCCAATCCCCTCATACAATCGCCGAAACGTTGGCCGATTTGTGGAACAATGACCATACGATCGAATTGATCCAAACCCCCGGAGGATTGATGTTGCCGAGTCATGTGGAGTCATTGACGGCGGCACCCCAGCACGCCTTACCTGCGTGGCTGGCTACGGGGTTGTTGTTGCAAAATATCAAAGATAAATTAAGTGTTTCGGCCTTCACTCTACCTTTTCCATTCGTCGTTTGTTTCATTGTTCTTTGGTCGCCAATGGTAGCGTTGGGGTTGTTCCCATTTAGTTTTTTGGGGCAAAAAAGGGAGGGTTTTAATCTAAAAAACGCTATTTTTCAATTTTCAATTCTCATTATTATTTCTTCTCTCATCGTCGTTTATTACGCGGGTCATGTGCCGATAGATAGCGTCAGCGGGTGGTGGTGGACATTCCTCAAAACCCCTCACGAATTTGTACTTTTGGTTACTTTTTTGATTTTGGAAGTGGGCATTTGGCTCGTATTGATAGGGTGGGGGATAAAAAAGCAAATTTTCACGGCACAAGAACAAAAACTGTTGTGGGGGGCGATTGGGGTATTATTTTTTTGTACGCTGTACCGTTATGGGTATTATAACGACCTCGCACGTCGCGCCAGCCTGCCTGCTACGTTGGTGGTGTGTTGGGGTATTTTTCAGGTATTGAGTGGTGTTCAAATTACTTCATTGGCAAGGAGTTTTAAAAAAAAGATTTTGCATACTTCCCTGCTTATTGTTCTGCTGCTCATCATCATTCTTCCGCTCAAGCATCACCTTCGTTGGTTTACGAAGCAGCCTTATACGGCTGTGGTGGACAAAAAAATCGCTGATTTTACACCTTATACCATTCATCGGTTGTCGGACTATCATCGAGGAGAGTTTGAGGTAGTATCGCAGTATTTGGGGAGAGGGTCGTCTTGGTATAGTCAGTATTTTGCACCTTTTTCATTGCCCAAATCAAGACAAATCAGCCGTGGGGTGTATTATTGGAAAACTACGTTTCACTTGACAGACCTTGAAAAACAGTTTCTCAAAAAGTACAATATCAGTCAGTTATACATTCGATTATTTGATGTGGATTGGGACTTTGCCATGCGTCGTGCCGTACCAAAGGCGGTCATTGAGTGGCAAGAGTCGCCTCCTTTGCCGTTTATTCCGGTGGTTTTTATGACCAACCGAACTTTAGAAAATCTCTCGTGGGGAGGAGTGGAGGAGTTGGCGGGGCAGTTGGCTGAAAAATTGACCTCCACTTTTTCAAAAGACCAACCTGAAAAAATCATTCCCCTCCCTCGAAAGGGAGGGGAATGGGGTGGGGTTTCGGAAATCCAATTCGACTGCGACTGGACTCCCTCTACCCGTGCCAAATACTTTCGGCTACTGACGCTGCTTCAGCAAAAAATGCCTGCTGTTGTTTTTTCGGCCACGATTCGGCTTCACCAAATCAAATACTATCGTGCCACTGGCGTACCGCCTGTATCCAAAGGTATGTTGATGTACTACAACATGGCCGATTGGAAAAACCCACAAACCCAAAATTCGATACTCGACCTCGACGTAGCGCGCCGGTATGCCAACTACATTTCTGATTATCCTTTGTCGTTAGATGCGGTGTTGCCGATTTTTGCTTGGACTATCGTTTTTAGAAATGATAAACCTATCAAAATCATCAATCATCTGACAGATAGTGAGTTATATAAATATCAAAACTTCCGACGCATTGGCCAAAGTAATCATTTTGTAGCCTTGACAAATCATCAAGCGTTTGGGTTTTCGGTACGAGAGGGAGATGTATTTCGGGTAGAAGAAATCTCACGGGAAGCCCTTGCGATAACTTCCCACTTACTTTTGGAAGAAATCCAACATCAAAGTTTTACTTTTGCATACTATCATTTAGACTCCCTCAATCTTTCTCGTTATGCAACACTACCTTTCCCTCCTCCTTCAACTCCGAAAAAAAATTGAACAACGTTATCATCTGACGCGAGCGGCAGCGATTGTTTTACTCCTTGCTTGTGCGGGTGGGCCGTCTGACCTCAATGAGTTTACGAGTTATTTCATGCCCGAAATTGCCAATGTATCAACAGGCGACACCCGCTACCATTTCACACAGCAATTTTTGTATTTGGACGATTATGCCGATTCCGTCAAAATAGACCGTCAGGTCAATGCGCAGGCATGGGCGCAGTATGCGGGGGTGAGCGAGCAGGGGGCTTATGATTATTTTTATGGCGAAAAAAATAGTGTGGCCTTGCCCAATCGCCTGATGATCAAAGGGAAAAGTGAGGCGGTAACTTACCTCAAGCTGGCCAAAGACATCGAAAAAGCCTATCAGCCTGCTGTGTTTTCTTGGGAAGAAAGCACCAAAGACTCGACGGCTTTGGTAGAGGCTTTCGAGAAAGTAAAAACTTTGGCACAATCTACAACCGACCCATTTTTGAAAGAACGGTATGGATTTCAAGCGGTCAAATTGGCCATGATATTGGAGCAGCCCCAAACCTGCCTCACCCTTTACGACCAACTCATCAAACCTCTGCCCACCAAAACGTTCATCAGCGACTGGGCTGCCTCGCGTAGGGCTGGGGCATTGATGGCTTTAGGCCAAACCGACCGCGCCATTTATGAGTTTGCCCAAGTGTTTGACCGTTGTCCGTCGCGGCGGCGGGAGGCCGATTTGAGCCTCCGAGTCAAAGGGATTCGGTTTCAAGAAAAAGCACTTGACTACTGCCAAAATGATGCCGAGAAAGCAGCCGTTTACGCGCTGTGTGCCATTCAGCCGCTCGAAGACGGTCTGCCCATGTTGAAAAAAATCGTAGCACTCAACCCCCAAAACCCACTTATCGAACTCATCACCGCGCGCGAAATCAACAAAAATGAGTTTTACATGAATGGCCCAACCCCCTACGTCGAGGATACGGTCGCATTTCAAAATCGAGGCAAGGCTACTCAACGCTACTTTGAAGAATTGGCTGATTTTACGACTGAATGTGCCGAAAATAAAAACCTTCAACATCCTGCTTTCTGGTGGACGGCGGCCTCTTATTGCCAATATGCACTGAAAAACTATGATAAAGCCTCCGATTACTTGACCAAAGCTAAAGCCGCCCCTACGGAAAATATTACTCTCAAACTCCAACAAGATGTACAGCAAATGCTGCTGCTGATAGCCAATCAAGAGAGCATAACGCCAGCGTTTGAAAACCAAGCCATGGGATTGCTCCAAAGATTTGCGATGTCCGACAATTTCCGCGTGGTCAATGCTTTCACTCGTTCGTGCGGGCTGTTGGCCAATATGTACGAAGGGCTGACCAAAGAGCCGTCGGGTGGGCTGATGTCGGGTTGTAGCAACAAAAAACAAGAAGCGGCTTCTGGTATCAACATTGCCAAAGCCTATTTGCTAAAAAATGCGGCCAGTTGGCAATCAAAACCCAGCAATCCCGAAGGCTATACGACAATCGTAGGCACGCATTTGGACAGAGATGTCTTGGAAGATGAAACTTCGGTAGAAGACTTGGCACAAGTGATTGAGTATGTGAAACAGTCCAACAAAAGTGAGTTCGACCAAAAACTCATTCAACTGTCGGGCATTACAGCCGACCATTTGTACATCGTATTGGGGCGTAAGTTTTTACTCCAGCATCAATACGCCAATGCGGCAGAGCATTTTGAACAAGTGAAACCTGATATTTGGCAAGAATCGCCCTTTAGCGATTACCTCACGGCCAATCCTTTTTATATCAAGCCCGATAATGGCCAAAACCCTAATGAATCGTTTACACCTGCGAGTTTTGCCCGTCGTATGGTAGATTTGGAAAAAAAAGCCAACGAAGGCGATGCCGAAGCCGCTTATCTTTTGGGTTGTGGGGCTTACAATATGGGCTATTTTGGCAACAGTTGGCTATGCTCCAAACGCTACCGTAGCAGCAGCGAGTATGAGTATATGTATCCGCCTCGCGACCTCTCTACCGACGACTATTATACGGCTCAAAAAGCCCTGACTTATTTTGAAAAAGTGCTCGAAAAAAGCAAAAATCAAGAACTTTCGGCCAAGGCTTCGTTTGGTGCGTCGCTTTGTGCAGCCAATGCCTTCTGGGTATTTCGAGCTGCCGAAGGACGAGAGATAGGCTATGACGAAGAAGCACAGCAAAAATTTATGGCTCGCATGAGCAAAGAACAGCGCAAACGCCTTGCTCCCTATTTTGAAAAACTCAAAAAACAATTCAGCAGTACCCAATATGCCCAAGAAGTACTACGCGAATGTGCTACATACAGAGCATACATGGGCGAATAAACGTGATGATTACGTACCAACTCGAACCCCATCTCACGGTCGAAGAATTTAGGGCGGTGCTGATAGCCTCTACGCTGGGCCAACGCCGCCCCATAGACGATACCCCACGCCTCGAAGCGATGCTTCGACAAGCCAATTTGATTGTAACGGCACGTATCGAAGGCCGCTTGGTAGGCGTAGCGCGCTCGCTGACCGACTTTGTATATTGTACTTATTTATCCGATTTGGCCATTGACGAAGCCTGTCAAAGACAAGGCATCGGCAAAGAACTCATCAAGCAAACCAAACTGGCCACGCCTACTGCAAAGCTCATTTTGCTCTCTGCCCCCAAAGCGGTGGAGTATTACCCCAAAATCGGCCTTCAAAGGCATGAGCATTGCTTTTTTTTAGACCATGTAGAAGATTTACTTTAGCGATACCATCGCTGGGAGTCAATCAGCAAGAGATTTTGGCTACACGCTTGGCATGGCGGCCACCTTCAAACTCGGTAGTGAGAAAAATATCGGCACATTCAAACGCTTTTTCTTTTTCAATAAAACGGGCGGGAAGGCAGAGAATATTGGCATCGTTGTGCTGGCGAGCCAAAGCCGCCAAAGGGGTATCCCATACCAAAGCCGCACGGATTCCTTGATGTTTGTTGACTGTGATTGCTACCCCTTGCCCACTGCCACATACCAAAACTCCATGGTCGAATGAACCTTCCTCGACAGCCGTAGCCACAGGGTGCGCAAAATCGGCATAGTCGGCAGAGTCGCTGCTGTATGTACCGTAGTCTTGCACTTCATAACCCTGTTCTGTGAGCCAATTTTTGATAGACTCTTTCAACTCAAATCCGGCATGGTCGCTGCCGATTGCAATTTTTTTAGACATGAATAGAACTAATTTTTGAAAAAATTACGTTTTTACGTTCCCAAACTCTACAAAGGTACGTACAACAATTCAACCCCAAGTAGAGTTTACATAAAAAACCTAAATCATTTAAAATAAAAAATTATGTCAGCCACTGAACTAATCAAAGAAGAAGAAAAAATCAGAGAAGCATTTCAAGATAGAAATTGGAACGAAATTAAGAGTGCCGACTCATGGGTCATTTTCAAAGTATTGGCCGAATTTGTAGAAGGATTTGACAAACTCGGCAAAATTGGCCCTTGTGTTTCGATATTCGGCTCGGCACGTACCAAGCCCGACCACCCTTACTACAAAATAGCAGAAGAAATCGCAGCCAAATTGGTAAGGCATGGTTATGGGGTCATCACCGGAGGAGGTCCCGGTATCATGGAAGCAGGCAATAAAGGGGCTTATCAGCAAGGAGGGAAATCGGTGGGATTGAATATTAAGTTGCCTTTTGAACAACAAAGCAACA
>JBKBKL010000151.1:0-9950 GCA_046294665.1 Runella sp.
ATTACCGTCGAAATCGCTCAAATCGCCCTTAAAGCCTTAGATGTAGATCAAAACGGCCTCGATGAGATGGATAATCGCATTTTAGCGACTATCATCGAGAAATTCAAAGGTGGTCCCGTAGGTCTTACTACCATTGCCACGGCTTGCGGCGAAGAAGCCGAAACCATAGAGGAAGTATATGAGCCGTTTTTGATTCAAGAGGGATATATCAAACGCACTTCACGTGGGCGCGAGGCTACTGAAAAAGCCTATCGCCACTTGGGTATCGTTCCCAAGTTTAGAATGGGAGAACTCTTTGAATGAGTAAAAGAAGTAGAATTTTGACGACTTTTTTCAGAAAAGATTTGGGATTTTTTCCAAAATTATAGACCTTTGCCCCCTCATTACGGAAAACATCAAATCGTCATGGCAAGAGTTTGTGAAATTACTGGAAAAAGAACACGCGTAGGGAACAACGTTTCGCACGCCAACAATAAAACTAAGCGTAAGTTTTATCCTAACTTGCAAAAGAAAAAATTCTTCGTCCCTTCTTTGAACGAGTGGGTTGAAATCAAGTTGGCTACGTCGGCATTGCGTACTATCAACAAAAAAGGTATTGAAGCTGTACTCAAAGAAGTAGGTGCACTCTAAAAATTTCCTTTTTTGAGAAAAGACATTGAATCCCGCCTTGAGCGGGATTTTTTATTTGCCTATGATGATTCATGTTTCCTATGATGATTTGCGTTTCGAACGCAAACTATCATTGAGCTTCAAGCCGAGCTTATGGCGGTTTAGCACCTATGGTGCAGCATTATTACGACGTTTTTTTGATTCTACCAATATACAATCCGAACGATAGCGCGAGGTTCTACCTCGTGATATTTATTTCAAGGCTTCAAGCCATGTAAGTTCGCGTTTCAAACGCAAACTATCTTTGGTTTATTTGCCACGAAGTACCTCACCGATACTGACCAGTTCAATGTTTCGCTCCTTGATGACCTTTTCTGATGATTCGCGTTTCAAACGCGAATCCATGTAAGTTTGCGTTTCAAACGCAAACCATCTTTGAGCAACAAACCATCTTTGAGCAAACTATCTTTGATTCAAGCGCAAACTATCTTTGAATTATTTGCCGCGAAGGACCTCTCCGATACTGATCAACTCAATATTTCGCACTTTGATGACCTTCTTTACAGCGGCACTTGTAAAAGCCCTTGTAACGCCCTCTCTATCAAACGAAACATTTTCATAACCTACATGACCTACCCCTTTCATATCGCCACGGTCGTAGCCGGGGTGCTCGATGAGATAGTGCGTACCTGGACCAAGATTTTTCAAGATTTTAATCAAATCCTGCTCTTTCTGCATAGGTGATTTTTGATTTCCGCTAAAATCTTTTACTGGGAGCGTTTGAATAGGCAATTCGACCGGTAGGCGATATTCTGCCGCCAGTTTGTTTACCAAAGCCGCCAATTCTTCATTGGCACGGTTGAAGGCCATGTGGCAAGAGATATGGGTTACTTGATTGCCCAAATGTTTCTTGACCAACTCGATTTGGGCGCGTAGTTCGGCCTCCGCTTCGGCCATGACGACTTTGTGTTTGAGCAAATAATCGCTCTCTGGGAGGGTTTTGTTGGGCCAAACAAACTGAGGGAAATAGCCATCGGAGTCCACCAAACTGGGGGCATGAGTGAGTGGCCGCCAGCGGAGGTTTTCCCATTCGCTGGTCATGACTAAATGTACACCTACATCGTAGGCAGGTTGTGTTTTGAGCCTTTTGACCGCCTCCATAAACCAAGGCGTAGGAGCCATGATTTCGACCGAGCGACTGATACCGCTGGTGAATACCTCCATACAGGCTTCGTTGGCAGTGTAACAAAAACCGATGTCGTCAGAACGAACGATGAGGCGAATGGGGGCATTGGATTGTTTTTGGGCTAAGACAACATTTCCGACAAATAGAATCAGACAAAGGATCGAGATGTGTTTCATAATGTGAGCAAATCTGTCGTTTTAATAGTTGAAAGCAAACACAGTTTGTGTCTTACCTATCTATCTTCTTATGAGATGAGTGCCACCGCATCAAACTCTCAATTTCCTGCTATATTGACGGTCTTGGTGGTTTTGGTTTCATGTGCTTTTTTTCTTATGAAGTGCCTCAATGCCAGCAAATCTTCATCACTTAGTTCTTGAAAAACAGGCATTCCCATATTAGATTTGATACCTTCGCGTACTACCAATGTGAATGCCTCTTGACTCAATACAATAGGTGATGCTCTCAAATCGGGGGCCATTCCTTTGGCTTCTACATTGGAACCATGACAATTAAAGCATGACCAATAGAGATTTTTCCCTTTTGCTGCCAATTTTTCGTCAATTTTAAACGAAGGGTCGAGTAGCGGTTCAGGGAAGTAGGGGGCAGGTTGTGGCGGCACTGATGTTTTACCATCAAGCGCAAAAACAATCAAACGGCGAGTGTGGCGATTGTAGTCCCAGCCTAAGTTTTTATTGCCTACACCAGCAAAAGCCCCTCCCCAGCCGACCAGTAGGGCAATGTACTGTTTTTGATTGATTTTGTAGGTAATGGGTGGAGCAGAAATACCCAGACCTGCATCAAAACTCCAAAGCAGTTGGCCTGTTCGGGCATTGTAGGCATTAAATTTCCCCAAAGCAGTACCTTGAAACACCAAGTTACCTGCTGTAGTAAGCGTACCTGCGTTCCAAAGTTCTTGATGAGGAACTATCCACACCTGTTTTTGAGTGATAGGATTCCATGCTTGCAGTGAACCTTTATAAGGGCGGGGTAGGCTGTCGGCATCTGTGATACTGACGGCTGTTCCGGCTTTTTGGGGATTTTTTTGCCATTCGTTGAGATTCATCTTTTTATCTTCATAAATAACAGCGTCGTGTATGGTGGGAATATACACCAAGCCCGTTTGGGGATTGAAAGACATGGCATGCCAGCTATGTGCCCCGTGGGGACTGGGTGTGATATAAACAGGCCCTCCATTTTCATAACGGGCATTGGGGGCAATGTTCGGTTTGCCGGTTAAGGAGTCAATACCCGTAGCCCAAGTAGTTTCTACAAAGGGTTTGGCAGAAATGAGTTTACCTGTTTGGCGATTTATAACATAGAAAAAACCATTTTTGGGAGCGTGCATCAGTACTTTGGTAGCTTTGCCGTGGATATTGAGTGTGGCCAGCACGATGTCCATATTTGAGTTGAAGTCCCAGCTATCGCCGGGGGTAGTTTGATAATGCCACTTGTACTCACCTGTATCCGGATGGAGGGCTACGATAGAGGATAGAAAAAGATTATCACCCCCATTTTTACTTCTCACTTTTGGATTCCATGGGCCTCCGTTCCCTGTTCCGATATAGAGAGTGTGAAGTTCGGCATCGTATGTAAAACCATGCCAAGCATTACCACCTCCTCCATATTTCCACCATTGACCTGTCCAAGTTTTGGCTGCCATTTCCATTGCTTTGTTTTCAAAACCCTCACTGGGATTTCCCGGTACGATATGAAATCTCCAAATTTGTTTACCAGTTTCGCAGTCGTAGGCAGTTACGTAGCCTCTGTTGGGAGCGGCTTCGGAGCCACCATTGCCGATGAGGACCTTGCCGGCAAAAGCCTTGGGTGCCCCTGTGATGTTCATTTTTTTGTCGGGGTCAATAGTCAATACCGACCAAATGGGTTTACCAGTTTTGGCATCAAGTGCAATCAAACGACCCTCCCAAGTAGCCGTAAAAATTTTCCCTTTGTAATACGAAAGTCCTCTGCTTTGTGTCCAGCCGGGTTTACGGTTTTTGCCGATATGTTTGGCTACCTCTGGGTCGTATTCCCACAAAAGTTGGCCGTTGGTAGCATCAATAGCCCTAACTCTATTGCCAGTACCCGTAAAATAAAGTATTCCTTCTACTACCAAAGGCGTACAAACCAGAGCTTTGTCGTTGAGAAGGTCTATGTACCATTCCGGGGCAAGGCGAGTTACAGTACTGGTATCAATATCCGTCAATGGGCTGAAGCGTTGTTCGGAATGAGTACGACCATACGCAAGCCATTCTGACGTGTTAGACTCGTCGGCGATTTTGCGGTCCTCTGAAGAGATGAAATGACAGCCCGAAAGAAATACAAGAACCCCAAAAACCCACAGTTGCTTTTTCATATATTCGTTCAAAATTGATTTGCAAAAAAACTCAAAGCTTTCATTTGATTATCAGGTGGTTACATTGTTGCTTTTTGCAGACCTATAAGGTTAAAGTATAAAATCATTGTGATTTAGCTCCCTTCCCGATTATTTCTCAATCATCACCTCACCCAATAGCCCCGATGTAATCAACGGAGCTTTGGCCCACGGTATCATCCACGGATTAGGGCCTTTTTGGATATTTGATTTGGTACGTCGGTATGCCTCTGGCAGTTTGGCATCGCCTACCATGCGGTTGTTGAGGGTGCTGGCTACTTCTACCACCAGATAATTTTTGCCTTGTTTCAAATACTGACTCACCTCATACCGAAACGGCGGAAAGCACCGCTCGCCCAAGTGATGTCCATTAAGCCATACATCGGTGATTTCGTGGGCGTTGTTGAGGGTCAGAAAATAAGGCTGTCCATTGGCGGGTTGGTTGAAGTCAAAGGTTTTGTAATAAGCCGCTACTCCCGAAAAATGCCTGATGGTCGAATCCGAATGTTCGGACCAAGATTGTAAGGCTGGAAAAACCGTGCTGGCAGGCGCGCCCCAACTATGCGGGAAACGTACTTCCCAACTACCCGAAAGCGAGGCTACCGGTATCAGTTTTCGTTCTTTTTCGGTAGGTGGAGCGGGCTGATGATGTTTCTGAAAAACGATAAAAAAAGAATCATCTCCATCACATTCGAGCGTCAAGGTAGTACCTTGTGAGGTTTTGGAAACATTCCTGAAACTGTATGCTTTCCCGTCCACGGGATTCCATAGCTGCGGCTCACCTGTGGCTCTGAATTTGAGTTTGACGGAAGTGGCTTTATCGCTGGTATTTCTGACAAAATAAATATCAGCTTGTTCGGTTTGGCGGTGGATATAATCAAAGCCTTTGTCTGACTCAAAGTCAGGCATTATCCCTTTTTCTTGCAACACTTGCCGTAGTGATTTGCCCCACACGATTTTACCCTTGCCGTATTGATTTTCTTTTACTCGCACGCTGTCGCACGCTCCCCAAAGCCGATTGGCAATGGTTCGGATATTTTTTTCTTGGTTTTGATAATTGCTCAAACCATAAGTGCGAGAAGGTTTACGGCCTACGACTGTTGCGCCATCTTTGACCAACTGCTCGATTTTCGAGAGTACGGCCTCATTGATGCGATGGTCGGGGGGCAGAGCGAGTAGTTCATACTGCTGACCATGCGGCAGTACGATTTTGCCGTTTTTGACACTCATTTTTTCCAAAATAGCCTCGGTATTGACCACATCATAGTCGTAGCCTTCGCCCAGCGACGGGTGGGTTTGTTTGAAGGTAACAAAGTTGGGGGCTTGGTCGCCGTAGTAAAAAGCGACATCGCCGACGAAATGGCCTTGCTGGAGCAAATAACTGCATCGTGCCAAATACTCATGAAAAGCCTTTGACTTAGGCCACCAGCCATTGTTGAGATGAATGAGCGTGCCGAAATTGTAAACCCAGCCCGGACTCCCTGCTTCGGCAGGGGTATGAGGAAAGGTATGATATACTACGCGGTTGAGTCCTTCGCAAAAAGCTCTATCGGCCAAAGGGCGAAGTTGCTGGGGGCCTTCTTGCCATACCCATACACTCGTAAAGGCTTCGGCCTCTACGTATTTTTGATTGTAGATATGGGCAGCACTGGCAATACCTTTTACGATTTGGAGTTCGTCATTGTGTTTTTGTCCCTTAGGGTGGTTATTCCAAAATTCACCCCTCGGAAAAGTCAGCGAGCCTAAGGCTTTCAAATCCTCAAAGGGTACATTGTGTACAGGAGGGCCGGGTCCACCCGCTTCGGCAGCGTACCCAAGGCCATAACGGCCACATACTTCTACGCCTTTGCGGTAGTGATTGGTGATGATGAGGTCGGAGAGGAGTTTTTTATAGTCAAACAAAAAGCGGTCGGTGATGTCTTGACTTTCAACGATTTTGCCGGAGAAAACAGGCAAAAAAGGCTTCATATCATAGCCCCAACGTTTTTGGAAGGCATCGTAAATTTGAGGTGTCCATATACCTTCTTGTACCTCATAACTATCTACGTACAGATACTCCAATGAGCGATTTCGAAGTGAGCCGAGTTCTTTTTCGAGTTTTTGAAGAATATAAACCAAATGCTCCTCGGTGGCTTCCGCGCTGAAGTGATCTATCATTCTTCCAACGGAGTTAGGACTTGGAATCATCAGAGGCTGTCCTGTGGGGGCGCATACATACCTTACGATTTGCCATTTTCCGGCAGGGGCCTTCCAGGTGAGCGTACCGTCGGGCTTGAGAAGGGACGTGAGGTCTATGATTGACTGTTTTTTGAGGGTTTTGGCCTCTTTGTTGAAAGCAAGCACCGCTACCTCTTGGTAAAAGGTGGGCAAACCGTCCTTGTTTCGCTCGATTTGCGCAGGGATACTTCTATACTTTTCGGGCAATTTGGGGAAAGGGAGTTGGCCGTTGAAATGTTCGCCTCCATTGACCGAAACCGTGGTCTGAAAAAGCCCCATCGTACCGTGTTCGGGTTTGACCCATGAGCCTCCGGCATTCCAACTACTCGACGTAATCAGCCCCAGTCGGAGTTTGAGTCGTTCGGCTTCGCGTATGGCGTGTGCGATGCCCTGTACTGACTCGTCGCCCATAAAAGCTGGGCCAGCAGGAGCGGCGTTGTTTTCATTGACCAATAAACCCACGTCCCAAATATCGAAACCTCCCATTCCTTTGGCTTTGGCTTCTTCCATTTCATGTGTGATTTGAGAAAGCGAAAAATTGCCGTTGGTCCAGTCCCAAAGTCCCATGGGGCGGGCTTCAAGCGGTGGGTTTTGGAAGCCACTAAGAAAATCGGTTTCGGGAGATGATAGTTGCCATGAAGACAGCAACAAACAAGCAATAAAAGCAAAGACTATTTTGGGGGGCATTATGAGCAGGGTTTAATGTTCTATGATTATTTTTTTGGAGATTTTATGATTTTCAGACTCTACTATCACCCAATAAACACCACTGGGCCAAAGCTGTGTATCAATACGGTGAAGGGGTTTATTTGAATTTTGTAAAGTATAGAGAGACTTTCCTTCTACTGTTAAAACGCTAATCGTATGATGGCTGTTTGATGATTCGTTGAGTTGAATGACCACTTCGTCATTGGCAGGGTTAGGGAATACCTCGATTTCAGTTTTTTTTTCGGACGAAGTACTGGTAATGGTGGGCGGTGCATTGCTCAATACTACGTACATGGCATTTTGAGGTAGGGTAATTTTGGCTTGTCCATTCTCGCGCAATACAAGCACTTCTCTCGATTTTTGCCCGTTCAAGTCTAACAGAAATGCCGAGCGTATGTTGAGATTGTTGAGAGTGAGAGTTATTTGGGTATTTTCGGCCAACCACGGCATCACTCCCGTATTGCGTATTGTAAAACCGTCGAGTTCTTGTTCCCCTATTTTTACTTTAGCAGTAATTTCACTCCACTGAAACGGACGGTAAGTAGTACCGATTTGAACTAAAACTTTTTCGGAAGACTTCAGGGGTTTTTCGTCCATAGAAACTACATTGACAGCTGCGTACTCGTTTTGAGATTCGATTTTCAAATCGGTAAGTTGGGTAATGGGTGAACCATTTTTCAAAAACCCGACTATTCCTTGAGCCGCAGGCGCATCAACTGTACAAATGCCCTTTTTATAATCCCAAAGGAGTTGTCCGGTGCTGCTTTTTACGATTTTATCTTTCAGATTGACCCATTCGTTGAGTTTGTTGTCTATTTTTTTGGCATCGGCAGGGGCATTGTACTTCACCTCGATACGACCTGCCAAGTAGCTGATAGGAGGCAGTTCGGTTTGAGGAGTGCTGCCAGCCGTATTTTCCCAAGTATCGCGGTTGGGGTCGAAGCTGTTTTCCTCCGAAATCAATGGAATTTTTCGCTCCCACATTGAAGCCAAAGACCGTTCTTCGCTGACAATCAGCGGACTTTCAGTTAAGTATCCTTTTCGGTACAGCAAAGCGTTGGCGGGAGAGAGCATGATTTGGCCGGGAGTAGAGTAAGTCCAACGATACATGGCTTTTTGTCCTCCTTGCAAATTGGTAAAACCAAAATAGGGGAAAGCATCAATACCTGAAGCCGAAGCCTGAAACCAAAAAAAGCCGTCAATACCCATCAAGGAAGAGTAAGCCGCTACCAGAAAAGGCCCTTCGGCTTGAAATTTGAGCGGTAAGTTCCAGCCGCTTTCGGTTATGAAAAAGGGCTTGTTATGATTTTGTTTGACATTGAGTGGAAACTGTTCGGGGCGGAACAGCACCGAACGGCCTATATATTGATGACCGGGGTCTATGCGCCAACCACTGTTTTCGCCGATATGTTGGGGGTCATAATAACGATTGACAGCCATGACATCGGCTACCTCGTTGGACCAACGCTCGGCATCGTTCAAATAAATCGAACTGGCCGTTTTCCAATTGGAGGCATTGGTGAGTTGTTTACAACCTAAATTTTTGAAATGAGCGATGATGTCGGTGTAAAAAGCCCTTTGATACTCTGTTAGAAATTGAACCATGTCGCTGACTCGTTTGGCTTTGCCACCACTTTGGCGTATGGTGGCATCATAAATCAAATAAATACCAAACCGCTGATTGGCGAGGTTGTCGGTAGGGGTGGTGGCGTTTTCCCATGCTTGGAGGGTGGCTTGTGCGCTGCCGTATTTGGCGATAGCCCATTGAAAAAATGCTTTTTCGATGGCTTCTTTCAAATCATTTTTTACGGCTTGTATGGTCCAAAAGAGTACACTGTCTTCGTTTTTGATTTGAATGAGTGCTACGGCCGGTTCGTCTTTGAGCGGGATATTGGTAAAAGGATTAGGTTGGGTGAAAAGTACCTCGACCCATTTTTTGTAGGCCGATTTGAATCTTTCGTTGAAATACATCAATGCCCAAGGCTGAACGTTCCCTCTATATTCGCCTAAGCCCCATGAAGCCGGCATTTCGTTGATAAATCCCGCCCAAAAAGGACTAATGACGGTATAAATCCCTTCACGTTTCATGGCTGCTACCACACGCCAAATATTTCTGATTTCGTCCATGTCGGGTTCAAATAAATTGTTCTGACTGGGGCGAGGGGCGATGTTGCCGTGATAGCGAATCATATTGACCCCCACTTTGGCCAAAAAACGAGCAAAATTGGCCAACTGCACATCTGTCCAGTTTTTGGTGATATCGCCACCATTGACCGCCCAAAAACGGGCGGGTTGGCCATTGCCCAATAAAAAACTCCTACCGTCGGGTGAGAGCCTCACAAAACCATTTTCGCCGGCTATTTTTTCGTTGAGATAGCGTAAATCCAGCAGGGCATCTGCCGAAAACTTGTCGTCATCATAGTCCACATTCCAAGTCGTAGTGGACTGGGCAAAAGAAAGTTGTAAACCAAGCAAAAACAAAAGAAACAGTAAGCGCATAATAGACACACTAATAGTTGATTTCGATGATTTGCAAAGCGGCATGGTTGATTTCAAAATCGGCATAGTTTGAGGCTTCGATTTGGGAGAGTGTATAGTCAATGGGCTTACCATTTACTTTGATGGTTGCTTTTTGGGTCTTGTCCGGCAACAAAAGATGATAGCGATTATCCCCACTATTTCCTGCTACTCGGTAAGTGATGCTACGTCGGGCAGCGTCGTGTCGGTAAGTATAAGATACGTAGCCTTGCGAGGCTGGGTACTTGATACACACATTGGCTGAATGGGTTTCTGTCGAAATCCACTTTGGGGCTACCAAAGGTTTCGCAAATGCTTGTGTGTTTGGGCTATCTTTGACAC
>JBKBKL010000152.1:0-9860 GCA_046294665.1 Runella sp.
TGGAATATGAAAATGGGGTACAAAACGTTTTGATTGGGCTACGAAAGAGATGATGTCGTCGGAGAGTAAGTTGGGTTCGATAGAAGAAATCCGAAAACGCTCGATTCCTTCTACCTCATCAAGGGCGCGAATCAAATCGAAGAAAGTTTCGGCGCGTTGGCCATTTTGTAAACCAAAATCGCCAATGTTTACCCCTGTGAGTACTATTTCTTTGACCCCTCGTGCAGCAATCTCACGGGCGTTATTGAGTACATTCTCGATAGTGTCTGATCGGCTACTGCCTCTAGCCAATGGTATGGTACAATAAGCACAGGGGTAGTCGCAGCCGTCTTGTACTTTGAGAAAGGTGCGGGTGCGGTCGTTGAGTGAGTAGGAGGCATGGTACTCGTTGGCCTCAGCAATAGGTGAAGCCAGTACGCGGCCTTTTTGAGCCGTAAGCGGTTTTTGGAAGCCATCGAGCAAGTCTATCAGTCGAAATTTTTCGGCAGCTCCGAGTACGGCATCTACGCCGGGGATTTCGGCTATTTCTTGGGGCTTAAGTTGGGCATAGCAGCCCATGACGGCCACATAGCCATTGGGGTTGATGGCTTGTGCTTCGCGCACTATTTTGCGACACTTCTTGTCGGCATTGTCGGTTACGGAGCAAGTATTGATGACAAAAATATCAGGCTGCTCATTGAAGGCTACTTTCTGATAACCTCGCTGCTCAAACATTCGCGAAATACTTGAGGTTTCGGAGTAATTGAGTTTGCAGCCAAGCGTATAAAATGCGACTTTTTTCATGCCGCAAAATTAGTGATAATCAGCCAATAAACCTTTGGCCACGGTTTCAATACTCGTTCCAAATTGGTTTGCGAAAAAACCTCATAGGTTTCATTTGATTATCAATGGGTTACATAGTTAATTTTTTGCAAACCTATGAGGTTTAAGTATAAACTTTGCCGAAAAACTCAATCTTTGACTTTGCTCCAGCCCAAGGTCGCTACCATCCAGTCGGGCAGGTGGGTTTGTTTGCGGCGTTTTTTGAGGTTGAGATACAGCCCAAATTTTTTGAGGATAGGTACTTTGTGTGTTTCTACAAATTCGATGAGTGTACCGTCGGGGTCTTCGACATACGAAAAGCGGCCGGCGGCTTGACCCATATCGAAGGAGTTGGCACTGTCCACCGTAAAAGGATACCCTTTTTGTTGGCATTGGGTTTTGAGTGCGTCCATATCAAGGGCATCGAAGCAGAGATGAATGAAGCCCGCATCTCCCCAATCGCGCCCCTCAAACAAGTGCTGGGGAGTACGGTCGAGGGCTTGTACCAACTCGATTTCGATGCTGCCGAGCAGTTTGCCGAAAGCACCTGCTAGCCCCAAAGGTTTACGCAACAATACCCTTCGGAAGCGATGATGAGAAGATTCTAAATAAGCAAAATCGTCAAAAGTCCCTGTATGATCATACACTATTTCACTCACTTTCAAGGTATTGGCATAAAAATCTATGGATTTTTCTATGTCTGACACCCCTATCAAGACCCCACACACCCCACCTGTCAGATGGCCGTTGGGTCGAAACCATGAGTCATTACCAACGATTTGGAGTAGGTTTTGGTGGTTGTCTGAAAGCCAGAAGTGATGCTCATTGGATGGATTGGTCAGTAAGGTAGATTTATTTTGATTTTGAGGAAGTTGCTCATGAAATTTCTTTACTTCCAGCGATTTGATTTTGACGGCAAAGATGCCCAAATCGCCCAATTTCGGTTTTTGAGTGGGTACTACCGGCACGCGGTTTTTATACTGCCATATTTCTACGCCTCCTCCTCCGGCCATATTGAGGGCCATGATGGCATGTCGGCGGCGTACTTCGCCCGAAGTGTATCGCGTCATGAGAGCTGCATCGGCCTCATCGTTGAAAATCGGTACATTCAGGCCTAAGGTTTTGCGGTACCACTGCCAAGTTTCGTCGGCATCGGGTACGCCTATACCCACTTGCTGAATGCCACTGATTAACTCATTCATAGGAAAAAAGAGAAGGTTGTATTTAGGTTAAAGCCCCAATATACACTAACTTTTTGTTTTTGTAAATTTTTGACAAAAAAATCGGGGCTTGTGCTTACTCAACTTCCTTCTATGGTTTTCATAAATTCTTCTACATACTGCTCTCCTACCGGAATGACAGCTTCGGCGATATGAATTTTGAGGTTACGTACCGATTGGATTTTTTCCAGCGACACAATGTACGACTTATGTACCCGCATGAAAGCCCTTGAAATCAATTTTTGCTCAATCCCTTTGAGTGTCATTCGCGTAATGACAGGGTATTTGGCTGAAGTCAAATAGATTTTCACATAATCCTTCAAACCTTCTATGTACATGATTTCGTCATACCGTATTTTGACCAAGGCATAGTTGGCATTGACAAAAAAATGAGGCGATAGGGGGGTAGAGGCAGTAGGCGATTTAAGTTTTGAAAGTTCGTAGGCTTTGTTGGCCGCTTTCAGAAATCGCTCAAAAGCCACTGGTTTGAGTAGATAGTCTATGACATCAAGCTCGAAGCCTTCGATGGCGTATTGTTCATAAGCTGTGATAAATATCACCATGGGAGTTTCTGGAGTTGATGGAAATGATTTGAGAAACTGTACCCCCGTAATACCCGGCATTTGAATATCCAAAAAAAGCAAATCCACAGGGGTTTCTTGGAGTATGTCTATCGCCTCGAAGGCATTTTGGCAGCTACCTACCAGTTCCAGAAAAGGTACTTGCCGAATATTGTCTTCAAGCAGTTCGAGAGCCAAAGGCTCGTCGTCCACAGCCAAACAACGTAGTTTTGGTGTCATAGTTTAAGGTTTATTTGAGCCTGATTTCTAAGTCGGTCGTAAAAGTGTCTTTCACTTTTTGGATATTTAAATGATGATTTTCGGGATAGAGCAACTCCAAACGACGACGCACATTGGCCAGACCTATGCCCGAACTACCATCTTTGGCATCGCTAAAATCGGCATTGAAACGATTTTGGACTTTGAAGCGCAGCCGCTGGGGGGAAGTCTGCAACTCGATATGTATCGCCGGCTCGCGAATCAGACCCGTACCATGCTTGAAGGCATTTTCGATAAAAGGAATCAGCAACATGGGTTCGAGGGCTATACCGTTGGTTGAGGCATCAAAATCCATATTGACTTTTACTTTATTGCCAAACCGCATCTGTTGCAAATCTACATAACTTTTCAAGTAATTGATTTCTTTGTCGAGTGGGATTTTGGCATCGTCCGAATCGTAAAGCATATATCGTAGTAAGTCTGACATCTTGACAATCATCGGTTCGAGCAAATCTGATTTCTTACGCGCCAGTGCTGCCAAACTGTTCATCAGGTTGAACATAAAATGAGGACTTATTTGAGAGCGCAAAAAAGACAATTCTGATTGCAAGCGGGCTTTTTCTTGTTCGGTCTGAAGACGATGCTCCCGCTGATAGTCCACCAGCAACCGAAAACAAGTACTAATCCCAATGGAAGAAATCAACAAATAAAAGGTAGAATAGGTAAACCAAGTACGCGGTGGTACAGGTAAGACCAAATACCGAAACCAATACGTAACAACCAAACAAGCCACCAATACCCCAAGTAAAACCAATACGTAAATCCCGACACCCCGTTTCTTGAAAATTTTGGGAATAAATATTTCGGAATTGGTATAAAATACGATTACCGCCAAAAACTGACTAAAAAAGAAAGTTTGTTTGAACAACTCTTTTTGTAAAGCTGGCGGCAACTGAGGCTTACTTTCTGCACCAGTCTGCTGATTCTCAATGAGATAAATCGGCAGAAAAATAAAGCACGTCCAAAAAAAGATATGGGTGAAGGTGTTCAGTATTTGTCGCCACCGAATACTCACTTTGGTTTTTTGGAAAGGAAGAGCAAACGACATCATAGGTTGTTTTTTGAAAAAGTAGATTCAATCAGATAAAAAGAGGAAAGAGTATTTTTGCTTGAATTATATCTTAAATGTAGCAATAATAATACCTGATACCTTATTACGAAGCGACGTTTTGGAAAAATCATTCGACCAAATGAACAAAATTTTACGTTACCTCCGCCTTACTTTTTTTACACTGCCATTTGTAGCTGCCCATCAAGACAAGCCTCAGCGCATTATATTTTTGGGGGATTCGATCACTCAGGCGGGTATCAAGCCCGGTGGCTACATTGTCAAAATGACCGAAATGCTCCAAAAACAAGGACTTTCGGCCAAATATACCCTCCTCGGGGCAGGCATCAGCGGCAACAAAGTCTATGATCTCTACCTACGCCTCGAAGATGATGTACTGGCACAGCAGCCCGATGTAGTGGTGATTTATGTGGGGGTAAATGATGTTTGGCATAAAACTACCCACGGCACTGGCACCGACCCCGATAAGTTTGTTAAATTTTATGAGGCAATCATTCGCAAACTCAAATCAGCCAATATCAAACCAGTACTGTGTACGCCAGCCGCTATCGGCGAAAAAACAGACTTTTCCAATGCCCAAGACGGAGATTTGAACCATTACTCTCAACTTATTCGCGATTTGGCCAAACGCCACACTCTCCCGCTCATAGACTTACGTAAAGCCTTTCTCGAATACAACCTACAAAACAACCCCCAAAACCTCGAAAAAGGCATTTTGACTACTGACCGAGTTCATCTCAACGATACAGGCAATCAGTTGGTAGCTGACAAAATGTGGGAAATTCTCAAAATACTCTAACTTTTTCGGTCTTTGACAATGAGGTAAAAGTCGTTTTCGAGTGCCAGATAGCCAAATTCATAGACAAAATAATAGGTAGCTCCTTTTTGAGTAGTACGAATATGGGTAAAATACCCAAAGTCGAAGCCTTCGCGCTGGAGGGTAGTTTTGGTCGTTTTGACTTTATCTTCTTGGCAGATTTCCTCCAAAATACGCCGATTGCGGCGCAGGCGGTTGTTGATGTTGCGTACTAAATTGTTGGCATCGGCATTGAGTTTATTGTTGTAGGCATTGCGGCAGAGATCGGAGCAGAACTTCTTATCCGAACGCCCCACAATTTTTTCGCCACATTCCAGACATTCTTTCATCTTTTGTATCGAAAATTTTAGTTGGAAGCATTAGAAAATGCGGAAAAATAGTAATTTAGTACTGAATTTCAAGCGATTGACCTACTATATGAACCTATTCGATGAGGCAGTATTTGCCCATGCACGTTTCAATACAAGACGGCATTTTCTCAAACAGGCGGTAGGCGGCTTAGGGGCGGCGGCTTTTGCGTCATTGTTTGGCAGTTGCCAAAAAACGGCTACTTTATCTTCCAACGAAAATCCTCTGGCTATTCGCCCCCCTCACTTTTCGCCCAAAGCCAAAAGGGTGCTTTTTATGCACATGGAAGGCGCACCGTCGCAGCTCGAACTGTTCGACTATAAGCCCGAATTGGCCAAGCTCGACGGTCAGCTTTGCCCCCAATCGCTCCTCGACGGCAAACGCTTCGCTTTCATCAAAGGCGTACCCAAGATGCTTGGGCCACAAGCGCAGTTTGCCCAGCACGGGCAATCGGGAGCATGGATTTCGGAGTATCTCCCTCACCTCTCTACCGTCGCCGACGACCTAACTTTTCTCAAGGCCATGCACACCGACGAGTTTAATCATGCCCCAGCGCAGCTATTCATGCACAGCGGCTCACCCCGACTGGGGCGGCCTTCGCTGGGGGCGTGGGTAACGTATGGCTTAGGCTCCGAAAATCAAAACCTGCCCGGCTTTGTGGTGTTGGTGTCGGGGCCTGACCCCAGTGCAGGCAAATCGGTATGGGGAAGTGGGTTTTTACCGTCGGTATATCAGGGAGTACAATGCCGCACCAAAGGCGACCCTGTACTCTACATTCAAAACCCTGACGGGATAGACGATACCTTGCGCCGACGTTCGATAGAAATCATCAATCAAATCAACGAGCTTGAGCATCAAACCGTAGGCGACCCCGAAATCTTGACTCGGATTCAGCAATATGAACTGGCCTACCGAATGCAAGCCGAAGTACCCGAAACGATGAACATCGCTGACGAACCTCTATGGGTACAAGAGATGTACGGAGCCAAACCCGGCGTGGCCTCTTTTGCCAACAACTGCCTCTTGGCTCGAAAACTGCTCGAAAAAGGAGTGCGTTTTGTTCAACTCTTCGACCGTCGCTGGGACTCGCACGGTACCGATGCGGGCAGTGGCGTAAACGAAGGCTTACGGCGCAACTGCGAGTACGTGGACAAGCCTATCACGGCCCTGCTCAAAGACCTCAAACAACGCGGCCTGCTCGACGATACCCTGGTGATTTGGGGAGGGGAATTTGGCCGTACTCCCATGATGGAAAACCGCGCCGGCGACAACAACACGCCTTTCAAAGGCCGCGATCATCATATAGACGCTTTTACGATGTGGATGGCAGGGGCAGGACTCAAAGCAGGCTATTCGCACGGCCAAACCGATGAAATAGGATATTATGGAGTCAGTGGTCGCACCCACGTCCATGACCTACAAGCGACGATTTTACACCTTTTGGGCTTTGATCACGAAAAACTCACCTATCCTTTTCAAGGGCGCAATTTCCGCCTTACCGATGTAAGTGGCAAGGTGATACAAGAGGTGTTGGCATGAGCAACAGAATCAATGCAAAATCGAGAAAACCAATTCTTGCAAAATAGCTTTTTCGCTTGTAGTGCCTACTTCGATGCCTTTGGAGGCATTGTCGGCGCGGCGTAGGGCACTGATGGCATTGGCCAAGTGCCTTACCGAATATTGCCGTGCTGCCGAAAGATAATCTTTCACAAAAAAAGGATTTACGCCCAGCACCGATGCCAAATGCCCCTCAGATTTGGTGTCAGAGCCATGCACCAATAATACCTTGCTAAAAAAATTATAAAGAATAATCAATACTTGCGGCAGTGGATTTTCTTTGGGGTTGGCCGCTAAGTAATACGCAATCTGATTGGCTTTGACTACATCGCGCATCACCAAGGCTTTTTGCAGTTCAAAGACATTGTATTCTTTGCTAATACCTACGTATTTTTCTACTACCGCCGCTGTGATTTCTTCGCTGGCGGTGAGATTGAGCAATATTTTATCTATCTCGCTGGCCAATCTTTTCAAATCATTGCCGATGTATTCGACCAGCATTTGGATAGCCTTGATACTGATTTTGGCACCACGCCCTCGGGCATATTCGCCTACCCAATCGGGGAGTTTGTTGTCGTACATTTTTTTACAATGCACCACGACTCCGTATTTATCAAAAGTTTTGTAGAGCGATTTTCGGGCATCAAAATGGCCATGAAAACATAAGGCCAAGACCGTCGTAGCGGGAGGATTGAGTAAATATTGCTCAAAATAGCTCCCTTTTTTCTCTTTGTCTTTCTCTTTACCATTTTCCTCTTTCTCTTTTGCTACCAGCCCGCTGATTTGTTGGGCTTCTTTGACCAACACCAACTGGCGGTCGGCCATAAACGGAAACCGTCGGGCGTGGTTGAGTACGGTGGGTATGTCTATGTCTTTGCCATACAACACAAACTGATTGAACCCTTTTTCGGCTTCAGGTACTACGACCTTTTCGAGCATTTCGGCCAGTAGGTCTATGTAGTAAGGCTCATCACCGTGAATCAGATAAGAAGACTGTATTTTTTTTTGTCGTAACTCTTTGATGGCTTGCTCTGGAGCAATAGAAGGCATCGTATAATTTGAAAATGTGTTAATTTGAGAATTTGAAAATGAGCGGTAACTCTTGAGAATGGTTTAATGCTCTACTTTCGATGAATTTCGGTACTTTACTTCGACGTTGTGCAATTCGATGAGTGGCTTGAGAAAATCTTCCAAAAGGCTGATGTCCAACTGACTGGCAGCATCGCAAAGGGCTTCGGAAGGGCAAGGGTGCGCCTCAACAAAAAGTCCGTCCACACCGGCTGCTACTCCCGCCCGCGCCAGCACGGGCAAGTATTCGCGCGCTCCTCCTTTGCTATCTTTGGAGGGAATACCGTACTTCCGAATGGCGTGTGTAACGTCGAATACCACGGGGTAGCCTGTTCGGTTGAGATGATAAAAACTACGAGGATCTACGATGAGGTCATTGTAGCCGAAGGTATAGCCGCGCTCGGTCAAGATGATTTGGGCGTTGCCGCTATCTTCAATTTTCTTGACGGGGTGTTTCATGTTTTCGGGTGCCAAAAACTGCCCATGCTTTAGATTGACCACACGGCCTGTTTGGGCAGCAGCCACCACCAGCGAGGTTTGCATACACAAATAAGCAGGGATTTGGAGTATGTCCACGACTTCGGCTACAGGGGCGCATTGGTCAGGATAATGCACATCGGTCAAAACCGAAAACCCAAACTGCTCTTTGACTTTGGCCAATATCTTGATACCCGCCTCCAGCCCCGGCCCCATGTAATAATCGAGGCTGCTGCGGTTGTCTTTCATGAAAGATGATTTGTATATCACCTTGATATTGAGGCGTTGGGAGATTTCTTTGAGTTGTTCGGCCACAGTCATCATGGTTTTTTCATCTTCGATGACACACGGCCCAGAGATGAGAAATAGCTCATCGCTACCACATTCGATGTCGCCTACGCGAACGATTTTCTTGTCTTGCATGGAGGGAATGATGTTTCAATGTTTGTAATTGACAACAAAAGTAGCAATCTAATCTGGAAAAAGGGTTTTGTCTAAGCCCGGAATGATACGAAGGGCATTTTTGTAATAAACTTTTTTGAGGATTTCGTCGGGCAGTCCCATACCATACATACGCCAGAAAGCATGGTATTTTTTGTGATAGGGAAAATACTCATCTTCGGTTTCGAGTACCCTGAAATACGTAGCATACTCTGACGGCACCCAGCTATCTTTGCCAAAAAGAATCTTGTCTTGCCACTTTTCAAAAAACTTACGCGCTGCCCGTGGCTGCCGCCCCAACTCCGCTATGACCGCCCCGATTTCGACGTACATATTCGGGAAAATGGTCATTAGGCTATCCAATCGGCGCAGGTCGTTGGGATACCAGCCCATGTGGGCATTGATAAAGATGGTTTTGGGGTGGCGTTTAAAAACCGCGTGCTGCTCTTTGATGAGCGAATCGAACGGCACTGGGTCGTTGAGCGAACGTTTGCGGCCGGGGTGGGTTTTGAGTTCGAGCCAACGCTCATTGTAGCGATCGAGCGGATCCCAGAATGACGGCGGGTCGGCCGTATGAATGATGACGGGGATTTTCAGCTCCCCACATTTGGCCCAGATAGGATCGAGGCGTGGGTCGCTTACGGCTACGCGCTTGCCATCGGTGTCTTTGATACCACTGAATCCGAGGCTTTTATAGACTTTTAGGCCCACTGCCCCCGCTTTTACGTCATCTTCTATCTGCTTGGCAGCACGTGCGCCATAGCCTTCACTACCGATGCCTTTGAGTTCGGGATTAGTGAAAATAGCGATGCGACGTGGTTGGTTCTTTTTGACATTGGCCAATGCTCCCAAAATATGCGTAGTGCCATCTTCCCATTTTTGCGACCAGCCGCGCCCGCTCAAATTGACCATGATGCCCATGTTGAGTTTGTCCATTTCACTGATAAGCTCACCCAGATTTTGGCTATCCATCCGATATTGATGGTTATGAACATCAATAAAGGGGAATTTGGCCCGGGTCACTTTATGTTCTTCTACTTTTAGGGTAGATACAGGGTCATATTCCTCAAAACCAAGCGGCTGCGTAATGGGGCCATTTGAGAGATTTTGGCCACAAGCTGCTAAGGCAATCAGGCTGGCTAAAAAAGTAAGGGAATGTTTCATGAGGATAGGCTAAAAGGTCAGACAATGAGGTATTTATTTGTAAATTAAAGCTACACAGT
>JBKBKL010000153.1:0-9773 GCA_046294665.1 Runella sp.
GCCAAACCAATTTCGGTTGCGTTTGGGGGTATAAATGGGGTGAAACGACTCCGTGATGAGCAGGCGATTGTGGGGCGTATCGAATTGTATCTGATAAATCATACCGCGAGGTATGAGCAGATAATCGCCATATTCAAAAGGAATATTGCCCAACATGGTACGCAAAACTCCCGAACCCTCGTGTACAAAAATCAGTTCGTCGGCATCAGCATTTTTATAAAAATAGGTATCGAGCGACTGGCGCGGGGCTGCCAAACTGATATGTACGTCGTTGTTTACCAAAAGTCGCTTTCTACTTTCCAAAAAATCATCTTCGGGCTGTACCTGAAACCCTTTGAGCAGGCGAGCTTTGATGCCTTTGTCCACTGCAATAAGCGGCGAAATATCGGTTTCGGACAAAATCTCACGCACCATCGTAGGCCGATGAGTATGGTACATCAACGACGACATACCGTCGAAGCCTATCGTACCGAAGAGTTGTTCGTAGTATAGCCCGCCGTTTGGTTTTTCAAATTGCGTATGTCGTTTGGGCGGTATTTTTCCGAGGCGATGATAAATAGGCATAGCAGATTGGGGTTTTTGGCAATTTGCACAAAAATAAAAAAATTGCCAAAACAATTATTGCTTTGGCATATTTAAAACTTTACAAAACAGTTTTTGTTTGCAAAACTCTATTTTTTCACAATCGGCAGCATGATGACCGATGGGTATTGGGTGGTATGAAAGATTTGATTGCGTGCTACTACGCCTTTGGTTTCGGATACGTTATCGCCGCCGGTATTCATATTGCGGTCGAATCTCGGGAAATTGCTACTCGAAACCTCAATTCTGATGCGATGCCCCGGCGCAAAGTAATTGCTGGTGGATAGGGGGCTGAAATTGATCTTGTAAACTTTGCCTTTCTCCATCCAAACTTCCTTGTCGAATCCCTCGCGATAGCGAGTGCGGAAGATGGTTTCGTCGAGGTTGTAGGCGCGCCCGTCGGGATAAACATCAATGAGTTTAATGGTAAAATCGGTGTCTTTGGCATCAGAGCCAACATAGAGCGTAGCCTCGATACTGCCTGTCAGTTCTACACCTTCGGCAAAGGGTTCGGTGGTATAAACCAAAATATCACTTCGGGTTTCCATTTGGTGCTGGTCGAAAGACCCTCCTTGCACGGCATTGCCAGTACAACACACATTGCCTCCATACGAAGGTACAGGATAGGCGGGGTCGTAGTAGTAAGTATCGGGTTTTTCAGCTTTTCCGGGGAGGGAAGTTTGCAATTTGCCGTCGCCATAGAGGCTGTTGGCATTGCCCCCGCTCGACAAATAATAGGGAGTCATCACGACATTGGCAGGTGGCCAAGTGTCTGATGATTGCCATTTGTTGCTGCCCATGGTGTAGTATTGCACACGAGGTGTTTTTTTCAACATATCGTTTTGAGTGCCTTTGAGCCAGTAGTCAAACCAACCATAGATGAGGCCGTCGTAGTCCAATCGGGCATCGCCAACGTTGCGTTCGCCTACGATGGTATTTTCGGTAGCACGTTTGAATGCACAGTGAAGGGTAGGGGCAATGACCAAATACTGAGCGTCGCGGGCTTGCTGGGTGGTGGCGTTTTTGCGGACGTGATTGAATAATTCCAAATTGGGGCTACTTGCCACATCGTACCAAGAAACAAACCAAAAACTCGGCACACCAAAAGGCATATTGTCATGATATAGCCCGCCCTTGTACCAGTCGGGGTCGTTGGGTTTGCGAACGATCATTTTTTCGTAAATACCCTTTTGTCCATTGACATTTTTGATGATGTCTATGACTGGCAAATGTCGAAGCCCTACCGACCAGTCCACTTTGGGCATTTCGGGAGCTAAATCGTAAAACCTCGATACCCGTACCAAGTCTTCGCTTTTGGTATCTTTCGGAAAAATAGGTCGTGCGAGCGCATCAGTTTGAGTCCCATAAAGCCAAGCTGTAAAGAGCATCTGCTGCGCGCCGCCTCGGTACCAGTTGCCTTGTTCATAAAACTTCCCTACACGCCCTACGCCTGCGCCAAAGCCCATCGGTACCATGGCGGCATGAGAAGGGTGTGCCAGAGCCGCTACGGCCATTTGCCATTCGGCAGTAGAGGAGCAGCCATAAGTGCCTATTTTGCCATTGGACCAGGGCTGCTTGGCCATCCACGAGAAAGCGTCGTAGCCATCGGTAGTAGGCGGACCGAGTATGTCCCATTCGCCTTCCGAAAAAAACTTGCCGCGTTCGTTTTGTACCACATACGCATAGCCTCGCTTCACGGCTTCATAAGCGGCTTGGTAAGTACCAGCACGCATTTCGCCATCACCCCAGCTATTGAAATTGTAGGGAGTTTTGGAGAAAATGATAGGCACGGGTTGGGTGGTTTTGGGGCGATACACATCGGTAGCCAGCCGCACGCCATCGCGCATGGGCATCATGATTTTCTGCTCGATGATGGCTATCTCTTGCAGTTTTTTGAGAATATCATCTTGAGCATGGGTCATTTGAGCAAAGCACAACACCCCAAAAATTAATAATAGTTTTCTCATAGTAGTTTGAAAAATGATTTTTTGACAAAAGGCATCTTATTTTCAAATCTAAGAGAAATGCGAGTAGATTGTAGATAAACCACGACAATTTGTGGTTATAACTGAAGTTACGCGCCTATGTGGGAGGCTGTCTGTGAATGGCTTTCAATCTGGATTACTCGGTATGCTTATACTTTGGGTGGAATCAGCCGATACAACACAGGCGTAACGATACGAGAGAGTAGCGTAGAACTGATCAGCCCACCGATTAGCACCCATGCCAGCGGCGAGTAGAGTGGATTGGCTTCGATGGCAAGCGGTATCAAGCCTCCGATGGCCGTAAGGGAGGTCAGTACAATCGGTACGAAGCGAATCTCGCCCGCTTGCTCGATAGCCTCCAAAAGTGGCACACCTTCAGCGCGAAGTTGATTGGTGAAGTCCACCAGCAAAATCGAGTTTTTGACTTCAATCCCCACCAAGGCTATCAGCCCAATCACCGCCACAAACGACAGCGGGTAGCCTACCATCCACAAAGCCGTAAACGCCCCAATAATGCCCAACGGTATGACTGATAGTACAATAAGCGAGCTTTTGAAAGTGCCAAATTCGAGTATCAGCACTCCAATAAAACCAAAAACAGTCAATAAAATAATCGTTTCCAGCCCTCCAAACGATTTTTTTCGTGCTTCCAATTCGCCTGCTGCTTCGTATTTGAAACCTCTTGGCATTTTGTAGTCGTCCAATTTTTTGAGTACGTCTTTGTAAACATTGTCCACCAAAAAGCCTGTTTTTACATTGGCGGTTACTGTTACCAAGCGATCGAGGTTGTAGTGTCGGATTTGGTTGGTAGAGGTTTCAAACTGCACCTCAGCGATTTGGCGGAGCGGTACAGAAGCTCCCGTAAAAGTATTGATATAGAGGCTATTGATAGCATCGAGAGTAGCAACCTTGCCTTTGGGAAGCGTTACATTGAGGTTGTAGTCATCGCCATTGGCATCTTTGAATGTCCCGATGTTCAAGCCTGCTATCGCCAGGCGTATGCTTCGGTTGGCCTCTGCTATCGAGATACCCAATAGCCCCGCTTTTTCTTTGTTGATTTTGATGCGTAAATCGGTTTTGCGGTAGGCGAGGGGGTTGTTTACATAGACTGTTCCTTGCGTATTTTCCAAGAGTTTTTCAACATCATTAGCCACTTGACGAAGTTTTTGGAGGTCTTCGCCATAGAGCCGAATGGCGATGGGCGCTTCTACGGTTGGACCTTGCTCAAAATCTTTGACTTCGATTTTGGCGTTGGGTATGTCTGTCAGTTGCGCTCTTAGTTGGTCAATGATACCTGTTTTTTGCTCGGGGTTGATATCGTCTTGGAGTTGTACAAAAAACTCGGTGTAGTTGGCTTGCTCGTTGCGTTGAATGATGTTGTAGTAAATACGGGGATTTCCTCGCCCTACATTGGTGGTGTAGTATTTGACTTCTTTTTGATTTTTGAGTTGGGCTTCAATGAGATGTGCTACGCGGTCGGTTTCGGTCAGTGCCGAGCCTTCGGGGGTTTCGGCACTGATGAGAAAAATAGGCTTTTCGGATTTTGGAAATAACGCAAAACCGATGATTTTAGGAATCTGTAATGAAGCGGCAAACAATATGCCTGCTACCGCCAATGTAGGCCACGGATGACGTAGCGACCAATGCAAAAGCCTTGAATAGGAGCCGCTGATGAGTTTTTTCAAAGCCCGCAAAAAAATATTCCCCTCGTGGTGGTGGCTATCTTTCAACAAACGACTACTTAAAAATGGCACTATCGTCAGCGATACGACCATAGAGGCCAAGATGGTCATCGTAACGGCCAAAGGTAAGCTACGGATAAATTCTCCCGACGATTCGGGAAGAAAATTGAGAGGTAAAAAGGCCAAAATCAGCGTTACTGTACAACCGATCACCGCCAATGTGATTTGTTTGGTAGCTTTGATGGCAGCGTCGCGTTTGGAATAGCCATCGCGCATCCAACGCTCAATGTTTTCAACTACGACAATCGAGTCATCTACCAAAATCCCCAACGCCACAATCAGCCCCACAATACTCAACTGATTGATGCTGTACCCCAGATAATCGAGCGATGCCAGCCCAATAGCCAACGACAGTGGAATCGAAATCATCACGACCACTGCCGCCCGAAATCCCAGCGGCAAGAGTGTAAGCGATACCAAAAAAATAGCAATGGCAAAATCTTTGGCAAAACGCGACAGTCGTTTATTGACACTGACCGACTGGTCGAAATTTTTGACTAATTTGATGTTGGAGGGGAGTGTTTGGGCAAAATTTTCGATGATTGGGTTTACTTCATCGCCTACTTTGGTGATATTTTCGCCGTCTTTGAGGGCCAACGTTACGAGTACACAGCGGCGGCCATTGAGCCGAGTGAGGTGCGTTTCTTCTTCATAATTGAAATCAACGTCGGCTATGTCGCGCAGGTAAATGATTTTCTGGCCGTTCGTCCCTACGATTGTATTTCTGATTTCATCTAAAGACTGATACGCTCCACTGGTTTTGACATTGAGTTTACGAGTTCCAACCACCACATTCCCGGCGGGTATATTGACATTTTCGGCTTGCAATGCCCCCAGTACACGTGTGGTCGTGATGCCCACTTGTGCCATTTTTTCGATGTTGAGAGCGATGCGCACGTTGCTGGTAGGGTAGCCCCAATCTTTCACTTTTTTGAGGGCTTTTACTTTTTCGAGGGTTTTGCGGAGTGCTTCGGCTTGCTTGCCCAGCTCACGATTGGAGGCGGTTTCGGATACCAACGCCAACTGCATGATACTCACGTCGGAAGGGCTGAACTTTAGGATTTCGATGCGATAAATATCTTGGGGAAGTTCTTTTTGAAGGGCGTTGACTTCACGCACTATAGCTTGGTAGTTGTTGTCCTGGTCGGTATTGTTCCACAAAAACTCCACCCGAATATTGGCCAATCCATCATCTACAAATGTGATGATTTCTTTGACATTTTCAAGTTCGTTGAAACGTTTTTCGACTTTATTGACAATGAGTTCTTCCATATCCAAAGCATCGGTGCCGGGATAGACAAACACCACTGCTACGCTTCGGGTACTCATGGAGGGGTCTTCGGAGCGGGGCATATTGAGGAGCGAATTGACCCCCAACGCCACCACGCCTACAAACATACATAGCATGAATTGCCAGTTTTTGACAGAAAATTCGGAAAGGTTCATGGATAGTGCAGGATTTCCTTAATAGTATGGTAAGAAGCGATTTGAAATGGAGATTTTACACTCACTTAGCTTCGTTTATTTTGAGCAAACTACCCTCTGCCAAAAAAGCCGAGCCACTCGTAATGACTTGGGGGATACCTTCCAAGCCGCTCGTAATCAAAACTTTGTCGTCTTGAATGTAGCCGATTTTTACAGGGATTTTCTTCGCTTTTTTGTGGGTTGAGTCCAAGATAAACACATAGGCATCTTTGCCATTTCCTTCGATGATAGCCTCAATCGGTATGACAGTATAGTTGCGGGTTTGGGCAGGTCGAAGCTCAATTTTGGCAAACATACCCGAAGCCAATCGTTTGCTGTGGGGCGTAATTTTGACCTCGACCTCATAGAGTTTGTTCATAGGGTCAGCTATGGGGGCAAGTTCGGTTATCGTGCCGCTGAAATTTTCGTCGGGGTAAGCATCAAGCGATACGCTGGCTTTGTCGCCGAGTTTGAGGCGTGCCCAGTCTTTGTCGGATACCCCTATACGTACTACCCAGTCGGTGCTACTGCTTGAGTTGAGAAATAACACGGGATTGCCTGGGCCGATGAGTTCGCCCTCGTTGGCCAACTTCCTGACTACTACGCCGTTGATAGGTGATACGATTTTGGCAAAGGCTTGGTTGAATTTAGCAATTTGAAGGTTTTGTTTGGCCACATCGTAGCCCGTGGTGGCATTTTGCATTTGTTCGAGCGTAGCAGCGGTATCTTTGTACATATTCTGTACGCGCCTAAAATCACGTTCCGATTTTTCTACGCCATATTGAGCTTGGGCGACTTGGGCGTTGATTTCGGTCAGGTCTAGCGTAGCCAATAGCTGTCCTTTGCTCACTTTTTGCCCTTCCTTTACCCATATACGTTGTATCACACCCCCTATTTTGAACGACAGCCGCGCTTCGTCGGTACTGGCTACCAGCCCCGAAGCAACGATACTTTCTGACTTCACTACTTGCTCTACCGGTACTAGTACCACCGGAGTTACGGGTTCTTCAAACAAAACTGACTGGGCAGGGTTTTCGACCTTATTTTTACAGCCTGTCATTGCCCCCCAAAGTATCAACACGCTTGAAATCAAGATAATATTTTTCATCGCTAATCTTGTTTTACAATAACCTATAATGATAACGCCTTCTGCAAAAGGCTATATTTAATCAATACTTCTACCTTTGTGAGCGACTGCTGCAACTGTGCCGCTACTACTTCGTTTTGTGCTTTGACCCATTCGATAAAGAGGACGTTGCCATTCCTAAATTTGCTGTCAATGACCTTGAAATAGGCTTCCGCTTTGGCTTGGGCATCGGTAACGAGTTTGAGGTTTTGCCGAGTAGCGTCCAACTCCAAATAGGCTTGGGTCGCCTGCAAGTCTAATTGCTGCTCTACTTCTAATTTTTTCGTTTTCAAGATTTCGGTTTGGATTTTGGCCTGTTGAATTTTCGATTTACGCTCGTAGCCTTTGAACAAATCCCACGAAAGTCCAAACTGTGCGATGGCGTAGGCTTGGCCACTAAACGTATAGCCAAAGCCTTGAAAACCCGTAAAACCTCCCACAAATACACTGGGACGAAAGGCGGCTTGCTCTTGGAGAGCGATGGCTGTCTTTGACACCTCGATAGCACGGTCGAGTTGTGTTATCAACCGACCACCTTCCAATGGGGTAGTATTTGAAGTATTCATGGCTTTGTCAAAAGCAATTTTCAATTCGCCTCCTGTAAATCCCCCGTCTGGAATGAGGATTTCGGCATGTACTCCTCCATTGGGAGTCGGGGGACTTAAATAATTAAAGTATGCTTTGGCCATTTCGCGGTTTTTGACCATGACGGCCATTTGTTGGTTGAGTTTGGAGATTTCGTAATCGGCCGCTATGATGATGTCTTTGGTCGCTACTTGATTGGCTACCAATTTTTGGTTGAGGCGGAGTAGTTCGTTGAGTGTAGTACGGGCATTATCGAGGATTTTTAGTGCTTCGATGGTTTGGAGATATTGATAATAAGCCGTTTCGATGTTGTAGCGAATTTCGTTTTCCAAAACTTTCTTTTTGGCTTCTTGTACCGAAAGCATCTGTTTCTGAATCAAATAGTTGTACTTGATTTCGGGGTTATAAATCGAGTATTGAATGTTGAACTTGGTGTCGTGAAAATTGTTGGGGGCAAGGAGTTCGTCCACATTGGCAATCTGCGGAAAAGAATTGGTACGCGTGATTTGGTTTAAGGTCGAATACACCGGGTTGAGCAAATCGCCCACCGGAAACTGCAACCTACGCCCGCCGGCTGCAAGGCTGTAGGTAGGATTAAAAGTGATGCGAGGAAAGAATAATGCCCGTGCTTGGTGGATACTTTCGAGGGCTTTTTCGATTTCGAGGTTTTCTTGTTTGAGCGCGAGATTGTGTTGAAGTCCCCGCTGCACGTAGCTTTCCAGTACCTGCCCGTAGCAGTCCCCCCACCCACAGAGGGGGAGTAAAACAATGAGTATTTTTAACGTTTTAGTCATCTTAAATACCTGTATTTGGGTTTCTTGTCATTGTTTCTACCATTTTTTTGAAGTTAAACCTCCACTGGGTAAAGAGGTATTTTACATGATTTATATATGTAATGAGCGGTAAGTTGAGTAGCTTTTTGAGTTACACGTTCGAGGGGTTCGTGCCAAGGAGGCAGTGCCAGCGTGATTTTTTTGACTTTCATGGCTGCTAATGGTTAAATGACTTGCTTTACACCCTCTTCATAAGTAGTTATTTTAAAATCAGGAAAACGCCTCATAAATTTCTGACTATCAAAAAAATAGGGTTGTGTATATTGATAATTCATCTCGGGTAGTTCTTTCATAAATGGAATAAACCACCCCAATATTTTCAGCACAAAGACCGGAATCACACTCACTTTGGGTTGGGCGTTTAGGTGTTTGGCAAAAAGTGCCGTCCACTCGCGGCCTGTGAGGCTATGGGGGTCGGTAGGTAAGTGCCATGTTTGGCCGTAAGCGTCGGGAGTATTGCCCAACAAGGCCGTGGCGCGGGCAGCATCGGGCGTATAAGTGAACGAATGTTTGAAGTCAAGCCCCCCCAACCATTGGGCGGCTTTGCCTTTTTGGAGGTTTTTGGGAATTAGCTCTTGCAACATACTCGTACTGACACCTGGCCCATAAAAATCGGCAGCACGGGCAATGAGCGCGGTGATTTTCCCTGCTTTTTGGGCCTCCCAAATCATATCCACCAGTTGTTTGCGTACTTTGCCTTTTTCGCTGATGGGATTCATTTTAGAGTCTTCAGTCATGTGAGGGATTTCGCTCGAATCGTACATATAAACATTGTCAAAAAATACCATCTTGGCGTTATGTTTGGCACAGGCTTCGATAACGGTACGTATAAACGTTGGCCATTTTTGCTGCCATAATTTGAGATTATACTCAAAACCCACCGTAATATACACTACCTCCGAACCCGCCACGGCAGCTTCAATCTGCGATGCTTCCGACAGATCAGCGGGGAAGAGTTGGTCGCTGTCGTTTACCTTTTTGGGATTGCGACTCACCAATCTGATGTTTTTTGTGAAATTTTTGTGAAGAGCTTTGGCCAACTCCGAGCCGATAGCCCCACCTGCGCCAAGGATAGTTTGCATGGTAGTTTATTTTATGCTCAAATTTTTTTGTATCAATGTCTGGTGATGTTGTACATGATAAATCGTAAAGTACAACATCTCTCGCAGGGTTAGTTTGCCCAAAAGTGGGTGTGGCAAAACGTAGCTATCGAGTAGAGTTTCTGGTTTAGTTTGTAGGAGTTGGCTTAGTTTTTCGACATTTCTTTGGAGGTCTTTAGCCAGTTTTGCTCGATTTTCAAAAGGCTGTGTCTTAGGTTGAAACTGCCTGGGAGGCTGCACAGTAGCCGCTGCCAATCGTGCTTTGTATTTTGCTACCAGTTCGTCATAAGATTTCGACGGGTGGTTGGCCTTACCAAACACCCACCCCAGCACAAATGTAGGCAGCCTAAAAGCAA
>JBKBKL010000154.1:0-9730 GCA_046294665.1 Runella sp.
CAAAGGTATTGGTCAGGGCTTCGTAACCCTACACGTAGGAGCGGGGACATTTCAGCCTATCAAAGTCAAAAATGTGATAGAGCATACCATGCACGGCGAGCAAATGATTTTCAATCAATCGTTTATCGCTCAATTACTCTCCAAAGCCAATGACATCGTAGCCGTAGGTACTACTTCGATGAGGGCGTTGGAAAGTCTGTATTGGTACGGAGCAAGTTTGTGGCTTCATCAAAACGACAATGAAACCCCGCCTTTTTTTGTCCAAAAACTTCAGCCTTACCAAACATACTCCACTTTACCTACTCCGCAAGAAGCCTTACAAAAAATACTCGAAGTCATGCATAGGCAAGGGGTAAAACAACTCGTGGGCGAAACCGAAATCATGATTTTCCCCGGGTATGAGTTCAAAATGTGTAAGGGTTTGATTACTAATTTTCATCAGCCCGGCTCTACACTGATGCTGCTGGTAGCCGCTTTTGTAGGCGACGACTGGCGAAAAATCTATGAGGCAGCCTTGACCAACGATTACCGCTTTTTGAGCTACGGAGATTCGTCGCTTCTTTGGGGTAATCCATGACCTTTTACCCCTTTTCTGAAAAAACACTGTAATTTTGCGGAGCAATCCTTATTTTGATTTATGACCAAAGACTTTATTGAAGAATTGAAGTGGCGGGGTATGCTGCATGACATGATGCCCGGCACTGATCAGCAACTCGCCAAAGAACTCACCACTGCCTATATCGGCTTTGACCCTACGGCTTCCTCGCTCCACATCGGCAATTTGGCTACTGTCATGCTGCTCAAACATTTTCAACGCTGCGGCCACAAGCCTATCGCACTGGTGGGAGGTGCTACCGGTATGGTAGGCGACCCTTCGGGCAAGGCTGCCGAGCGGGCGTTTTTGTCGGAAGAAACCCTACGCTACAATGAAAGCTGCATCAAAAAACAATTAGAAAAATTCTTGGATTTCGACGACAGCCCTACTTCCGCCGAAATCGTCAATAATTATGATTGGTTCAAAAATATTGGCTTTTTAGAGTTTTTGCGCGAAGCAGGCAAGTACATCACCGTCAATTATATGTCGGCCAAAGACTCGGTCAAAAAACGCCTCGAAACAGGCATTTCCTTTACCGAATTCAGCTATCAACTGCTTCAAGGCTACGATTTTTATTGGCTTTATAAGCATAAAAACGTGCGGCTTCAAATGGGTGGCTCCGACCAATGGGGCAACATTACCACCGGTACCGAACTCATCAGACGCAAAGAAGGTGGCAACGACGAAGCCGCCGAACATCGTGCTTACGCCCTCACCACACCGCTTGTTACGAAAGCCGACGGCACCAAGTTTGGTAAAAGCGAATCTGGCAATGTATGGCTCGACCCTACGATGACTTCCCCTTTTCAGTTTTATCAGTTTTGGCTCAACTGTGCTGATGCTGACTGCCCTCGGCTGCTGCGCGTGTTTACGCTTTATACCAAAGAAGAAATAGAAGACTTGGAAGCACAACACGCTGCCGCGCCTCATCTGCGCCTTATGCAGCGGGCATTGGCCAAAGATGTAACTATCCGTGTACACTCAACCGAAGCCTACGAAATGGCCGTAGCCGCCTCAGAGGTACTGTATGGCAAAGGTACGCTCGACACGCTCCAACGCATGGACGAGGCTACCTTTGCATCAGTCTTTGAGGGCGTGCCGCAGTCGGTCATTGCGCGCGAGGTTTGGGAGCAATGTGCTACCGTGGCAGATTTACTTTCTGTGGCGACCCACAACGAAATCTACCCCTCCAAAAGTGAAGCGCGTAGGGCGGTACAAGGCAATGCCGTCAGTATCAACAAAACAAAAATTGCTGATGCCAACGCTACCCCGGCGTTTGAATTATTACAGGGTAAATTTTTATTGGTATCGAAGGGGAAGAAAAATCATTTGATAGTAGTAGCCTAACAAAGGGGTTATTTGTCGTATCACTCACTAAACTTCATTTTGTATGTTCCTCCATCAAGTTGGGCATTATTTGCCAGAGCAAGTTGTTGATAACGAACACTTTACCAAGTTGAACGGGCTGTCTGATGAGTGGATTGTACAGCGTACCGGCATACAAATGCGCCGAAAGGCCGCCCCAGCCGAAAACTCCCATACGATGGGGATAGAAGCGGTGAAGGCATTGTTGAACAAAATTGAGATAGACAAAAACGAGATAGATTTAATCATCGGTGCTACCTACACGGCTTATGATACGATCGTAACACTCGGCCATGCTGCCCAGCACTTTCTCGAAATCCCTGACATTCCTGTCGTTACGATTTCGTCGGCTTGTTCATCTTTGCTCAATGCTATCGAGGTAGTAGAAGGCTATTTTGCTACCCATAAAGCTACCAAGGCGTTGGTCATCACTTCCGAACACAACACGGGCTACTACAACGAAACCGACACCGTATCGGGGCATTTGTGGGGCGATGGAGCGGCGGCCATGCTCATTTCCAAAGAGCGTATCAGTCGGGGAGATTTAGAAATTAAAGCATTGGTAACGGGTGGAGCAGCCACCAGCGGCAAAGCTACCCAAGCCGTAGTGTTGCGCCCCAATGAGCGCGGAGTCATCATGCCTTTTGGCAAAGACGTATTTCTCAATGCCTGTACATATATGCCCAAGGCGAGTTTGCAAGTTTTGGAGCAATGTGGCCTCACAGTGGCAGATGTTAGCTACGTACTCCCTCACCAAGCCAATTTACGCATTAGCCTCAATGTGATGAATACGCTGGGGCTTCCCGAAGAAAAACTACTCTCCAACATTCAATATTTGGGCAATACCGGCTGTGCAGGCTGTGCTATATGCTTATCAGAAAATTGGGGGCGTTTTCGCCCCCAAGAATACATCATCGTAACAGTTTTTGGGGGAGGGTATTCGTACGGAGCTATGCTCTTGCAAAAATAAATTTACTACTTCACTACTTCCCCTTTGATATGAAGGGTCGTCATACCGCCCTCGGCGTTGGATTCGACCGTAACGGTCTTGTGGAAAGCCCCTGCTGCAGCCGCATTGAAAGTGGCTTTGATTACTCCAGAAGCTCCGGGCATCACTGGCTCTTTGGGGTATTCTACGCCTGTACATCCACATGAGCCGTAAGCTTTGCTGATGATCAGAGGTGAATCCCCTCGATTGGTAAACTTAAATTCGGCAGTTACGGGTTTTCCTTGTTGAATTTGGCCAAAGTTGTGTTCGGTTTCTGCCCACCTAAAGGCTGCCGCCAAACCATGCGCTACTACTACTGATACCAACGCAAAAACTATTAATGTACTGAGAAATGTTACTTTTTTCATAAGAATTAATTTGTTTGAAGTGGAATAAAAATGAATAGTCAATCATCTTGACAAAAGTAGAGGGAAGCAGGTTAGACCTTTGTTAATAAAGCCTCAACATTTGTTAATGGCTCGTTAATGAAAGTAAAAAAATTAGGAAAGTAGGCTTATTAAGCCTACTTTCGGAATTGTTTTCAACCAACTGGCTGTCTTAGCCTTCCTAAACAGTGCGTTTGCACCATGCCAAGAAATACGATTCGTCTATTGGTCATACTTTCTACCCTTTCTATTGTCGGGGTCATAGCCACGCAGATTTACTGGGTACGCAAAGCCCTCGACTTGCGTGAGAGGCAGTTTAATCAGCGAGTTCATATCGCATTGCAAGAAGTGGCCGACCAACTTGCCCGCCTCAATGCCGTCATGCTCTATACCAATCCTGTTGAGCAACTTTCGAGCGATTATTTTTTGGTCAATACCAACGCTACCGTAGAGCCCTCGGTAGTGGAGCATTATCTCAAAAGTAGTTTTGTCAAAAACAATATTATCACCGATTTTGAAGTAGGTATCTATGACTGCAATACCAATCAGATGTTTTATGGGGTAGCCCTAAGTACCCGCAATGATAGCCGAACTCCTACCCAAACAGCCCATTGGCTCAAGTCCAACAAATATCCTTATTATTTTGGGGTTCGATTCCCAAACCAATCAGAAACTGTCATCAGTGATTTGCGCGGGTGGATACTCTCTTCCATGCTTGTATTGGTGGCAGTAGTATTTTTTGGCTATGCACTATGGGTGATTTTGCGCCAAAAACAACTGACCGAAGTACAGCGCGATTTCATCAACAACATGACGCATGAACTTCAAACCCCTATCGCTACCATTCAAATAGCCGCCGACGTACTCAATACCCCCGCTATCAAAGACCAACCCGACCGACTGCGTAAGTATGCCCAAATCGTCAAAGAAGAAGCATTTCGGCTTCAAAATCAGGTCGAAACGGTACTCAACATGGCCAAAGCCGAAAAAAATAAATTGCCCTTGAAAATCGAATGGTTAGATGTGCATGAGGTCATTGAAGCAGTTACAAAAAAATATGAAAACCCGCCTACGCTGGATTTGAAAGCTCACGAACCCTACATTCATGCCGACCGCTTGCATTTGTCGAATGCCTTCAGCAATTTGATAGACAATGCTTACAAATATTCGCCAAAATCGCCTTGTGTGAAGGTCAGTACTGTAAGCGAAAATCATCAGTTGATTGTCAGTGTAGAAGACAATGGCATAGGCATTGCCCCAAAGTATCATCAACAGATTTTCAAGAAGTTTTATCGTGTACCGACCGGCAATGTCCACGATGTCAAAGGGTTTGGTATTGGGCTAAGTTATGTGCAGCAGATTGTCAAAGCCCATGGCTGGAAAATCCGGCTTGAGAGTGAAGAAGGAAAAGGAAGTAGATTCAGCCTATTGATTCCAATCAAAAATCAGAGGTAGGTTTTAGGGTATCAAAGAACAATACAAATATTTTACACAGATTCTTACAGATGACAGTATAGTGTTCGTTCAAACTCAAACTTTCCTCGCTACCCAATAAAATAATGCCACGCATTTTGTATGTAGAAGATGACCCCAACTTGGGGTTTGTTACGAAAGATAATCTGGAATTGCATCATTACGAAATCGTTCATTGTACCGACGGGCGGGAGGCACTCGATACTTTCCTCCAGCAACAACCGTTCGATTTGTGCGTACTCGATGTAATGCTCCCCATCATAGACGGCTTCACGTTGGCTCAAAAAATTCGCGAGAGTGATGCCCACGTTCCTATTATTTTTTTGACAGCCCGCCACCTGCAAGACGACAAACTCCACGGCCTACGCCTTGGTGCCGATGACTATCTGACGAAGCCTTTCAGCATGGAAGAGCTTTTGCTCAAAATCGCTGTTTTCTTGCGTCGTAGTCAGCGTATTTCTGAACAGCCTTTTGAGAAGAATGTATTGAAAATAGGCCAATATCAATTTGATTTTGACAAACTACTCCTCTCTATCAACGAAAAAAAACAAGAACTGACCTACCGCGAGGCAGAAGTACTACGCTACATAGCCGAACGCCCCAATCAAGTGATTCGGCGCGAAGAACTCCTGAAAGCAATATGGGGCGACGACGACTACTTCATGGGGCGTAGCCTCGATGTGTTTATGACGCGCCTTCGCAAATATTTGGCTGATGACCCTTCGCTCAAAATCGAGGGTATTCATGGCGTAGGGTTTCGGCTTCGATGTTAAGTTTACGTTTTCGGGCTTTGCGTTCGGGCGAGTTTCGGAGCATTCCGAAAACATTCGGGATTAACCAGCACTGCGCTTGAATAGAAGCACAAAGCTCCGTCCCGATAGCTATCGGGATGGCACCTCACCCCGCCTGACGCAAAACCCGTGTTGGCTGCTGGTGTTCTTTCTTTCGTAGATATCGGGATTTTCCAATGAAATAAATAAATGCCTGTAAATCAATTATTTATATCATTTTTTGTCTATGGTTTGATTTTGTAAACAAATTAGTTTAAGCCCAGAAAGGAATATATGAAGCAAATTTCTTTGAAGCATTTTCAGGGTCTGAAGCTTTGATTAAACCTGCTTCTAATGTGTCAGCAATTATTTTTGAGGCAAACGATACATTGTTTTTAGCAATATTAAAACGCTTACGAACCGATTGATTATTGACAGGCTGATTATTTACATAGTGTAAACAAGTATGCTGATAACAAGCACGTATTCTATCTTCATTATTCATTCGAGTCAACGGTGTAGGAGCGTATATGATTACACGTGTATAATCATCTCCCCTTATAAACTTCGGAGCGGGCAATTGAAAATCTTCTATAGCTTCTATGGCTCTGTCTATTCCGCTTCCTCTTTCTTCGCAAATATTTAGTCTTCGCATAAGCGAAGCCAAGCTTTCATTTCTTGATTTTGGTGCGGTGTCAATAAAGCGGTTAGTATCAACCAAAGGAACTCCTGGATTTGTGATTTCAATTCTATCTGTAAAAATCTCAATCATTACACCCGAACCTGTAACCGAGAAGTCTTGATGAATTAAAGCATTTGCAACAAACTCACGAATTGCTTTTTCGGGGTATACTTTTACTTTTTTTCGTAAGGCATTTTCAATTACTTCGTTTGAAGGTAGTTGGTCCATAATGTAATTTATCAATCCTTCAAAACCCGAAGCATAACCTCTACCGCCTTCTTGTTCTTTTAGAGCATTAATCCTGCTGGTTTCTTTATAAACAATTACCCTAACTGCTTTGCGTTTTAGTTCTTTGAAGCTCTTTAAATCTTTTGCAAATAATATGGCTCCTAAATTTAAAATATCCCATCCTTGGGTAGCTTTCTTAATTAAATCCTCGCCAGCCAAAGTTTGCAGAATGCTCAATTTAGTGTCTGGAAGTCTTTTGTCTTGTAAGGTAAAATAACTGTCATAATCCAATAATTTCAATACATCGTCATCACTTACATTATGCATAGCGACTTGTGCCTCAAAATCGAATCCCGATGATATTGCAATGAGTTGTTTTACTTCGTGTCTTGATAATTTCACAGTTTGACCTGCACTACGTTTATAGCTGTCGAAAATATCGCTACCTCTTAAATGGACTGGTTTCTCCGTATGCTCAGGAATACGAATGAACAAAACAGGATTTCCACTATAATCTGCTACTGTGTGTTCAATACCTACCGGTTGAGCGAGATTATTTCTCGCAATGTTTCCTATTTTTTGAACAACAGTATCCATTTCTATTTTGTCTAATGGCATTGGAGAACCATTATTTCCGATACCAAAAGCCAAGTAGCCACCATTTGGATAATTTGCAAATGCAGAAATATGTTGAGCTAAACGTTCGCTTTTGTCAGACAATCCACTTTTCCAGTCAATTTCATTAAGTTCTTGCGGAACTGGATAGAGACTTTTGTTTAATAATTGTATTGCTGTTTCAACCCAATGATTCATTACACAAATTTACATTTTTCATCTACTGTTAGGATATTAAAGTTTGCAGTATCTGTCAAATACACTTGCAGCTTACTTCTGCAATTCAGCAATCTCGGCCAAATCCTTGGGCGGATTGAGCCAGAGTGAGGCATTTTCTTTCAAATATTTCTTGAAAACTTCAGAAGGGATTTCTTCGATGCTGTCCACCCGATAGCAGACCAAATGGATAATGCCCTTGCCACCGCCGATAGCCGCCGGCAAGTCGCCATAACGCTCCCATGTAAGTTGGAATTTTTCTTTGGTGGTTTTGAGCGAGGGGGTATAAAAGAAATCGTAGTTTTCGTAGGCTTCGTATTTGCCGCGTGGGGTCTGAAAGTCCAAAAATACGGGGGCTGTCCAAATGTACGTATTGCCTGTTTTTCGGACAGTGATGCTTTCGCCCGGCCCCATTTTGGTCAGGCGTGGCCCGCCGCCTTGTTCTACCCAGGTGCGTAGCTTGCCGTCGCGGAGGGTGTAGGTGATTTTCTGGTAATTGTACGCAATCGGCTCCAATTTTTGCCCGTTGCCTTCCGTAATGATGGCATTGGTCTTCAAATCGTGGTAGGTGAAGGTCTTGCGGTTGAGTTGTATCACACTATCTTTGGCAATCTTGATGACTTTGCCGTGGTCTATGCCTTCCATACGCGCCACCAGTTTACCAGAGGGATACGAATACACTTCTCCCTGACACCACCAAATAGCGGTATTTTTGCCATTGCCGACGCGCATCTGCACCCACGCATCGAAAATTTCTTGGTTCCACGGAAGACTCTGGGTGTAGCCCCACAACATGGCCACCAACATCAATACAAAAGTCGAAATCGTTTTTTTCATCGTAATTATGGGTTTTTGATTGGAAATTGACTGTTTAGATATTCTGTTAGTTTACCTTCGATAGTTTGCGTCCCTCGATAGTTTGCGTCCCTCGATAGTTTGCGTTTTAAACGCAAACTTTTTTCAAATTCGCGTTTAAAACGCGAATCATCAAGTTTCATTTAATGCTGAATAACTCCTTTTAGGGTTAATTGTTCGATGACTTGGCGTTGTGTTTGGACAAAATGCGCGCGTTCGGCTTTTTGGTGGGCCAAGCTATTGACAGGATAAAAATGATGCTGTGCATAGCTTTCGGCGTAGAGTTCGAACCGCTGCCTTGCCAAGAAGTTGGACATGGCAGGCCGTTGGCGGTGGGCGCGTAGGGCCGGCAAATCTATGGTGGCGTTGGCTACCATGCTTTCGCCGTAGCCCGCTTCGGCCAGTACTAAGCCTTCATAGTTGATGATTTTGGAGGCACCATCGGTACTGGCAAAGGGTATCGGAATCTCGGCCATGCCCGCCGAATTGGCCGATACTACATACGCCATGTTTTCGATAGCGCGGGCGAGTTTGGCTACGTTTTTTGGGGTGAGTAGATTGGAGCCTACCTCCGACGACGAGTGGCAAAAAACCTCTGCCCCTCGCATGGCCAAGCAGCGGGCGATTTCGGGGTAGAGGATTTCTTCGGAAGCAATGCACGCCAAGCGACCGATGTCTGTCTGGGCTACCGGAAATACCGCCTCATAGCCATAAATTCCCAAATACTTGTCCCAAACGTCATGAGGGGTAGGGGCAAACATGGAGTTGAGCCGCCGATAGCGCAAAATCACCTCTCCCGAAGGACTGATGACAAAACTCGTCTGGAAATAAAGGTTCGGAAAATGGGGGTCGTTTTCATAGACATTGCCCGAGAGATAAACGCCCAATTTTTGGGCAATGGCACTCATACGGTCGTATTCTTTGCCTTGCATATCGAGGCAGGCTTTGGCTTTCCATGCTTCGATGCTCTCGCCCATCGGAAAGCCCGTCAAGAAATATTCGGGTAGCACTACGAGTTTGACATCTTTGCCGATGAAGGCCATCGAAGCGGCTATTTGTTTTTCCAATCGGTCGAGGGTTTGACTCATCACGGCATCGGCGGCTTCTCTGTCGGGGCAGACATTGACGGTCTGACACGTAACTTGTAGGGCAAGGGCTTTGTAGCGCATGGGTAAAATAGATTTGCAGTTGGAAAAATAATCAGAATTTGGGAAGAACCGCTTACAAAATGTTTAGAATTTGCTTTTTTGATTTTTCTACGCTGTATCATAACTGATGTTACGCAAATTTGGTTAAAACCTACTTTTAGAAATTTCTCTACTAACCTTGCGCCTCTCCGAGGCTTGGGGGGATTTTGGGGTAATATTTCTCTACAAACCTTGCGCCTCTCCGAGGCTTGGGGGGATTTTGGGGTAATATTTCTCTACAAACCTTGCGCCTCTCCGAGGCTTGGGGGATTTTGGGGTAATATTTCTCTACAAACCTTGCGCCTCTCCGAGGCTTGGGGGGATTTTGGGGTAATATTTCTCTACAAACCTTGCGCCTCTCCGAGGCTTG
>JBKBKL010000155.1:0-9582 GCA_046294665.1 Runella sp.
GGCAGTAGTGGTAGTACCAACTACCTGATCTTGACTGGCATTGAATAGCAAGTCGCCATTGTCGCGGAAGAGGGTGAGTTTTACGCCATTGAAGAAGGTTTCGCCAGCATCTATCCTGATGTTGTTGTTGGCATCGTTCCAGACACGATTGCCTATCTTGAGTATGTTGTCGCGTGTGGGGTTGGGGGTATAAAACCCAAAGTCCACCGTCATATTGCCATTGGTATCATCGCCATCTACGGTTGAGGGCGGCTCAGTTCCTAAGGCCAATGTTACCTTGCCGCTGGTTACGCCATCGTTGGCATGGGAGCGGGGCGTTTCGGGGTTGATGCCATTGTCGTCGTTGTCTATGTCGGTGTTGGGGTTGGCTTGTGTGGTAGTACTGCTAAACCTTCCGTTGAGGGCTTTGCCTATACCAAAGTTTTGGCTGGATACCCACACAAAATAATCACCATTTGGCAGTTTATCAAACAAGTAGAAGCCGTTAGCATCGGTGGTGGTACTATCCCAGCGAGTATCGGTTAGGCGATCAAACACCCCATCCCCATTGTCTTTGTACAATACCATGCCTACGTTGGCTATCCCCTGCTCACCACTATCCAGCAATCCATTGTTATTGACATCATTCCATACTCGGTTGCCGAGTTTGAGGGTGTTTTCTAAAGGAGGAGGTGTGCCACCGCCGCCACCACCACCGCAGGGCATAATATAAATACCCGGACCATTGTAGCTTGTAGGCGCATTGAAACTATAAGTGAGTTGCCCATTAGCCCCAATATCAAATACAAACATTCGGCTAAACTGATCATTCGTATTTGAACCACTAGACCATGAACCATACTTTCTAGCATGAAGAATTACACGATGCGTGTAAGGATCATATAATAAATGATGATAAAAAAAGTTACTTTCTTTTTGTTCAATAATTCCCCAACTTCCATTATCATAAATACTCGACACATAGTCTGGCAACCCTGTGATATCGATATCTACTCTGGACGCAGTAGTGGTAGTAAAGTTTTCCGGAATACTTACAATTGATAGTTTCTGGGAAGTTCTGTTTATGGCCAACATATAAACTCTGCTCACTTTTGGAATATATGCCATGGTATTTTCGGCACTGTTGGTACTATTATTACTGTAGTACGTATAGCCTGCCGGGAAATTGGCATCTACCCCTCCAAGTGTTGTCCATTCTAAACTCCCAAAATTATATGCACGACGTCTAATTTTGTTTGAAATTTGACCGTAAACATTCATGTTTTTGTCAATAGTCTGAAAAAATGTTCCTGGGTGACTTCCTGCATATTGAACTGTCAAAGACTGATTTGGATTTACGATTAGTCTATACATGTCGCTACCAGATGACATGTAAATATTTCCATCTGCTCCGAATGAATAATTACCTGGAGAGCCAAAAGCATCTCCTGCATTGGTTGCACTAATGTAACTTGTAGTATTTGTGAGCGTAGAACCACTCCGAGTAAATAGGTGCTGAGTAAGTATTGGGTTTGGGTTGTATATGGTTTCTATAAAGCGATTATTCAGCCAATCAAAAATCATTGTTCTATAGCCACCACTAATTGGAGGTGTATTGTTTGTTCTTGCTAATACATTCCCATTTTTATCAACTAAGGTAAACTTTCTATTTTCTGGGGCATTGTGTTGGTTATTGCTAACTCCTTCCGGTATCAAATATTCCACACAAGGCTCATCTTGGTAAAGTCCGATATCGAGGGTGAGGTTGCCGTTGTTGCCGTCGCCGTCGTTGGTGGGTTCTTGCCCAAAAGCGAGATTAATGGCACGTGTAACTATCGGTTCGAGAGTGCCTACCAATCCGTTGTTGTCGTTGTCGGTATTGGTATTGGGGTCTTGTACTTGCACAGGAGATATTTGCCAGCCCCAAGCGGGTCCAAAAAATGTTTGGAAATTAGACGAAGGCATTACCAATAGGTAATTGGCGGGCAAAAGCCCCGCAAAACTATAAATGCCACTGGCATCGGTGGTAGTTTCGCCTGCTTTCACGTCGGCAGCATCATAGACGTTGTTGGCATTTACATCTACAAAGAGTTCGAGTTTTATACCATCAAAGCCTACTTCGGTGGGGTCTTTCAAACCATTTTTGTTGAGGTCTTTCCAGACCAAATTCCCCAGATTCATGAGCATATTGGGGTTGCACATGACTCCGAAGTCAATGGTGCTGTTGGTATTGGCATCGTCGCCGTCGTTGGTGGGTTCAGTTCCGGGGGCGAGGGTTACGAGGGTACTTACGATACCTAAGTTTTTGTAGGCGGGCTTGAGGGCAGCGTTGGCGTGGTCTTTATTATTTTCGTCGGAGTTGCCCGATACACTGGGGCCGAGTGTTGGGAAGCAGCCTGCGAGCGGCTTGCCTGCGTCGAAGTTATCGGGAGAGATACGCACAAAATAATTGCCGGCGGGCACACATACTTTATAGATACCGTTGGCATCGGTGGTAGTTTCGGCGATAAGGCCGTCTTTGCCGTCTTCGAAGAGGTAATCTTTGGAGGGGAGTTCGAATGCGCCGTCGTTGTCATCTCTAAAGATTTGCACTTTTACATTGGCTTTGACGGCTTCGCCGGCATCGCGGATACCGTTGCCGTTGGTATCTTCCCATACGAGGTCTCCTACGCATACTTTGTTGTTGCTACAGTTATTAAAACCAATGATAGCGAAGTCGTCAATCGAACGCCCACGCACATCTGTTACGACAAAAGTTACGTTTTTTCCCTCCCATGAGGTTGTGTTGAGCGAAGGGGGGAACGACGCAAAGAAACCGTTGTATTGGTCAGAAGACGTAAAAGTTTGGGTATAAACCTGCACTCCGTTTACCAAAACTTGTAGCGTAGGACTTACTATGGCCCTACCTCCGCCGGTATTGCTGGTACCATATTCAAAATAAAAGCCAGTAATGACCGTACCCGATCCAGCCACTGGGCATACCGTAAGGCGGGCAGCATTGCTTGTCCAAGAGCAATTTGCATTGGTATTGAAAAAGCTCATCCCAATCAGGCTATTGCCAAAGGCATCGGTCTGCCCACCGGGAGGGGGAGGCATGAATAGGCCGTTGGGTTCTAAAAACGCAATCCCCCCATCCACATCGCACATACCATCTCCGCCACCACCTCCTGCTGGAGGATTGCCCCCAGGGTCTGGAGCCGGGTCTGGAGGAGGAGGGCAATACAAAGAAGGCACCTCAAAACTGACAAACTTCATACAAGCGGGGTATTTGTTGGTGAAAGGCGGCTGGCCTTCCATATTATAGACAAATAGCTCCGAGCCTTTGTAGGGAGCTTGTGCTTGGGTATGGGAGGCTGAAAGCAGCCAAATAGCCATGCCCAAAAACAAGGTGAGCCAGATATACACGAAGCGGTGTAACTGTGGCTTTTGTACTGGTAGTGGTGAAAAGTGGTTCATGTGATATAGAAGGTAATTGTTTTGCATAGATTAAAATTTGGCACCTTGCAGCCAACCGTGGTAGGTGGCATCGTCGTAGCGTAGTTGAGCTTGGCGCATTTCTTCCATCGCCCCTTTGGCATGGCCGTCGGCGGTGCGGCAGTCAGCTTGGCGGATGCGTTTTTCCATTTTGGGGAGTTCTTCTAAGGCTACTTTGACGTGCCCCAGTTCATGTTCGGCCAGTGCTTTGATAAACTCCGCCCAGCGTTTTTTGTCGGCTTGGGGTAGGTAGTCTGGAACTTGCCAGCGTGGAAACTGCACCACAATTTGGCTTGTAAGCCGAAGGGTATGGAGGTTGCAGGTATCTTTGCCGTAGCCCTCCCAGTTCCAGCGTACATGTGTGCGGGTTTTGGCCATGAAGTGCTTTGCCTTGGGGTCTTGCTTTCGCCGTTCTTCGATCACCTTCTGCAAATCTTCTACGGTATGGGCATAGAGATAATAGTACTGCATTTGGACGTTGGGTCCACTGATACTATCGGCACCGAAGGCCGTAGTGTGTATCTTGGGAATACTTTGGGCTACTATACCCACTACACTGCTTTGAAGACAGTAGAGTATTGTAAAGAATAAAAACTGTTTGTGCATTTTCTAAAAGGCTTTGAAACTAAACAGTACGGTTGTAATGCTTAGAATAGGGTCAAAATTTATACCCAAAACTGTATTGTATTTTTATTGGGGGATAGTATGCAAATGGCAGGTGATGTAATGCAGGTATATAAATTGGGCAAAAAACGGTAGGGGGGATAGAATAAGAAGTGGGGCATTGAGCAATAATAATGCCAAAAAACTTGCCTCTTGCTCAGGGGAAAGAACGGAGGTCAGTCGAAGAGATATTGGAGGCGTTGTTTGAGGATTGGACGAAAATGACGGCTCAAAGAGATTTTCTGTTTGTCCACCAATACGTATCCTTCGGTCAGGTTGATTTCACTGATCGCCTCTATCAACACAATATAATTTCGATGTACTTGTATAAAGAGGTCATCGTCAAGAGACGCTTTGATTTGAGCCAACGATTTTTTGAGGGTATGTTTGCTATGGGTGGTCTTGATCGTGATGTAGTTGCCTTCTACTTCTATCCATCTGATGTCTTGCCATTGAAGTACATTTTGCTGACGACCGTCTTTAAGCACCAACGGATGGGTACTTTTTTTCTTTTCGAGTAGGAGTTCGATGGTACTTGCCAAAGTGAGAGGGTGTATGGGCTTCACTAAAAAAGTACTGAAATCAAAACGAAGGCTTTTAAGATAGGCTTGTTCGTCGGCATATTGAGTAATAAAAATGATGGGTATCTCCTCTAAGGTGTCTGCTTCAAGTAGATCAAAAGCCAAATGAAAGCCAAGATGAATGTCTATGATGAGTAGGTCAGCTTGGGGGAGGAAGTGCTTCAGATAAGTACAATCTGTAAGGGTAGCAACGACTTCGTGATGACGTGCCTCAAGGGCTTCTTCAAGTAAGGTGACTGTAATAATTTCGTCTTCAACGATGAGTATTTTTGCCATGTTGTCGGAAGGATAGGGTTGTACAATTTTACAGTATCCGGCAAGCAATAGCAAAAATGGTATATAACATTTGCATAAAATACAAATAAATGGTGATAAAGTGCTTAAAGTGAAGGGAGGCACAACTGAACCCGCGCCCCTCCCAGTGTAGAGGAGGAATTTATCGAAAGAGTTCCACCGATACGAGCTATTAACTCTCTACAGAGGTACAATCCCAATCCAGTCCCTTTTTCGCCTCTAATACCTGTGTTGGACAGAATCGAACTACTCATTTGAAATGCAGAGAGTGAGTTTTCATCAAAGCCTTTGCCAGAGTCTTCTACTTCTATACATACACTTTGAGGGGTATTTTGCCAAGCCTTGAGTAAGATACGGCCTTGTGTAGGCGTAAATTTGATGGCATTGGAAAGAAAATTTCGGAGAATGAAGGTCAAAAGCGTCAAATCGTAATGGACTCGTAGGTGAGGGGTAGATTGGCAGTCAAGCTGTTGTTGGTTGAGGAGGGCGTAGTGTCCCATGGTATCTTTGAGAATTGCAAAAAGCTCATCTATCAAAATGGGGCTGGGTCGGAAAGGAACTCTGTCCAATTGAATCATCGAATAATAGAGCAGATTGTTGGTGATGCTCTGAAGGTCGGCAGCCAAAAACTCCGTTTGCCTTCCGACTGCCAAAAGCCTTTCATAATCATTTTTTTTGATGAGATAATGAAGACTTTTGGTGAGTTGCTCGAATGCTACCGAGGGGGTTTTGAGGTCATGAGCAATGATGCTAAATAGACGATCTTTGGTTTCAGTGGCGTTTTGAAGTTGTTGATTGACAAGGTTCAATTGACGTTTGGCATGAGAAAGACGATAATAAAGCACTGACAAGGCAAGAACAAATAGTAATAAAATCACAATACCGAAGGAAAAGATCTGATTGCGGCTTTGTATCTGGAGGTTTCGCTCCTTAAGAAAGCGATTTTCCTGGTCTTTTTGGGCGGTAGCAAAGCGAATATTTAATTCTTCTATTTTTTTCTTTTGGTCATTACCAATAATAGAGTCATTTAAGACATGGTATTTTTTTAGAGACGTATATGCACCAAGAAAATCTTGTTTCTGAATTTGAAACTTTTGCAGATAGTCATAATACACCAGCATTTCATGTGAATCAAACTGATTGAACATCATCATTGATTCTAATTTTTTGTTGATAATATTAGCTTTTTGAAAATCTTTCAATTCCACACTACTTTTGAAAGCCCCCAAATAAGCGCGGGCAATCCCTATCGAAATCTTTTGTTTCTCGGCAATGTTGATAGCCTTTTCGAAGAATCCGTATGCTTTATTAGGTTTTTGAAGCATCAAATAATCATTGGCAATGCTAATGTAAATCGCTGCAAGGGTGTAGAAGTAGTCTGTATTTTTGACGAGGTCAGATTTTTGAAGAAGTCTAAGAGCAGTCAGTCCATTTTGAAGCGATGCTTGATGATTTTGCAATCCACTGAGCGCGATGTTAGTATTGACCATGATTTTGACCAACAACTTAGCCTTAGGAGTTCGGTTTTGGGGAGTATCTGAAATCTGTTCGGCAGTTTTTTTTGCTTTTTCAAAATAAGGTAAAGCTCGGTCATAACTACGAGTGAGGCTCAATACATAAGCGGTCAAAGAGTAAGCATCTGCCATTCCGAATAGGTCGTTTTGTCGCTGTTCGATTTCTACCCTTTTGAGTGCTTGCTTGAGTGCTTCCTCATACTCCCCTTTTTTGATGTGCATATAAGCACGATACATATAAGCAGCACTAAGCCCCGTGTTGAATCCTAACACCAAGGATAGCTTTTGAATGGTGGGAGTATAAGTGCCAAATTTTTCGGAGGCGGCCACATAATACTGTTTTTCCAATGCAATCATCTTACTGATGAGCAGGGTATCCTTATAAGGGTATTGTTTTATCCAATGTTCGAGGCTATCGGCAGGTATCTGTGCTTGCAGTGAGCTATTGTAAAAATTGAGGGGAACGATGAGGGCGAAGAAACGAAAAAAGCAAGATATGCTTTTTGTGTACTTTTCATGGTATTTGGTCATGGGCAAGCAGAGGTTGGAGTTGATTTTGTGATAACATTGCTTAGTCAGTCAAATTTATCAAAATAAGAATACACAAAGCCCTATGACTTCAACAAACTTTACAATACGCTCTCTTGCACTACAAGCCCAATCTTCTGTACAAGAATCCCACAAAACTTCTTTGCAAGCCTTAGAGGCAGATGCTAAAATGGCTATTGTCGAAGCCTTTCATGAAAAGTATATTGCAAATATTACGGATAGCATCCTACCACCTATAAAGCAATTGGCGGTAGAGTTTGGAATGCAAGAAGAGCAACTAAAAAGACTCTATAAAACTCGTTATGGTACACCCTTCTATCAAGCCTACATGAATAAAAAAATGGAACGAGCCTTAAAACTACTTCTGGAAGGGCATAAATGCCAAGAGGTATCTCGTATGATAGGGTATGGTGAGATTTCGGCCATCAAATTCAACAAAATGTTCCAAAAACATTTTGGAATTACACCCAAAAAATTCCAGATGCTCAATCTCAAAAAGAAAGAATCTTAGTCTATTTTCACTTTTCGACCAAAGGGAGGTTGGCTCAAGACATAAGCCGCGTTTTCGTCGCCCAGTTTGACAGCTTTTTTGAGGTCGTTTTCGGCTTGCTCGATTTGGTCTTTTTGAAGACGCGCCAAAGCACGCCAGCGCAGGGCTTCAGGCTCATGCCCTTGCGAAAACCATACGGCTTTGTCAAAACTCAAGAAAGCCTCATCGTATTCTTCCAATTCGTAGAGAATACGGCCTTTGTCGAGATGTACATCGGTGAGGGTATTGTCGTAGCTAAGGGCTTGTGAGAAGTCATACAGTGCCGAGTAAATATTGTCATTGGCTCGATTGCACTTGCCTCTGTACGCATAGGCAATGGCCGACTTGCGGTTTTCTTTGACTTGACGGTCAAAATATTCAAAGGCTTCTTCATAAGACTGCTTTTCATAGATTTCAATGCCTTCGGCTAATCGCTTCTTCTCTTTTTCGGAAGGCGTATCATGGTCTGTGAGATAATACCTCAACACCAAATAGGGTATCAAAAGCAAAATGAGTAAAAAAGTTTCCATGATGCCACAAGGCTTTTTGGATAAACATCAAATTTACGAAAACGTAACCTAATGTGTGAGGTTTAGGTTATGAAAAAACAGCTTTTTTTAAAGAATTGGCTATCTTTGGACACTTTTATCAACATTCCAAAATCATGATAGCTACCACCACCCATTCCGCCACCGATTTTTATCAAATAGACGACCTGCTTACGGAGGAACACCGCATGGTACGCGAAGCTGTACGGCAGATGATCAATCGCGATGTACGCCCTATCATCGAAGACTACGCCCAACGTGCGGAGTTTCCAGCGTATCTTATTAAAAATTTTGCCGAAATCGGTGCTTTTGGCCCCACTATCCCTGTCGAGTATGGCGGTGGGGGTATGGACTATATATCGTATGGACTTATCACCCAAGAAATCGAACGCTGCGATTCGGGTATGCGCTCGGCAGTATCGGTACAGAGTTCGTTGGTGATGTGGCCGATTTATGCTTATGGCTCCGAAATGCAGCGTCAGAAATACCTACCAAGATTGGCTTCTGGCGAACTATTAGGCTGCTTCGGCCTCACCGAACCCAACCACGGCTCCAATCCCGGCGGTATGCTGACCCATTTTACCGATGAGGGCGATCACGTACTACTCAATGGCTCCAAAATGTGGATTACCAACTCACCCCTTGCCGATATAGCCGTCGTATGGGCCAAAAACGAGCAGGGGCGTATCCAAGGGCTGATTGTAGAGCGTGGTATGGAAGGCTTCAGCACGCCCGAAATCCACAACAAATGGTCGCTGCGGGCCAGTGCTACGGGGGAGTTGGTGTTTGATAATGTAAAAGTACCCAAAGAAAATATCTTGCCCAATGTGGACGGCCTTCGCGGGCCGCTGGGCTGCCTCGACAACGCCCGCTACGGCATCGCTTGGGGGGCTATCGGGGCTGCCATAGATTGCTACGAAACCGCCCGCCAGTATGCCCTCGAACGCACCCAGTTCGGAAAGCCCATTGCAGCCTTCCAACTTCAGCAGAAGAAATTGGCCGAAATGCTCACCGAAATCACCAAAGCGCAACTCTTGGCTTGGCGACTGGGTACGCTCAAAAATGAAGGCCGCGCTACTACCGCCCAAATCTCCATGGCCAAACGCAACAACGTCGAAATGGCACTCAATATCGCCCGTGAGGCACGTCAAGTTTTGGGAGGTATGGGCATCACCGGCGACTACCCCATCATGCGCCATATCATGAACCTCGAATCGGTCATCACCTACGAAGGTACGCACGACATTCACTTACTCATTTTGGGTAACGAAATTACAGGGATTCAGGCATTTAAGTAGAATAGTATTTAGGTAGTATCGAATTTTCTATCGAAATCTCTGCGCCTGTATCTGTTTTCAACATATATTTTTTTTCAAATCTCAAAGGTTTGCAAAAAAATAGCTTTCTAACACATTGATTGCCTAATGAAACATATTAGTGTTTTTTGAGAT
>JBKBKL010000156.1:0-9475 GCA_046294665.1 Runella sp.
ACATATTCTGACCAAAATGAAACAAACTGCCGAAGATTATCTTGGGCAGACAGTAACCGAAGCAGTGATCACGGTCCCAGCTTATTTTAATGATGCTGAACGCCAAGCGACAAAAGAAGCGGGTATCATAGCAGGTTTAGACGTAAAACGTATCATCAACGAACCCACCGCTGCTGCCTTAGCTTATGGCCTCGACAAACAAGGAAAAGACATGAAAATTGCTGTTTTTGACCTTGGTGGTGGTACTTTTGATATATCTATCCTCGAACTCGGCGACGGGGTGTTTGAAGTGAAATCTACCGACGGGGATACTCACCTTGGCGGTGATGACTTCGACCAGGTCATCATTGACTGGCTAGCCGATGAGTTCAAAAAAGACGAAGGAATAGATTTACGTCAAGACCCTATGGCTCTTCAACGTTTGAAAGAAGCTGCCGAAAAAGCAAAAATTGAACTTTCAAGTTCAATGCAAGCTGAAATCAATTTGCCCTACATTTTCCCAGTCAATAATATACCAAAACACTTGGTGCGTTCATTGACTCGTGCGAAGTTTGAGCAGTTGGCCGATAGCTTGTTCCAACGTATGATGGAGCCTTGCAAACGCGCCATAAATAACTCAGGTCTTCGTGTTTCGGACATTGACGAGGTAATATTAGTGGGAGGCTCTACTCGTATTCCACGGGTGCAAGAAGAAGTTGAAAAGTTTTTTGGAAGAAAGCCCTCCAAAAACGTGAACCCCGATGAAGCGGTAGCAATTGGTGCGGCTATTCAAGGGGGCGTTTTGACAGGAGAGGTAAAAGACGTATTGTTGCTCGACGTAATTCCGCTTTCGTTGGGTATAGAAACCCTCGGCGGAGTATTTACGAAACTTATAGAAGCCAACACGACTATACCTACCAAGAAATCTGAAATTTTCTCAACTGCTGCCGACAATCAGCCTTCCGTAGAACTCCATGTGCTGCAAGGTGAGCGTCCGATGGCTTCGCAAAACCGTACCTTGGGACGTTTCCATCTGGACGGCATACCGCCTGCTCCTCGTGGTGTACCTCAAATTGAAGTTACATTTGACATTGATGCCAACGGTATCCTCAACGTAACCGCCAAAGATAAAGGTACAGGCAAAGAACAGAAGATTCGTATAGAAGCCTCCAGTGGATTGTCTGAAGCCGAAATTCAGCGTATGCGCGACGAAGCCAAGGCCAACGAAGCCGCCGACAAAGCTGCTCGTGAGGAAATAGAAAAAATCAATACCGCTGACTCTATGATTTTTAGTACAGAAAAACAACTCAAAGAGTACAGTGATAAACTTTCGGCAGGTAGTAAAGCCAATATTGAAGCGGCTCTCAACGAACTCAAAGAAGCACACAAAAATCGTAATGTGGCTGCTATTGATGCTGCTATGGCCAAAATCACCGAAGCATGGAATGCAGCTTCGCAGGAGATTTATGCCGCAGGTGCCAATACGACTTCTGGTGCTACGGGTGGCTCACAAGCTCCCAACAACGGCTCACAACAAAACAACAAAACAGATGAAGGTGAGTTTGTAAATTACGAGGAAGTCAAGTAGTACTAACAATCATCACATAAAGAACAGCCCTATCATTTCGATAGGGCTGTTCTTTATTTTTCAAATTCGATAAAGTGTGCTGATTTGTATTCGCTTTTTTCGGGTTTGATATATTTGATATAAAGCCTTGCGCGCTTACCCAGCCGAAGGCAAGTATGTTTTTGAGCAATGTCTTCGGGGGTATTCGTGGGCTGCAATGAAGGATACCACATGATGTAACCCGGGACATCAAGAAGGAGTTGAGGCTTAGTCCAGTCTTGGGCATTCTGGCCTTTCCCCAAATCTTTGTGGCGGTTGAAAGAAATGTAAATACTACTCCCCTGCCACGAGCTTCCTGTTACTTTTCCCATGAGCATCACCCAACAGTTGAGGTAAGTATTCCAACTCACCGAGGGACCCCAATGAAAGCCACCGGTAGGCGAAGAAGCCGGCCCGCCCCCTGCGATTATCGGAATCTGTAATGAGGCAATAGGCATACCGAAACTATTGTACGCTGCTGCAAACCGCTTGCCGTCCCAGCGTTGGGCTTTACCTACGGGGTCGTCTAAATCTTTGAGAGCAATACGCGCTACACTGATACATTGCCCTTTCCATTCGTCTTCTCTACGGTAAGCCGCTTCGTCATAAACACCGGGAAAGCCATATTCGCCGTAAAATAAATATAGAGAATCACCCGAAGCTACTGCTGAAGGGTCGCCTACACCTCCGGCAAAAGTTTTGGAGGTATTATGAGGTTTAAGAATCATGCGAGGCTGAAGGTCTTCGATAAAAATGCCCCGATTGTCCCAACTTCGCCCGCCATCTACCGATTTCATCACACCGATTCGGCATACTGCCGCCGGCGACTGTGGGCCTGTCAGTCCTTCGGGCCATTTGTAGTCTATGTAGCCTTCGCCTGTTTTGGGGTCGTAGGGTAGGGTAGAAGGGTAATTTTCGTTGTGATAAATGGCATAGAGAGTACGCCCCGAAGCATCGTTGGGGTCTTGATAGACAGTTTCAAACCATACGGCACCATGCAGCCCTTGTTGGCCGATGGGGGCGTTGGGGGGCATACGCGGCTCTGTAAATTCTTCGGCATAGCGACGAAAGGCTTCTTCGGCATGGCGACCATCAGCAAACTTCAACTCATGCGATTCGCCCCAGACGGGGTCTTCGCCATACTTGCCGGGAAAAATCCTAAAAGTATCACCTACCCATGCCTCTGCCATATTGCAGTCCACGAAGTTGTTGAAATAAATCGTGTCGGCAGCGATGAGCTTAAACTTTGGGGCAAAGTTTTGGTCTTTGTCCGTGTTGCAAGCACCGAATGAAAGTGCAACAATCAGAAGTGAAAATGAAAATTTGGGGTGTATCATCTTGAAAGTATTTTGGAATACTTCCAAAAGAGGTTTTTGAGTTTTTCTTAATCGAAGTGTTGGCGGTTGTGTTTAAAGATATTTTGCGAATAAAGATAGCATACGAATAAAGATAGTCTGTCTCTAAGGATAGTTTGCGTTTGAAACGCAAACTCTTTCGGATTCGCGTATCAAACGCGAACCTGATAGCGCGAGGCTCTGCCTCGTGCTTTTTATTTAAGGGCTTCAAGCCGTAATAGTTCTTTCGGAGAGCTTCGAGCCAAATCAGGTCTGCTTAGGCTTCGGTATTTGCTTCTGTTGCTGCTGAAGATAGTTTGCGTTTCAAACGCCAAACTCTTTTGGATTCGCGTTTCAAACGCGAATCATCATATTTGCCCGATAGCGCGAGGCTTTGCCTCGTGCTTCTTATTTGAAGGCTTCAAGCCGTAAAAATTCTAAAGATAGTCTGCATTTAAGGATACTTTGCGTTTCAAACGCAAACTCTTTTGGATTCGCATTTCAAACGCGAATCATCAAGCATCAACAGGTCTGTTTAGGGTTTCGGTTTTTGCTTTTGTTGCTGCTGGTGAAAGTCCAAAAATGCTTCCAACTGCTCTACTGGCAGACGACGGGCGATGATTTTTTTTTGCTCGTCGAGAACATACAAAACGGGCGTATTGACGATGTCGAAATCTTTGCGAAAATTAATACGAAAACTATAATCATAGCCATGTACCCAGTCGCCTACGCCATAATCTCTGATATACTTTTTCCAGCGATCAGGGGCACCCGTTACGGCAGCGGCAAAGATTTGGAGGTCGTAGTTGGTTTTATTTTTGTCATAAAATGCTTTCAAGGCGGGAGTTACTTGACGACAATGACTACAATCGGGGTCGTAGAAAAAGACCAAACTGTATTTATTTTTCAAATCAGACAAGGAGCGCGATATTCCCAAGGTATCGGTAAGGGTGAGCGGAGGCATAGGTTTGCCTACAAGTAGAGGTTTGAGGGTATTAACTTTTTCGCGAATACCGCTTACAGTTACTTCATCAGTGATTGGCATGATACCTCCGAGGTAATATTTTTCAGCTAAATGGACAAAGACGGCCTCTCCCCCCACCAGCGACGGACTTTCGGCTTGATGTGTCAGATACCAAATACAGTAAGCTTGCATTTCTTTGCTGCCACCCGCCAACGCCCTGCTTATGACTTCATCAGAGGCAACAATAAGTGAATCAACGTGTGGATAAGTCAGGTTTTGGAGATAGGTATCAAGTTTGCGTTGTAAGGCGGGCGCACGTACCAAGCGTTCGTCGCTAAAATCAAAAGTATCCCAAAAATGAGAGCGATAGTACCGAAAGAGCCATACCGAGTCGGGCTTACCGTCGGGTCGTAGTGGAGGCTTGGGCATTTCGACATCGGCAGCTGCACGCATGATTTTGCCCGTAAGACTGCTGGCATTTTCGGTCATGAACTTTCGATAGTATTTCACGATTTCTTGCCGAAGGTTGGCTATTTTGGTCTGAAGTAATGGGTTTTCACGCATTTGAAGCTGGGTTTGATAAACCCGTATTTCAGAATTGATTCCTTGTATTTGTTGCTGATATTGAAAATACAATCGGCTATCGGGTGAGCCGTTTACTTGCATTTTGCCGATGAGGTCGGTAGTATCGCTGCTGAAGCTGAAACGTTGCTCCGGCCCAACGACCAAGTCTAGCAAACGGCGCTTGTCCGCGGTCAGTATCATATACAAACCTTGTGGTAGAGGCTGATTACCTTCAAACACAAATTTCCCGTCGGTAGAGGCTATTGCTGTATCTTTGGTGATGTACTGGCTGGCTCCAAAATAATGTGCCAAAGTGTAAGATTCGGGGCGAAGCCCTGCGATATGTCCTTCGATTCGATAACCTGTTTGGGCTTTGAGTGTGCCACAAACCATGACCCAAATACATAAATGACCCAATGAGCGTGCAAATGTCATCATCTAAAAATTATGAGGTTTAAGTATTCATACCCGTTCAAAATTGATTTGCGAAAAAACCTCATAGGTTTGTTTTATTTGATTATCAATGGGTTATATAATTAGTTTTTCGCAAACCTATGAGGTTTAAGTATAATCAATGATGATTATTTCAGAGTCCCTACACGTTTTTTATATACATCATAAAACGGTTCTAAGTCGTCCACACCGAGTCGTCGGGCTATGATTTTTTTGTTTTTGTCAATGACATAAATCGTAGGCGTAGAGAATACGTCGTAGTCGTTTCTGTAAACTACCTGACGCGAGGCTACTAAGCCGTAGGTATTGACCAAATTTTCGAGCTTTAGGTCTTTTACAAACTTGCGCCATTCGTCCTCGCTGCCATCTATGGCGATGGTCATTACTTTTACGCCTTTGTTGGCAAACTTTGCTTGAAAATCGCGAAGTTTGGGAGCCGATTCTTTGCAATGCCCACAGGTAGGGGAGTAAAAGAAAATGACTGAAAAATCAGAGTTGAGGCCATGTATGAATTGGAGCTGGTCTTTGGCTTGATAGCTCATTACCCCCAAATCGGGTATAGTTCGATTGATGAGCAAAGGCTTCAAGACATTGACGCGCTCTCTGATGTTTTTGAGGGTACTACTATCGGCTACCGGCATGATACCTGTCAGATAATACTTTTCGGCTACGTGTACAAATACCCCTTCTGTACCCACTACTTTAGGCATTTCATATTGATTAGCCAAGTACCAAATACAATACGAAATGATTTCTTTTTGTTTGCCCGCTAAGGCTTTACCGATGACCCAATCCGCCTCTTTGACCAAAGAATCTTCAGTTTGTACCGTCAAATCTTTGATGTAGCGTTCGAGTTTTTGTTGGAGAAAGGGGGTTTGGAGCATACGGGCATCGCCGAAGTCGAAATTGTCCCAAAAATGGGCTTTGTAGTAATTGTAAATCCAGAGCGAGTCAGTTTTGCCGTTGGGTAGTTTGGGGGCTTCGGGGATTTCGGGCTCGGCAGCAGCTTTGAAAAGTTTGACAGCAAATGTGCCCTCGTATTTCTTCATAAAATCATCATAGAAAGCCTTGCGTTGGCTGATGATAGTTTGATAGCGTTTGTCGGTATCGGGTACTTTTTGATTTTTGAGTTGTTGGTATTCTTCTTCTTTTTGACGCATGAACTGCTGAAATTCGTAGAAAATAGCATTGTCTTTGCTCCCTACGACACGCATACTGCCTACCACATCGGCTGTATCGGCTGTGAAGCTAAACCGCTGACTGTCGCCTATCAAAATCCGAAATAAAGTACGGCGGTCGGGAGATACGACCTCATAAATCCCTCCGGGCAATGGGGTTGATTTCTGAAAAACGAACTGCCCCGTGGCATCGGCTTTGGCGGTGTCTTTGGCATAAAGATTAGTTCCAGAATAGTTGGCCAAAAGTACATCTCCGCCCGAAAACCCTTTTACTTTACCTTCGATTCGATAACCTTCTTGGGCGCAAAGTGGCAAACAACCAAGTCCTGCGAAAATCAAACTCAAAAAATACAATTTACGGCCATTCGATAAAAAGTGATTTTGGGTCATCATTGATTTTAAAACGTAATTAACATTCATGGGTTCTTCATTTCAGTTTACATTTTGCTTTAACGAAACTACGGGTCATTTCGTTTTGCCGTTCATCAAAACTTATACAAATCAGAAGGGTTTAAAAGGTTCACCCCAAAAACTGTACCAAATCTATGTTCGACTATATGGGTTTTCTATCGAGTCATTTTGAGAGATGGTAAGCGTGGCCACTCCCAAGCCTCCAAGAAGTGTAAACTCAATTTTTCTTTTGAAGTGGACTCCTCCCAAAAAGTATATCATCAGTATCGAAAAGAAACAAAAATCTTTTTGGTGATGTTCTCCATTTAGTTTATCCTTTTTCTTCAATACAAAATACACTTTCTCATTTTTGCTATAAATATTATGAATCCTAATATCCCTAAAACAGAACAAAAGCGAGTGGTCATCGTTGGGGCGGGTTTTGCAGGACTGACTCTGGCGCGCAAGTTGTCTGTTCATAGAAATTTACAAATTGTACTGTTAGACAAAAACAACTATCATCAATTCCAGCCGCTGTTTTATCAAGTGGCGATGGCGGGGTTGGAACCGAGTTCTATTTCATTTCCATTGCGGAAGGTATTTCAGTCCAAAAAGAATGTCCATATCCGTGTTACGAATGTTCGTCAAATTCAGCCGGAAGGTCGTTTTATCGAAACCGACTTAGGAATAATTGAGTACGATTTTTTGGTACTCGCTACTGGAGCCGATACCAATTTTTTTGGCATGGAAAACATCATAAAATACGCTATGCCCATGAAATCGGTCAGCGAAGCCTTAGCGATTCGCAATCGTATGCTTCAAAATTTTGAAGATGCGCTCAGTGCCCAAACCCTCGAAGAACGCCACGGACTGATGAATGTCGTCATTGTGGGTGGAGGGCCTACGGGTGTGGAAATAGCAGGTACTTTGGCCGAAATGAAAAACCATATTTTGCCCAAAGACTACCCCGAACTCAACTTCGACATGATGCAGATTTATCTATACGAGTCGTCGGCAGAAGTGCTGGAAGTGATGTCTGATGAGGCTTCCCTCAAAGCCAAAAAATACCTTACTGATTTAGGGGTAAATTTGCGATTAGGTACTCGTATTACTGACTTTGACGGAAAGTATGCCTATACCAATACCGGCGATCGCCTTCGTACCAATAATCTCATTTGGGCAGCGGGGGTCAAAGCCAACACCCCCTCAGGCATACCGCAGGAGGCCATAGGACGAGGAGGGAGGCTCAAGGTCAATGCGTTCAGTCAAGTGGAAGGTTTTGACAATATTTTTGCCATAGGCGATTTGGCCTTGATGACTGAAGAGAAATATCCCAATGGCCACCCTCAACTTGCCCAACCTGCCATGCAGCAAGCTAAATTATTGGCCGACAACCTTGCTCGTCGGCTCAAAGGCCAACAGATGCACCCCTTCCGTTACAAAGATTTAGGGTCTATGGCTACCGTAGGGCGCAACCTGGCCGTGGTGGACTTGCCCTTCTGGAAGTTTCAAGGGTTTTTCGCATGGCTGACATGGATGTTTGTGCATCTTATCTCGATAGTAGGGGTTAAAAATAGGCTGCTGGTTTTCATCAACTGGTTTTGGAACTACGTTACCTACGACCAGTCGCTACGCCTCATCATTAAACCTAAGCAGCCGCAACCACCAGTAGTGGAAAAAGTCATAGAAGTCTGAAGTCATCAGCATCGAGGTAGGCGGGAAATCGCTCACGAAAAGCATCTAAAGGCTCTTTTTGGAGGGTGCAATAAAGGATTTCCCCATGGTCGTAGTGGCGTATCAGCACTTCTCCTTTGAAGTCTATCACCGCCGAACCACCCGTATGGTTGGTGTCGTTGCCATCTGGGCCTATGCGATTGACACCGATGCAGTAGCTGAGGTTTTCGATAGCACGGGCTTGGAGGAGGGTGTCCCACACTCCCTGACGTACTGCGGGCCAGTTGGCTACATACAGAAGCGCATCATACTCCAAGCCCACATTGCGCGACCACACCGGAAACCGCAAGTCATAACAAATCAGCGGGCAAATCCGCCAGCCTTTCCACGTTTTGACAATACGCCGCTGACCTGCGGTGTAGTGCTGATGCTCGTTGCCCATGCGAAACAAGTGCCGCTTGTCGTAGGTGTCAAACTGCCCGTCGGGCTGCATCCATACGAGGCGGTTGAAAAATTGAGTTCCTTCTCTGACTACATAGCTACCCGTAACGACCGCACCCGTTTGGGCAGCCATTTGTCGCAGCCATTTGAAAGTAGTTAGATTCATCGGTTCGGCTACCGTAGCAGGATTCATCGTAAAACCCGACGTAAACATTTCGGGCAGTACAATCAAATCCACTGGCTGTGATATATTGGTTATTTTTTCTTCGAGCATGGCCAAATTGGCCGTAGGATTTTCCCAAAAGAGATCGGTTTGAACGAGTGCGAGGTGGAGCATGATTGATGTCTGATGTAGGGGGTATGATATTGCTTGAAACTACAACCGTTCAAAAAGAAAAAATAAACAAACTGTCGGGGGTTACTTCAACTCATTCGCCTTCAGTTCGCGGCTCCATTGAAGTGTACCTTTGGCATCGAAAATACTGATTTTCAAAACTCTATCTTTGGCAGGGCCGTTGATTTCAAAGAGGCCATAGTTGCGTTTTTTCTCTACCAACGTGCCTTCCATGTATGTTTCGGTCGTTTTTTCTTTGGGGGCAGGACTACCCGCTCCCGACGTAAGCGGCGATACTGTAAAATCATACAACGGATAAGTATCATACCGATTGAGTCGGTGTACTACGGTATGGTGGCGGTCGCCAGAGAGGAAGATGACTCCGGGGATTTTGGCTTCGGTGATTTTTTGGAGTAAATAGGTGCGTTCTTCGGCATAGCCAGCATAGTTTTCAAATACTGGGGCAGCATTGATGATTTGGCCACCCGTAACGATAAACTTAAACGTGGCTCTGCTCAAAGTCAGCGCGTCTATGAGCCATTCGAGTTGGGCTTTGCC
>JBKBKL010000157.1:0-9381 GCA_046294665.1 Runella sp.
ATATTTATTCACTTTTATTCATAGTTGTTAGCGACAGACTGAAGTTAGGAGTGTGTATGATTAACGAGGGCCGCGAGATGAGCCACCACCGCTGTATCCACCACCACTATATCCACCACTGCTGCTACGGCCACCACTAAATCCACCGCTACTACTACCACTACTTCCCCAGCTACTTCTGCTACCGCTATCATACGAACGTTGATTGCTAAACGAGCCGCTGCTGCTTTCACCGTAAGTACGAGTAGCACCACCGCGGGGGCTTGAGCTGTACCCTGAGTTTTGCGAAGAACTATAATCGCTGCTCGAACGGCTGCTGCTGCCTGAAGAGCTACTGTCGTAAGTGCGAGTAGCACCACCACGGGGCGATGAATAATAGTAACCTCCGCTATTGTAGCTGCGGTCTGTGCGGTCATAGCTTTGGCGGCGGGCATCGTTGGTCATGCGGGGGTCATTGTTGGTATTACGGTTGTAGGCATTCGACGAACGATCTACACGATTGTAGTAGTCAGTGCCAGTACGGCGGCGGGTTTCTACCAAACGGATATTATTGGTTGGCCCGTTGTACCACATATTATTGTTACCCCAATTATTCCAACCCCATGGGCTGTTCCAAGCGTTCCAAGAGTTCCAACCCCATGGGCTATTCCAAGCGTTCCAAGAGTTCCAGCCCCACGGACGATTCCAAGAGTTCCAGCCCATACCCATACCCAGTCCGAACATCATTGAGGGGCGGTTCCAATTGTTCCAAGAGTTCCAACGCCAAGCGTTGCTCCACATATTGTTTTGAGCAGCTTGAAATCCATCCGCAAAACCTGCATTGTAGCCTACTTCAGGGCCTATATTGCGGGTCATACCGCGCGAGCTCAGGTATGACTCGTCGTAGTAGTCATATTCTTCTTCTGTGGTATTGTTGGAGCGATTGTTTCGGCTACCAGAGCGATAGTCTGGGTTGGCATTGCGAGTTATACGCCCATTGTCGTCGCGCTCGCTGCCGAATGAAGCCACAGATACACTGTAGGAGTTACCGTACAAATCGTCAAAGTCGGCATCGTTGGAGGTGGTGAGTTGTCGCGAGCTACAGCCCCACAAACCAAATAACCCAACTACCGAAAGGAGTGCGATTGAACGAAGGGTTTTCATGGTAATTTATCGGTTTTAAATGTTATTATATAAACGAATTTTGTAGCTTATTTTGTTCATACTGAAAAGTAAGTTTTTGACGAACTCTATTTGACTACGACACAAATTTAGGATAAAAAACTATCTTTGCAAGTGATTATAGTATTTTCTAATCAAATTTTAATCGTCAAAACTTACTGATAATCAAACTTTTACAAATGTAGTTTTCACACCCAATTTTCCAAAAAGCTGATAGTCAAATATAAACGAACAATAAGAGTGTAAAGTACTTTTTCAAGATTTAATAAAATTTTTTTAGTGTTAGAATAATTCTTCTATTCAGTTTTCATCAATCATCTGTTTTTTTAATGGCAAACGCAATTCCTACACGTAGCGAAAATTATTCAGAGTGGTACAATGAGTTAGTTAAAAGGGCTGATTTGGCCGAAAATTCGGCCGTCAGAGGCTGTATGGTCATCAAGCCTTACGGGTTTTCGATTTGGGAAAAAATGCAACGTGCTTTGGACGATATGTTCAAAGAAACGGGGCATACCAACGCCTATTTTCCGCTGTTTATTCCAAAGTCTTATTTGAGCAAAGAAGCCAGCCACGTAGAGGGCTTTGCCAAAGAGTGCGCCGTCGTAACGCACTACCGCCTCAAAAATGCCCCAGATGGTAGCGGTGTAATCGTAGATCCCGAGGCCAAACTCGAAGAAGAACTCATCGTGCGGCCTACCTCCGAAACGGTGATTTGGAGTACCTACAAAAACTGGATTCAATCTTATCGCGATTTGCCTTTGCTCATCAACCAATGGGCCAATGTAGTGCGTTGGGAAATGCGTACACGTCTTTTTTTGCGTACCGCAGAGTTTTTGTGGCAAGAAGGCCATACGGCCCATGCTACCGCCGACGAAGCCATGGCTGAAACCCGCCAAATGCTCGAAGTGTATGCACGTTTTGCCGAAGAATGGATGGCGTTGCCTGTCATTAAAGGATACAAAACCGCCAATGAACGCTTTGCTGGTGCCGACGAAACCCTTTGTATCGAAGCCATGATGCAAGACGGAAAAGCATTGCAAGCGGGTACTTCACACTTTTTGGGGCAGAATTTTGCCAAAGCCTTCGACGTAAAATTCCAAAGTAAAAACGGTACTTTGGAGTACGTTTGGGGGACTTCATGGGGTTTGAGTACACGTATGATGGGGGCGTTGGTGATGGCCCATTCTGACGATTCGGGCTTGGTATTGCCGCCCAAATTAGCCCCTATTCAAGTGGTCATTGTACCTATCTATCGCAATGATGAGCAACTGGCGGCTATCACCGAAAAGGTCAAAGAAATCATGGCAGGACTACGCAAAGTAGGCATCAGCGTTAAATTTGATGATTCTGATGCCAACAAACCCGGCTGGAAGTTTGCCGAATACGAACTCCGTGGCGTACCTGTACGATTGGCCATCGGCGCACGTGATTTGGAAAACGCTACCGTAGAAGTCGCTCGCCGTGATACCAAAACCAAAGAAACGGTGTCACTTGAAGGCATCGTCAATCATATCAAGACACTACTTGACGAAATTCAACAAAATATTTATCAAAAAGCCCTTGCTTTCCGCGAAGCCAATACTCACAAAGTAGATACATGGGAGGAGTTCAACGAACAAATCGAAAAAGGGGGATTCCTGCTGGCTCACTGGGACGGCACCTCCGACACCGAAGATAAAATCAAGGAACTGACCAAAGCGACGATTCGTTGTATTCCGTATAACGCTCCCCATGAAGAAGGTAAGTGCATACTGACAGGAAAACCTTCAACCCAACGAGTTCTCTTTGCAAGGGCGTATTGAGTTTAATGCTTTCGTCTTATGATTATATCTCGGGTAAAACTTAAAAACTGGAAAAATTTTGAAGAAATTGATGTTTCTTTAAAAGAACGTATGTTTATAGTAGGCCCCAATGCTGTTGGAAAATCCAATTTTTTAGATGTTTTTCGGTTTTTGAGAGATATAGCAAAGCCGGGAGGAGGGTTGCAAAAAGCTGTTACGGATAGAGGAGGAGTGTCTAAGATCAGATGTCTTGCTGCTCGTAAGTATCCTGATATTGAAATCGAAATTCATTTGTCGGATTTTGGTACTTCAGGAGCTATCTGGATATATGCCATAGGAATACGTCAAGAAGCTCGTGGGTATAGATTGCCCTATCTTACTTACGAGAAAGTTTGGCATCGTCAAGAACTTATAGTCAATAGACCTGATACAGAAGATAAAAATGATGAAGAGAGATTGACGCAGACTTTCTTGGAGCAAATCAATGCTAATAAGTCTTTTAGAGATATTAATAAATTTTTGGAGGCTATTCTTTATTTTCATTTAATACCTCAACTGTTAAAGCACCCAAAAACTTTTACTGGAGTGGATTTACCCGGTGATCCTTTTGGGAAAGGATTCTTGGAGAGAATTTCTAAAGTAAATGAAAAAACACGTAATGCATGGTTAAATAAGATACAAGAGGCTTTGAAAATTGCAATTCCTCAACTTAGTACCCTAGAATACATAGAAGAAAATGGTAGGCCACATTTGCAAGCTAAGTACGAGCATTGGAGGCCTCATAAAGCTAAACAAAGAGAGGAACAATTTTCGGACGGTACTCTAAGACTGATAGCCTTATTATGGTCGTTGCAGGAAGGGGATGGGGTTTTATTGCTTGAAGAACCTGAACTTTCTTTGAATGCAGCCATTGTTTCAAAAATACCTTCTTTGATTAGTAAAATACAACGTTCAAAAAAACGCCAAGTACTACTTACCACACATAGTTCAGAACTTCTAAGTGATCGGGGGATAGGTTTAGATGAAATCATTTTACTAACACCTTATGGGGAAGGCACGAAGATGAAAGAGGTTTCCAATATGCCAGAAGCCATAGCACTTTTAGCGAATGGTTTTACACCTGCTGAAGTTGTTTTGCCTCAAGTAAAGCCACAAAACTTACATCAGTTGACGATAAGTTTCTAACAGAATGATTGACATCAATTTGGTATATGAAGACGATGTAAGTCATCATTTGATGCGTAAATTGTTGGCTTATTTTGATAATAAATTCAATGTAGTAAATACTTATTCTGGCAATGGTTTTGGATACATTAAAAAAGGAATTGGAGGTTTCAATGCGGCATCAGAATTTACACCATTTTTTGTACTTACGGATCTTGATAGACACGAATGCCCTGTTATAATGATGAATGATTGGTTGCCAGCTGAAAAACATAGAAATCTAATATTTAGGGTGGCTGTAAGAGAAGTGGAATCGTGGTTGTTGAGTGATAGAGAAGGTTTTTTCTCTTTTCTCAAAATAAGTAAAGATTTGATTCCTCGTAATCCTGATACCGAAAATGATCCTAAACAAACTTTATTTAATTTGGTCAGAAAATCACGAAGACGCGAAATAAAAGAAGATATTTTACCTCGTAATGAATATGCCAAACAAGGCCCAAATTATAACGACCGCCTTCAGGAATTTATATCTAATGATTGGGTTTTGAAAAGAGCTATTCGACATAGTGAAAGTTTAAATAGAGCTTATAGGCATCTCGAATCATTCCAACTTTAAATCAACTCATAAACAAAATGCAACAAGCAAAAGCAGGGGACACCGTACATGTCCATTATAAAGGTACATTGACCGACGGCACATTGTTTGACTCGTCGGAGGGGCGCGAACCGCTTACCTTTCAACTTGGTTCGGGTATGGTAATCCCGGGCTTCGATCAGGGCATTACAGGTATGGCCATAGGCGATAAGAAAACAGTACAAATACCCGTAGAGGAGGCCTATGGCCCTGCCCAAGAAGAATTGATATTTCCGTTTGAGCGTGCTATGCTGCCCGATGATATACCTTTTGAGGTAGGTATGCAGCTCAATATGCACCAAGACGGCAACCCGCAGCCTATCGCCGTAACGGTAGTGCAAGTAACCGATACGCAAGTCGTGGTAGATGCCAATCACCCATTGGCGGGGCAAGACTTGATTTTTGATATTGAACTGGTGGCCATTAGTTAAACCAACAGTTATTTTCTTGATGAAGACACTTTACTTCCCGAAAGCCCTAAACCTTTCGGGAAGTTTGTTTCGAGGCGTACTTCTGATTGATATTTTGGTATAGTTGGGGGGGGATTTGGCTCTTTACTTCTGGTAGTTGAGGACGGGGTTTGGCCCAGTCTAAGTAACCTTTGACCCATGCGTAAGCAAGCCCTATGGCCAAAATACCTACAAAAACAAGCATCTCCACCAGCGAAAACCAGCCCCAAAGCCCGTCGGTCTGGGCGATAAGATTGGCTTGACCAAAAACTACTGCCCACGGAAACAAAAAGACCAATTCTACTTCAAACAATACAAAAATAAGCGCAATCACATAAAACCGTACATTGAACTGCACGTTGGCATTGCCCAGCGGGTCTTCACCAGATTCGTAGGTGGTGAGTTTTTCGGGGTTGGGGTGATGTGGGCGTATGAATTTGGCAATGGTCAAAATCAAGGTGATAAAGACCATTGCTGCCAATATAAAAAGTAGAATGAGTCCGAAGTCGTTGAGCATTTTGGGACAAAAATTATTTGACAAATAGCAACTCACGGTATTTGACCAACGGCCAGTCTTCGTCGTCAATCAATAGTTCGAGTTTATCCACTTCATAGCGGATTTTCTCAAAAAAATCTTTTACTTCTGTGCCGTATAAAATAGCTCGTTCCGTGATACTCTCTGTGTTGTTTGCTTTTTTGCGGGCTTCTGTCATGTCCTCTACGGCCTGCTTGATAGTAGCCACACGTTTTGATATTTCCTTGATGAGTTCTTTGAGTGGTTGGGCTTCTTCTACCAGTTCGAGTTCTACCAAAGATTTGGCTGTTTGTGCCAGTTGATGCTGGTATTTGACAGCCGTCGAAACGACGTGATTGAGGGTCAAGTCGCCAATCACACGCGACTCTATCTGTACTTTTTTGATGTAGTTTTCGAGTTCGATTTCGTATCGGGCGTGAATTTCGCGCGCAGAAAGTACGCCTACTTTTTCTAAGACCTCTATGGCTGAAGGTTCTATGGCTTTGCTCAAAGCAAGTGGTGCCGAGGGAATATTGCTTAGGCCGCGTTTGGCAGCTTCTTGTACCCAATCTTCGGAGTAGCCATTGCCTTGAAACAAAATTCGTTTGGTTTGACGGTAGTAGTCTTTGAGAATGTCCACAATAGCGATTTCCTTTTTTTCGCTTGTTTCGAGGCGTTCTTCGAGGTCTTTTTTGAACTGCTGAAGCTGATTGGCTACAATCGTACAAAGAACGATCATCGTTGAGGCACTGTTGGCACTACTCCCTACGGCGCGGTATTCAAATTTATTGCCAGTGAAAGCAAACGGGGAGGTGCGATTGCGGTCGGTGTTGTCGCGCATGATGGGGGGGGTTCGTGTGATACCCAGTTTATAGAATACATTATCCCCTTTTTCGAGATGTATTTCTCCTCTATTTTCGAGCGTTTCGAGCTGTCGCATGAGTTCATCGCCCAAGAATATGGATACGATAGCCGGTGGGGCTTCATTGGCCCCCAAGCGGTACTCATTGCCAGCCGAGGCAATGGTAGCGCGGAGCAAGTCGGCATGGTCGTGTACGGCTTTGACGGTGTTCATCAAAAAGGTCAAAAAGCGCAGGGTTTCTTTGGGTTTTCCGCTGGGAGCGAGCAGATTTACGCCCGTGTCGGTCATCATAGACCAGTTGTTGTGTTTGCCGCTACCATTGATTCCAGCAAAGGGTTTTTCATGAAAAAGCACTTTGAAATGGTGTTTTTCGGCCACTCTCTGCATCAAGTCCATCAGAAGGGCATTGTGGTCTATGGCCAAGTTGAGTTCTTCAAAGGTGGGGGCACATTCAAACTGCCCGGGGGCCACTTCATTGTGCCGGGTTCGTACCGGAATTCCGAGTTTCCAAGCCTCATATTCAAAATCAGCCATAAAGGCATTGACACGCGGCGGGATAGACCCAAAATAATGGTCTTCGAGTTGCTGGCCTTTGGCAGGTGAATGACCAAAAACGGTACGCCCAGCCATGACCAAATCGGGGCGGGCGTAGTAGAGGGCTTTGTCGACCAGAAAATATTCTTGCTCGAGGCCAAGGGTAGCCGTTACTTTTTCGACGTTTCTATCGAAATAGTACATCACGGCAGTAGCGGCTTTGTCTAATGCGTGCAAGGCGCGCAATAGCGGGGTTTTATAGTCGAGGGCTTCGCCGTTGTACGAAATGAAAACTGACGGAATACAGAGGGTTTTGCCGCCTGCGGCGTTATCCATCAGGAATGCGGGAGAGCTGGGGTCCCAGCCCGTATAGCCACGCGCCTCGAAGGTAGCTCGCAGCCCCCCACTCGGAAATGAGGACGCATCGGGTTCTTGCTGCACGAGTGCACTCCCTTTGAATTTTTCGATGGCCTTGCCTTGTGGTGTAACGTCGAAAAAAGCATCATGTTTTTCGGCAGTGCCGCCTGTGAGGGGTTGAAACCAGTGCGTGTAGTGCGTAGCTCCTTTGGAGGTGGCCCAAGACTTCATGGCAGTAGCTACTTCGTCAGCTATTTCACGGTCTATACGGCTGCCTGATTTGATGGCATTGGATACTTTGAGGTAAGCCTCCGGCGAAAGGAGTGTTTTCATGACCTCATCGCTGAAAGTATAAGACCCAAAATATTCGATGATTTTCTCCGTAGGGGTAGCCACGGGTACAGTGCTACGATTGTAGGCCATTTCGAGTGCCTTGAAGCGCATATTTGCCATGATGAAAATATAAAATAAGAGGTTGTGAGATCTACTTTTGGTCAAAACTTTTACCCAAAAAACAGCCAAATATAGATATGAAATAGTACATCACTCCCAAAGTGCGGCGATTTATTGGTAAAGTTGTTTTTTACCCGTTTTTTTTGAGCGTGGTAGCTTGTTGTGAATCGAGGACTTCCCTCACGCGGGGGAGTAACGGGCTGGTAGGATAGTCTTTGATAAAACTATTTAAGGCTTTGAGATAGGCTTCTCTGCCTTGTAGTTTACCCAAAAGATAAATGCGTAGCAGGGCGTATTTGTCTTCTATTTTGGTACCAGCATACATCAGAATCGCCATTTCGATTTGGGCGAAGGCTTCAGAGTAGTTGGCTACTTGGTAGAGTTTCAAGATTTTTTCGTAGTCTTTGAGTGCGTCCAGTTCTGAATTGCCGGTGGTGGCTACGGTACTGTTGGTTTTGGTAAGTAGGCGTGTGTAAGATGAATTGGGGTATTCGTTGATGAGTTTTTGCTTCCAGTCGGCTTGCTTGTCGGGCGTATCGGTCAAATGGAGTAAGTAATAGACTTCGGGGCGATAGAGTGAATTGGGAAAACGCCCCAGTAGTTGCTCAAAAGTTTTGACGGCATTTTTGGGTTCGTCGAGGCTAAATTTATAAAGTTTCCCTATTTGATAGAGAGATTCTTCGATGCGTTGTTGGGAGGCATCGAGTTCTTGTTTGCGCAAAGGTATGGGGCGATACAAGGCATCTTTGCGAGCTTTCCATTCGGGGGAGTCTTTGGTCAAATCCACAGAAATATCATTCATACTCGCCAACACGAGGGGGGAGGGAGAATTGGCAGCTACGGGGGTTATATTGTCCGTCTGGGTGAGCATACTGCCTACTTTGTTGCTGCGCCGCCAGTCGTCTTCCAGTGTACGAGTTCCCCAGCGTTGGCGAAATTCCATTTTTCCTTGATTGACGGCCGAAGGATCATAAAGTACGAAGCGTTCGGCAGGGTTGCTATCGAAATTGAGGGTGTTGGCATTGAGAGCGCGGGCTTGTGCTACGAGTTTTTCGGCTTCTTTTATTTTTTGTTTTTTGAGTTCTATTTCTTTTTCAATGAGGCCGTCCAAAAACTTATCAAGGGTAGCAGGGTTCATTTGAGATAGTCGCTGAAGACTATCCTCTGTTCGTACAATGGTGATATGTTTTACAAATTCGTCTAACACTTCCTTGCGGTCGGCGATTTTGGCGTACTGTGGTGAATCACGCGGTAGTAGTGCCAATGCGCTATCGAAATAGGCTTTGGCCAGCTCATAATTTTGTAGTTTGTCATAATACACCCGGGCCATTTCGAGGTAAGTATAAGGGACTTGGGTGGTGTTGGTAGTAGTTTGGCGTACTGATTCCTCAAACAACCCCAAGGCTTTCTTATAGTTTTTCTTACGTGTTTCTATGACCCCCATAGTATAATAAAGCCGGTCGCGGAGGTCC